>CAZNVM010000043.1:0-14468 GCA_964576215.1 uncultured Planctomycetaceae bacterium
AACGGAAATTACTTAAACGCCAACGTACCGATCACGTTGAACAAACCCGCCGGGATTTTGACGCTTACCGGGGACATTTCCCTGCGGTCCGATCTGTTGCGCGATCCGGGCGAAATCGATCCGAGAACGGCAACGCTACTCGACATTAAATGTGTCAGCTGGAATGGAACAAGCATTGTCGGCGACGTGGCCTGTCGAAGTTATAACGCCGGATATTCCGATCTTGCCGTTGCGTCCGGTGTCACGCTGGACACCTTTTCGTTTTCAAAAAACGGAAGCGTGAATATTTATGGTACGATTCGCGTCGAACAGTTTCACTTTACTATCGCGGACGACTGGAACGGCGGATACCTTGTTTATTGGACAGAGCCACCGGCCACGCCGGGAGGTTTCACGGCGAACGTCGTTTCGCCGACTCAAATCAATCTCTCCTGGAATTCCGTGAGTGGAGCAGCCGGGTATAAAGCGCGGCGTTCGACGGATCAAACGAATTGGATTGACGTTTACACCGGGACAAGTACAAGCGCGTCCGCGACCGGGTTGTCGGCAAATACACTTTATCACTTTCAACTTGCAGCTTACAACAGTTCCATGGCTTATTCACAATACGCAACAATAAGTGCGACGACGCTTTCCGGTGCCCCGAGCGCACCGACCAACGTTCAGGCCGTCGCGTTGAATCAATCGACGAACGTGGAAATCCTGTTCGACACCGTCGTCGGTGCGACGAGTTACGTGGTCGAGTGGGACACGACTTCGGCGTTTTCGAGTCCGACGGCGTTATCGGCGGTCTCGGCTTCCCCGGCGACACACGCCGTCGGTGCGACGGACGCCACCCGATTCTATCGCGTGAAGGCGGTGAACGCTTCCGGGTCGTCGGGCTGGTCCTCAACCGTCAGTGCGAAAACGCCGACGACCGCACCGGGAAACATTGCGACACCGAGCATCACGTCCACGTCGATCACGGTGAGCGTCACGCCGTCGGGAACGGCAACCAAAACCAAGTTTGAGTACAAGACCGGTGCCGGAGCGTGGACGACGGCCCAAGACGGTAGCGGTACAAGCTGTGTAATCTCCGGCTTGAGTCCGATCACCGGATACGATTTTCGCGTTTCCTCAGACAACGTTTAACAAATGGCTTATTCAAATTACGCAACGATCTCCGCAACGACGCTCCCGGACTTGCATCCGCCGGAGACGCCGGTGTTTTTGACGCCGGTGGTGGGGTCGGACCGCGTGATTTTGAGCTGGGACGCCGTTGCAAACGCGACCGGTTACAGCGTGGAGTACCGAACCGGGAGCGGGGCGTGGGTTGCCGGGTGGAGCGGGGCGAAGACGAAGGCGATCATCACCGGCTTGACGCCGGAAACGGAATATGAGTTTCGACTCAAGGCAAGCAACGCCGACGGCGACAGCGGCTGGGCGACGATTGCTGTTAAGACGAAAGCAGTTGGTCCGATAAGAATCATTCGGTTTGAAAGAATTTCTGTTGTGACACCTCAAGAGACAAATATTGTTAAAGGTGGCTAATGTTTTTTAAAGCGACAAATGAATTAGTTGTAGGTGGCAAGCCGATTTTCCTTGGTGTTATCAAGGAAGGTTTTTTTGACCCGACAGCAGGAGAGTTTACCGATGCGCTTCCTTTGATTCGAGACGAAGTTCAATCAATGACGTACAGCGTGTTTAAACTTGGAGCAAGGCAAACAGGATCATCGTCGATAGGTTTTGGAATGAATCCAGTCGATAATTTTCAGAATGTTGCAATTCCATTAACTTCAATCAAGCCGTTTGATTTTGTGCCAGATTGGGTTTACGAAAAAATAAAAGAAAAAAAGTTCAAAGTGAATTTCTCGTTCGTACCCGATAATGTTCCGCCGATTTTCGAGACAGCGGGAACTTATCAAATCCGATTTGAAGTAACCGACATCAAAGGAGAAATCCATCCCGCAGTATTGGAGATTAACGTAAGGTGATACCCCTCGATAGGTACTACTTGAAGGGTAGGACCGTTTACCTACCCTTGCTGCCATACCCCTTCCCTTAATTATTTATTTCCCCTGAAGTTGTAAAAAATGCCGCGAAAAGATTACGAAAAGCAGAAAGAATCCTCTCGTAACCGGGTCAGAAAAATTTCTCGACTCGGTCGCGAGATCGGTCCGATTCCTGCCCGTCGCAATCCACAGGCGGTTATGCGAAGTGCAACGGACCTTGAATTTTTTCTGAAAACTTATTTCCCGGAAAAATTTTACCGTCCGTTCGGTAAGCCGCACTTGGAATTGATTACTCAACTTGAACGAATCATTCGCGTCGGTGGACGTGTTGCGTGTGCCCTTCCACGGGGAATTGGGAAGTCAACAACCTTGCTCGGCGCAGCAAACTGGGCCTTGAATTTTGGCTACCGCAATTGCGTGGTTTTTATTGCCAAAAAACAAGAAGAGGCGATTAAGGGGATTGAATTTTTCAAGGCCGCCTACGGGCTTAATCAGCATTTGTTTGCCGACTTCCCGGAAATATGCTATCCGATCAATATGATTGAGGAAAGTGGACACCTGACACGCGGCCAAACGCTCGGCGGTCATCGTACACGAATCCTCTGGAATCAGGATTCTCTCCGACTTCCAACTGTTTCCGATGGGCACCGTTTGACGCCATCCTCTGGAAGTTGGATTGTTACCGGTTCGATCAACTCAATTCCACGTGGTACGAGGTACGAAGGAGCAGAAGGCGATACGTTGCGCCCTGACCTTGTACTTTTGGATGATCCGCAAGACGATAATATTGCGCGTTCACCGCAACGGGTCGCCAAAGTCGTCAGAGATATTGAAGGGGCGATTAAGGGTCTTGCAAAGGCCGGTCAACGTATTGCGATGGCGATGGCGTGCACGGTGATTCAACCTGGCGACGTTGCCGACACGTTCCTAGATCGTACAAAAAAACCGAAGTGGTACGGCATTCGATACAAACTGCTTGAATCGTTCCCGAAGCGAATGGACCTTTGGGGCAAATATAGTGATCTTTGGAACGAGGATGAAGAGGAAGCAACGGAGTTTTATCGGGAACATCGTCAAGAGATGGACGAAGGTGCTGAGGTAAATTTTAAAGGTGTTTTCGACAGCAAGAGCGAAATCTCCGAGTTGCAATACGCAATGAATCTTTACTTCGAAAACCCTGAAACGTTTTTCGCGGAATATCAAAACGAACCGTATCAAGATTCTGTTGGCGATTTGGTTGTTTCTGCGATGCAAATCAGAAGCCGCGTCAACGGACGCGCCCGAGGTATTGTTCCGAACACAGCGGAAAAACTTACTGCGTTTATCGACGTTCATAGCGACATTCACTACTGGGCCGTGGCGGCGTGGGATAAACACTTGACTGGGTGGATCATTGATTACGGAACGTTCCCGAAACAGTCCTCCAGCTATTTCCGAAAAAACGATGATGGAAATGTAACATTGCGGCGTCTTTATCCCGGCGTCGGAGTCGATGAAGCAATGCGGCAAGGTGCCCGTGAATTGATGTCGCATCTGATCGACCGGGAATTCGAACGCGAAAACGGGGAGTCCGTCGGTATTGACAAAATCCTTGTTGACACCGGGTTCAAGTGGAGCGTGATCGAAGATGCGATGCGCATGCTAACACCGGCGGAGTTGCGATTGGTCCATGAATATCGTGGGCGCGGGTTTAGGGCAGTCAACAAGCCGATTTCCGAATTCCGACGTATGCCGGGTCTTACCATCGGCTGGCACTGGCTTTACAAGAAAATGAACAAGAGGTCGTTTTACACTTTCGAAGTTGACACGAATTACGGAAAGACAGAGGTTCACTCTGGTTTTGTGGTCAATGTCGGTGACAAAGGTTCGATTTCGCTCTGGGGAAACAAGCCGGAAGAACATCGAATGTTCGCCGACCACTGCGCCGCCGAGGCCGCAACGCTCGTAAAAGCGAACGGGCGTGAGATTTACGAATTTTTTGAAAAACCACATAGGCCGGACAATCATTTTTTCGATTGTATCGTTGGTTGCCGGTTCGCTGCGTCGATTGAAGGGATGGGGCCGCAAGCATGAAAAAACAGACACGATTACAGTTTGTCCGGGAAATGATTATCAAACTTCGGACAGCGTTGTTAAACGCCGATCCGACCGTTACAAACATCTCGGTTGATGGTGATTCCACAGCGTACAACGTTGAACAGGCCAACAAGTTGCTTGAAAAATATGAAGAGGAAGAACGGCGTTTGAGTGGTAAGTTTTCGACGCTCGAAACAATTGACATGGGGAGGATGTAAGCACAATGTTTAAAACAATGTCCAACCTTAAAAACTGGATTCCCCGAATCGTCAAACTCGGATTTTACGAGGGTGTCAAGGGAAACTTCGGACTTGCGCCAACAATCACCTCGACACGCCCGGCGGACAAAGAACTTACGATCTGGGACCGGGAATCGGCGATTTCCAAGATTCGTGAGATTCAAACGAATTTTGTGTTAGCCACGTTTCTGGTAGACAAGCATATCCAGTACATGGCGACATACAAGTTTCAATGTAAAAGTCCATACCCGGATTTTAACGAGAAATTTGAGTTGTTATTTTCAAATTGGAAAAGGAAAAGTCATTGCGATTTTTATGAGCAGTTTTCGTTTGACGAATTATTGCAAATTATCGAACGCCACCGCGTCTGTGATGGAGACGTGATGATTGCAAAAGTCAAGGGAGGAAAGATTCAAGTTATTGAAGGAGATCGTGTCCGAAATGCGATTGTCGAAAAAGACCCGCCAGATCAGTGGACGCACGGCGTAAAATGTGACAAATATGGCAGAGTTTTACAGTATCACGTTGCGAACCGGCTCCCTGACGGCGGCTTTGTCGATGGTCAACACCTTTGGGCGGATCGGACGTGGCTTGTAGGATACCGAAACAGCGTCAATCAGAGACGCGGAACAAGCCCTCTGTTGCCGGCAATCAATCACTTGCGAACGCTCGACAAAACATTTACACACGCCGCTGCCAAGGAATTGCTATCACAAAAACTCGCGTTGGTTTCGAAACAGGAAGTCAATCCGCACAGTATTTTTCCAAGCCTTGAAGAAAAACAACGGAAATTACAGAGTGAAGTTTCCGAGAGTTTTGAAGGCATCAAGGTAGTAAATTTGAACGAAACGGATTCACTGGAAATTTTGGAAAGCAAGAACCCTTCTCAAAACACCCAGCAGTTCTGGGAAGCGATGATTCGCATGGTATTACTTGCATTGAAAATTCCTTACACCTTTTATGACGGTTCTAAGACGACGTATTTCGGTGCGGAAGGTGAGTATAACCAGTATTTCGACAGCTGTGCCACCGATCAGATTCCCATGCTCGAATGGTTGCATGAATTGAGCGAATGGCTTTTGAACGAATGGGTAGCCGAGGAGCTTGTTGAACTTCCCGACGGAGAAACAACCGAATCCATGTCAAAATACCTTCGATGGAATAGCGGAGGTATGCCGTTCTTCCTGATGTTCCGGCTGGTTAAGGATGCGCATACTGCCATGATGGTCGGTGCAACGACACCACAAAAATTCGCCGCTTGGTTCGGAAACGATTTCGGAGAAAACGCCCGTGAGATGCGAGAAGCGATTGAAGGAACAAATGGGATTCCGTACATATTTGCCCAACAGACACCAGCAAACATAAGCTCATAATATGCAAACCTACCCGATACTGTTACATGTTTTGACCGGCGACCCGATCCGGCATGATGATGTTATAGACGGAAAACCGTTTATCGTTGACCTTTCAACGATTCGGTTTAGCGATAATGCCATACTGGACTACAACCACCAGGAAGAGAATATCGAAAGTTATGTAGGAACATCGAGAAATTTTCGCGTCACCGGTGAAGGACTGTTTGCAGACGGCGAGATTATACAAGTCAAAGATAATGATCCGGCAGGGCTGCTCATTGCAAAACTTGCCAGCAAAAAATTTCACTACGGTTGTTCGCCTCGCCTTGAGCTTGGGCCCTACACGGTTTTACGTAGCGGAGAGACGGCAATCGTCAATGGAGCGGAGCGAAACGGACCGCTTCATATTTTCAGAAATTCACTCGTCCAAGGAGTTGCGGTGACACCGTACCCGACCGACGAAGGAACCAGTGTAACACTTTTAAGCGCGACCGGGATCGTCCTGCTCGCATCCAACAATCCTATCATAAAGGAGAACATTGATATGGCCGACGATAATACCACGCCGGACACTCCGGAATCGCCAACACTGAAAGAACCGCTCTTGAAGGAACTCGCAGATTTGGTCGGTGCTGAGAAAGCACTTGAACTTTTTCAGAGTGGAGAAGACCTTCAGGTTTTACTTGACGGTGCCGCGATTGCCGCAAAGCTTGGACTGACCGCACCGGCAACGGATACCGCCTCACTTTCCGACGAAACGAAAACGGTGGAAGATGACCCGGAAAAAGAGAAAGCCGCACAGCTTTCGGACGAACCCAATCCTGGCGACGACGAAGAGAAAAAGAAAACCGCCGAATTGTCAGCATTGACAAAAAAAGTCGGTTCGCTAGAAAAGCAGATCGTTAATCTGTCTGCAAAACTTACCGCCGCTCGAGCGTCGGATGGAATCGAAAGTTCGGTTGAGAAACCGAAGACGGTGCCAACCGTGTACAGTATGGAAGCCGAGTTGCAACGAAGGGAAAAAATCCTTTCTGGAAATTAGTCTTTCATTAACCAATTTTTACTCACACAAAGGAGATAAATGATATGCCATCGCTTCTAACAAGTGCTCACGTGAATTTATTTAAACGACCGGATGGACGCGCATTCCTTCCGGGCGAGATCATCAATGAAATCCCGGCATCACTTCCGGCGTTTCAAGGGTTCGACGAACGCGGTGTATCCTGCCCCACCGCGACGAAAGATATTGAAGGGGACAAATACATGGCCCTTGTCAAGATCAAACAAAACGACGCACTCATTTTCCGAAAGTTCAACGAAGGCGTTGAAACTGTTGAAGACGCCTATGAACATCGGGAATGGGGTATCAAGGTTGCCGGAAGTTACGTCAATATGGATTTGGCTCTTTATGAACAGCCCGGGGAAGCTGGTGTCAAAGCATGGGAGGTTGCCAAGCAAAACGTTATACAGCGAATGATGCGGACGTTTGAGCGGCAGTTTTTCTACGGCAAACCGGACCTTGCGAAAGACAGCAACATTGCCAAAGGTTTTCAGGGTCTTAAATACTGCGTCCATGAATCAATGATGATGGACGCCGGTGGACAGGGAACTGAATTGACGTCCGCCTATCTGGTCTATTTCCATCGTGATTTCGGTGTGTCGTGGATTCAGGGCAACAATGGAAAGATGACGTTTCAGGACGAAAAAATCGACAACGTCGTTGACCCGAAAAATCCGGACCGCCGTTTCCCGGTCCTTTCGACGTTCCTTCAGTTGTATCCCGGTCTTGCGTGTCAAGGAGCGTTTACCGTGTTTCGTATTGCGAACATCGACGTTTCCACGGCGTATAAGATCAAGAACAAAAACCGTGATGCGTTCACTGACGAAATGATCGGAACAGCGATTGCGATGTGGCCGATGAACCGCCCGAACGTTGTCTTTACGACGCGCAAGGGAGCCATCATGCTCGGAGCGTCTCGCCACGCCAGTATGATCGACAAGGCAACCAGCAACGAAATCCTGATCTCAGCCGGTCAGACGCAATCCGCAAAAGACTGCGACGGCGGAACGATACCGGTCTGTGTTACCGACGGTCTCGTTGATAACGAATCGAAAGTAACCGTAAAATAATCGCCGGGTGGTAAGTAATATGTGACACCACAGCGTTTCCTTTCCGTTTGTGAATATTGCTTATCGCCCGTTTAATTTCCAATTTCCTATTTACCAAAAAATATCATGCAAGAAATGAATATGACCCATTCGATGGCTGATGCTCTGATGAGCGTCCAGCATGTTTTTGGGAGCGGTACGAATTACTCCGCTCCGATCAAGCTCAACGAGGCCCCGCAGACGCGGGACGGGCGACACCTTCAAACGGACGAATTGATCGTTACTGCTCCGTCTCTCACCGCAACGGAACTTCCTGACGGAGCGTCGTACACTTTTTCGATTCAGTTTTCTGACGAGCAGAGTTTCGCCACTGCCGGGGAAATTCGGGAAATCTCCGACTCGCGAGCAGTGGTAAACGGCTCTGCGTCCGGTTCGAAAGATTTTCTGATTGCGTTCCGAATTCCGTACCAATGCGGCCAGTTTGCACGGCTCAAGGTGGTGGCCGGAGGAACGCCGGGAACGACAACGAAAGCTGCTCAACTTGATTACGTCGTTTAACATGAAAAGTTCGGAACTCCAGCAGTGGTCCACAATGAAATCCCTCGACGGCGTGAAGGCGTCGTATCGGACTAAGGAAAACCTTGATTCGTTCGATATTGTCGTTGTACCACGCGGGGCGAGACAGACCCGGTACGGATTCGGTGGTATGTCGCTTTCGCAAGATTCACGAATTTTTGTGATTCTCAAAAGCGATATCCCTGAACCCAGGCCGGGCGACACAATCGAACTTGGTGACGAAACTTACGATGTTTCCGCTCTGGACGGTGTGCCGTGTTGGATTCCCTACGGACGTTACGGACTACTTATAAAAGTCCATGCGAAACTGAAAACATGGAAAGATGATTGAAATTGATCCCACCGATTTTGAAAGTACGCTCGCGGCCATCAAGAAAATTGAAAAGACCGCATCGGCCCGTGTGAAAGCGGCTATTGAATCGGTGTTGCCGGAGGTGGCTGACGCTTTGAGTTCAGCCGCTCCTGTCGATACCGGGACCTTGCAAAGATCGTTCGGGATCAAGACGAAAAAATTTGGAGTTGATATTTTTGCTATTGCCGGAGTGCGTAGCGATTATACAGAAATTACTCCAAAAGGAAAGAAAATTCCCAGCAAAACGATTCACCTCGTTCGGTTCGGATTTACACACCGAAGCGGGAAACAAGTGCCTGCAAATCCGTTTTGGAACGATGTGGTCACCCGATTACGTCCAAGACTTCAGCAGGCGATTCAAGACGCAATTGATGATGTTGGAAGAGAACTGGAGTAATTGAAATGGATATTGTAGACATTGCCGCCGAAGCCGTCCGGGACGCGGATCTGATTTCGGAGGATCAAATTTACATAGACCGGTTCCCCGATTCGAGAGTGACTCGAACGTCGTTGCTCATTGCGGAGACAAACGCGGAGTACGAAGATTCGTTCGCATCGCCGGACCAGTACGGTTTCTACCGATCCACGTTGCAAATTGCCGTCGTTTCCAATGAAAGCAAGAAGGCGAAGCGACTTTGTCGTACCGCCGCCGAAATTATCATTCAACGGTTTGACGAATTGACACAGCCGTATACCGGACCTATTCACGGCGTCGAGCGACTTGGAAAAGAAAATGGAACACCAAACGACCCAAATTATCAAACCATGTTCGCTGCGATACGAACTGTTTTAGTTATTCACCAATTTGAAGATCAACTCTAACCAATAAATTATCATGTCAGAATCTCATGTTTCCGCATCTACAAACGTTACAACTACACCGGTACTGATTTCATCGGGATTACGGTGTGTTTTACAATTTTTCACTGCCCCAAATTCTTCCGCTCTTGACGGAATCAATCACCTCAAAGGTCGGATAATCAGCGACTTTACCATTGGTGAATTCTCGATAGATCAGATTGAGGTTCCATCAGAGGAGGTGGAGAAAATGTTTGCCTCCGGCGAAGTTACTGGAGGCGATGTTTCGCTAAAATTCAGTTTTGACCCGGATCAAGGCGCAGCTCCGCCGCTAATGAAGCCGGATCAAGGTATTGTTTATACACCACAATCCATGCTGTGGTTTGGGTTTTTGACCAAAGACAAATCAGGGCTTGTTGCCTACGGAGAGCTTCCGGTGAACGTTTCCGGATTCGGCGAGGTTGGATTGCCAAAAGGACAGCCTGGAACATCGTCGATGAAATTCAAAATCACCGGCGAAGGTTCCAAACTCGGAAAATCAAACGTCAATAAAATCATATCATACTAACACCATGAAAAAACAAATCATTTTTAAGAACGGCGCAAACGAGGAATTGATTTTCGCAAGAGAATTGACGTTCGCGGAGTATGAAGAGTACTTCGCGATTGTGCGAAGTCGGGACGAAAACAATTTCGACCGGCAAACCATAGCGATCATGTCGAGGTTTGCCGAAGACGCAAATGGGGGCCGGCGATTTCCGGACGGCATTGATTTCAACGCGGTCCCGGTCAAGTCGATCCTGCCGACTGCTTACGCCTTCGGGTACGCCCTTGCGGAACTGAATACGATTACGCAAGATGACACGAATGCGATGTTAAAAAACTAAGGGAGTGGTCAGGAAATGGTGACTCCATCGGATTGGGCGATCTCGCGTTTCTTGGCCACCTTGCAATTGTTTTTTGTGAGCCGTCGATCAAACGACTCAAAGATCGTTTGACGTATTGGGATTACAATTTTTGGCGTCATGTTTACGCTAAAGAGTTCGGGCTGGAATGTAATGGTTTTAAATTCCAATGGGAAAAACAACTTTCCGAGCCCGAGAAAGCCGCTGCGCTGATTGCTGCACTCGGCGGCGAGATTTCTCCTAAAGAACTTGAAGAATTGAAGAGGTGCGAATATGGCGAAAAAGAGCGGCTCAATTGGGATGGGGGAGCGGACCTTCGCAAAGATTAAGGACTTGCTCCTTTCGATGAAGGAACTGCGGGAACAGATGGGGGTCCTTGAGGACGCAAATGGACAGTTGCGCAATTCCAATGGACAACTTGTTGAAGGGTTGAACGCTGCTCAAATCCAGATGGGCGTCTGGGTCGATGAGCAAGGCAAGGCAAAGGACAGCCTCGGACGGCTTGTTGACGGGCTTTCTGATGTGCAGATTTCTTTGAAGGAGTATGTCGATCAAAACGGCAAGCTCCGCAATTCGCAAGATCAAATCATTGACGGACTCTCGGCACAGCAAAAAGCCGCTGGCGTATACCGAAACGAACTCGGCGACTTGATGAACGCCCAGGGAGAAGTGATACGACTTTCAGCGGAACACGCCGCACAGATGCGAGCCAATGAAATGGCGTTGGTCGCTCAAGACCGCGCCTTGGGAAGTTTGCGGAAACAACTGACTTCCTCCGCATCCGCAATTGCGATGGTGACAAGTAACCTGATGCGAATGAGTGGAAAAACAGGTAGTTCGGCGGAAATGATGACACGATTGACCACCGCCGTTTCTGTCGGCGTGACCGCATTTAACGCGGGTGCGTCCGCCGCAAAACTACTCGGAACTGCAAAAGACCTGTTGAAGGGAAAGACGCTTGCCCAATTCGTCGCACAAATGTCTTTGAACGGTGCAACCGGAAATTTCGCTGCCCTTGCCGCCGGTTCCGCCGCCGCAATATTTGCCGGTGGACTTGTTATGGCAATGACCAACACCGGAGACGCGGCGCAGGCCGCCGCCGGAAAAGTCAGTGAGTTGAGCGATGCGTCCAAGCGATTGCTTGGAATGAAAGATAATAGCGATCTTCGCTCACAGACCGAGCGTATGCTTGATGGAATAAAACAATATAAAGCGTTTGTGCAAGATCAAGAGCGTATTAAGTGGTTGGCGAAGTTTTCTTTTCAAAAAGGAATCGCCGAAGAAATCAATAAAAAATTTGCGGACGCCGATCCATTGGAATTTGAAAAAATATTTCGTGGTATCGTCAATGCCAAGATTACGCCGCTTCAAAAAATGCAAGAACAGCTTACGGTTATTGATGCCGCAATCAAAGTGGGGCTCGATAAAACAGGAAACGCGATCAAGGCAAGAGAAATTTTGCAACAAGATATTATCAAAGAGCAGAACCGGGCCGTTCTTGAAGCGAACCGGGACGCCGAGGCCGCACTCAAAGCAGCTAGAGACTCGCTCGTTACGTACCCGGACGCGCTCGAAAAACTAAAAGAAGGAATCCTTGACCTCGGAGAACTACGAGACGCCGTGACTGGAGATTTCATTTACAGCAATCAAGAACTTATCAAGGCTCAAGAGGATGCCGCCAAGCAACTTCGTGATAAGTTTATAGGACCAAACCTTGCTTTTTTGAAGGACGCTTTGGACGCCGGAAAGTCCATCATGGACCATGAAAACGATTTGCGACAAGAAATGACTGACCGACTCGCGGCATTTTCCGACTGTTTTCAGCAAGGAATTATCACACAGGAAGAGTTCAATGCCGCGCAAGACGGTCTCAAAAAGAAACTCGAAGAGAATCTTGAAAAGCTCCAACAAACGCCTTGGACAAAAGCCTTTTCCGATCTTGCAGAGCTTCGCAAGCCGATGCAAAACATGATTGACGAGCGACTCAAACAGATTGAAGAGGAAGGAAAGCGTCTCACGGCTACCGCCGACGAAATTGACAAGATCAAGCAAAAGGAAATCGACAAGATCAAGGCAATGTATGGTGTCAACGACACCAAAGACGAAAAGAAGAATGGAGAATCTAAGGCGTCTTTCGCTGTTGCCGGTTCCGTCGAAGCGTGGAATATTTCCAGAAAAGCCGGAGACGAGAAAATAGCGACGGAAATTAAGAGTATTGGTTCATTATTGAAAAATTACAGCAAGGAACAAAAGGAACGTGACAAGGAATGGAAGAAACTGTTTAGAGACGACAAGAACAAGACAGACATTTTTAAAGTTCTCTAATTTCCTCTCGTAAGCATGTACATTGCAGAAACTGTAAAATATTTGGTGAATAGACAGCCAGTCACTGCTTCTCGCAAAGATGAAGCAGTCGAAGCATCCTGTGAAGTGGAAATCGTTTTTCAGGACGATAATCGCAATATACATCCTGCTGTTCTTTTGGGTTATTACGATATTATTCCACAGCTCGGATCATATTACGATTTTCACGAAATTTCAGACACGCGATTTATTCTTACGAAACACACTGTCGAAAAATTAACCGGATCGGGTTTAACGCAATGGTGGAAGGTCACTCTCGTTTACGACAGAATCGGGTCACCGGAAGATAAGCCGCCGCCAAGTGAAAATGAATTTTCGGATGGCGTCAATTTTAAAAGAAATTTGATAAAAATTCCGACGGTGTTTTCAAGCGATGTTAAAGGAAACCCTGTCCTCAATAGTTCCGGGATGCCGTTTGACACGCCGTACCAACGGGACAGATACCTGCGAGGATTCACAATCACGCGACAGGAATACATCAATCCACTCGCAAAATGCGATAATTACGAACGAAGAACAAATTCAGTGCCATTTTGGGGATTTCCGAAAGGAACCGTGCTTGTTGAAAAAATTGACCCCGGTTTAGCAGTGACCGGAAAACAAGAGTATTTTAAGTGGGACGTAACTTATGATATTATAATTGATACTGGAATTCACGGTTACGACAAAGACGGAAAACCAATTTCAGGACATGAAATCGCAGTTTTGGATAATGGAACACGCGCGTTGGATGATAAGAAAAAACTTCATCCGATTCTTGATGACAGCGGTGTTGAAATTGATAAGCCGGTTCCTCTGGATGGCAAAGGAAAAGTGTTGAAAGATGGAAAAAAGAATGTCTATATTCGTCTTGTACAATTTGAGGAGGCAAACCTGAATGAATTGTGTTTGCCAAATCCCTATTTGATCGGAAAATAAGCAAGATGCCTTACGTACTTTCAGATGAATCTGCCAAATTTCTAAGACGGTTAAAGGAGTCCGCTACGGCAGACAATGCGCAGTCCGCAGTTCGTGAATCGGCGATTACACGAATATCACCAGTTCTTATTACTTCTGGCTGGAAAATCACAGATGACAAAGAAAGCAAATTGTGGGTTGCAAAAGCCAAGCGGCTTTGGCTTACCAAAGACGGATATGATACCGCCAGCTGGAATGAAGAAGAAATAACCCTTTGCGATCCTTGTGCAGAATCGCAACCAGATTACGCTGTCGGAGACCGTGTTTTTGCTGTGTTTCGTGGTCGATGGGAAATTATTAGCGGCGGCACATCCACCACACCCGGCGAAACCGGTATCATACAGGAACCATGTCGGCGTCCGCTGTTTCGGAACGTGGAACCCGGCGGGAAGAGCGATAAGCCTGATGAGCCTGATAAGCCGAAAAAACTTGTGCCTGCCGATAACGTGTTTGAGTGTCTCGGCTCCATCAAACTGCCAGACAAGACCTACTCGCCGATCAAGGCAACTTATTACGGTGACGAAAAATACAAGGACGAAGACGACAAAGACTGCACAAGGGAACCCGGCGAGTTGATGAAAGACAAGGACGGCAAGCAGCTCTATCTGAAAAAACGCGTTCCGAAAACGTCCAGTGATATGCTTGTTTTGCGGCAGGGCGACGATACCAGCCTGTCGATTGAATGGATTTACGCCGATGGCACCAAATTCAATAACGACAATATCCTGCCTTCAAAACCCGCCCCA
>CAZNVM010000044.1:0-2166 GCA_964576215.1 uncultured Planctomycetaceae bacterium
AAAAAAAACTGAATCCTGCCGTAAAATCAGCATCGAAAGGCTTGTTGCACTTGTATTTCATGGATGCCGCCCACTTCGTTTGGGGCACCGGATTTCTGGTCAGCCTTTGGTGTTTCGCGCGGATGTTTGTTCGGACCTCCAGCGGCAGGAAGCGTTACAACGTGCTCGGCGCGTACAACGCAATCACGCAAAAATTGATGACGGTGGTGAATGAAACATACATCAACCCGGAATCGATTTGCAAAATGTTATGGAAGTTGCGACGTGCTCACGGCGACGAAAAAATTACCATCGTGCTGGACAACGCCGCCTATCAGCGATGTCTGCTTGTCCAGGACATGGCGAAGGAACTTCGCATCAAACTTTTGTTCCTGCCGCCGTATTCGCCGAACCTGAACCTGATCGAACGGCTGTGGAAATTTATAAAAAAACAGGCGTTGAATAATCGTTATTACGAAACATTCGCGGACTTCAAAACAAGCATCGACGCCTGTCTGAAGAACATCCATAAAAAATACAAATCGGAAACCACCACGCTCATGACATTAAAGTTTCAGGTCTTGAAAAACGACCAAATCATGGCGTGAAACGGTATAGCATACGTTACACCTAATTCTTGTATACGTTCCTGAATATCGGCCATAACCATCAACAGTTCCTTCGTGTCGATAGTCTTTCCTGTAGTCTGTTTATATTTTTTTGCAGCTTCAGCAGCAGTCAATTTTAACATCTCAGGATTATCAGCTGCCCTTTCCAATTTTAAGCCGCCAGATATAGCAGTCTTTCCAATACATTTTTAATTTCATCCGTCATTGCCTGCGACTGCAAAGCCGCGTTAAATTCATCGGCGAGCACGCTGCGACGCAGAAATTGCGGCGATCCGCGTGGGATGGGCGACGGGATGGGTCGTCCCAGGGCGAAGCGCTGCGGTCGACGAGGTCGGCGGCTGGGCGGTCCCAGGTGGACAGTTCGGTCAGGCTGTAGAGAAGCATGTTGATGGTCGTGGCCGCTTCGTTCGATTCCAGAAGCCGTAGTTCCTGTTTGCCCCAGCCCCACACTTCCTTCAGGTCTTTGAACGTTTCTTCAATGCCGAAACGCACGCCGTAACTTTCGAGGATTTCCTTCGCCGTGGCGTCGGCGTTCGTCGACATCAATGGCACCCACGTCTTCTCGTCTTCCTTCACGAGCACGACTTTGATCGGCTTGCCTCTGGTCAGCTTGCTCGTCGCGACAAAACATTTTACACGCTTTTTCACGACCTCGCCGTACTGTCGGCACTCCACATATCGCCAGCCGCGATTCGACTCGACCATCGACTTCATGTCGATGCGCTGGCCGTATACCTTCGGACGCCCACGTCCTTTTTTCACCGGCTTCGGCGGTATTTCAAACACCACCGCGTCACGACGCAATCGCGTAATCGTCGTCACGTTTTCCAATTCGCCCAGCGGCACGAGCACCGTGTCCTTCGCGTAACCGCCGTCAACAATGATTTCGACAGGCTTGTCAAACATCGTAAATTTCGGCACCAAACGCTCCACCATCGCAACCGCCATCGCCGTTTTCGTTTTAAACTCACGCGAATACTTCGCCTTCAGCTTGTCGATTTCCTTCTGACGCAGATAAAGCTCCGCCGCAACCGGAAACGAAATTTCGCCGAACGCCGGGTGCGGCACCACCAGCACCGCAACCACCCACGAATGCCCGAAACACGTTTTCGCATCCGTGCGGCCGGGTGTCGGATTGTGATGCCAACCGGCGCCATCAACTTTCCTGCCGTACCGCTTCGTCGGCGAATCGTCGATGACCAGACGAATCGTTGCCGCCGTCGCGAGCACAAAACCGAGTTGCTGTAAAATCAGTTCAAGCATCGCATCAAACATCTCCCACCCCCTTGCGTCCGATGCCGGGCATGTGGTAAAATACCTGTCGAAAATCATCGCTGATCCTCGCCGCCTTAATCCTTTTTGATTTTCATAGCCGGCTCCACGGGTTACGGTTTTTGTTGGTTGCAAACTCGTATATACCGAGAGTCGGCTCTTTTATTCTTTAACTTTTATTGTTGATTATAGTTTGATTGTTTCTTGGAAAGGGCAGGGATAATCTTCAAGGTTGTTTTCCCCTGAGTCATGAACGAAAAAATTCGCGAGCACACCGGACGGAGTC
>CAZNVM010000045.1:0-6678 GCA_964576215.1 uncultured Planctomycetaceae bacterium
CCAAGTAACGGTCGATGTCATGTACGGCACCCCCACGTTCGTCTCCTACGGCACGATTTTATATCAAACGTCAACGCAGTTCGATACCAAAGGGCGGGTAGAAAGCACAACCGACGCCTATGGCAACGTCACCCGGTACGATTACGATAAACTCGACCGACAGATTGCGGTCAACCAGGAAACGCTCGGTCTTCGCTCGGAAACGGTCTACAACACAAAGGGACAGGTCGAAAAAACGATCTCGAATATCAAGATCAAGTCCGACAAGACGTTCGATTACAGCGAAGCGATTGTCTCCGTCAACACCTACAATATGCACGGCCAGGTCGTCAAGACCGTGACCGACGGGCGAATCGTCGAATATGAGTACGATAATCTCGGACGGCAGACGGCGATGATCGACCATCCGACAGACAACGGTGTACGCCATCGAACCGAAACGGTCTACGACGCTCTGGGCCGGGTCGCTCTTTCCCGCACCAACGTCAAGCAGTTTACCAATGGCACCATTGATCGAACAAATGCCCAGGAACAGCAGTATGTCTACGACGCGCATGGCAACGTCGTCAAAACGATCTTTGCCGACGGCACCACGATTTCGGCAGCCTACAACGATCAGGGCCAAAAAGTTTCCGAAACGAACCAGCTTGGCCAGACACGGCATTTCGAGTACGACGTCAAAGGTCGGCTTATCGCGGTCGTTCTCCCTGCCGTCATCGATCCGGCGACCGGCCAGATGGCCAGCCCACGCTACGAGTACGGGTACGACGAATACGGACGCCAAATATTGCTGCGCGATCCCAACGGACATGAAACCCGGTTCACATACGACGCTTTCGGGAATCAGGCGACCCGAACACTTCCGCTCGGCTTCGGTGCCGATGGTGTCGAAGGCACGGCGGACGACGCCATTTTGCCGGAAGGCGATTTTACGGAAAAGAGTTACTACGACGACAGTGGCCGTCTCTGGATGCAAGTTTCGTTCGAAGGCGTTATAACAACCTTCACCTACGACACTCGCGGCAGACTTTACCAAAAATTCTTCTGGCAAGACCTGACAAGCTACGCCCAGAACTCGCCGCTACAAACTTGGACATACACCTATGACGTCCAAGGCCGTGTTACGAAAATCGACCAGAATGGTCGCATCACGGAAACGACCTACGATTTACTGGGCCGCACCACGTCGATCAAGACGGCTGAAGGAAAAGTTTCATATCAGTACGATAAATATGGTCGTCAAATCCGTGTCTTCAGCGACAAGGGTGACGATGTTAGCTACACGTATGACATTTTTGGGCGGCTTGTAACTGTTACCGATGCGACGACGGGCAGTGTCACAACCTACGAATACGATCTGGTCGGCACGCTTTCTCGGACGACAACTGACACCGGTCAGGTGCTGCTTGTTACGCAATATCAGTACGACAATATGAATCGGCTGATTAAGCTGACGAATTTCAGGGACGACAATGCCAATAGCGTCATGGACTCCGGCGAAGGAATTTCGCAGTTTAATTACCTGCTCGACGCCCAAGGCCGCAAGATTCAAGCCAATGAAAAGTTCTGGATCGACAGTCAAGTCAAACAAAACAAGATCGACTGGACCTACGATGGGGCCGGCCGCCTTGTTCGTGAAAAGTTCGATCACTTCGACGACGCATTCGACCAGGCTCTGGAGTTTGCGTATGATCTGGTGGGCAACCGTTTGAGCCAAAAAGTCGATAAAGGCAACGATGGTATCATCGATCAGGTGTTCGCGTACCATTATGACGCCAACGACCGGTTGCTCGAAGAATTTTTCGACGGCCAGAATGATGGGACGTTCGAGAAAATCACGAACTATGGTTACGACCACACCCAACAAACTTCGAAATCGGTTTCGGAAAATGGAACACTTGTTTCTGACACCACGTTCGAGTACGATCTTCAAGGCCGAATGGCCGTTGTAACCGTCGTGTCGTATGATGAGTTCGAGACAGTGATCCGACAAGAGCGGACAACTTACAAATACGGTGCCGATGGCATTCGTGTCTCCGCGTTGCATGAAATTGACGCCGACGGAGATGGCGTGTATGAATCGAAAAAACTCACCGAGTATTTGAACGACTCGAAGAGTCTCACCGGTTACTCGCAGGTGTTAAGACAGACCGATTATGACGAGAGTGGCGCGGTCACACAGAGCATAACATACATTATCGGACTCCAACGCATTAAGCAAATTGTAACGGATAATCAGGGTGTCACGCAGGAATATTACTTTACCTTTGACGGCCACGGAAGCACGCGGGTTTTGGCCGATTGTATCGGTGCTGCCGTCCAGTTGTACTCCTTCGATGCCTACGGAAACGCACTTGGTTTCGTCATGGCGAATGCGCTTACCGAATTCTTGTACAGCGGTGAACAGTTTGACTCGAAAATCGGGCAACAATATCTACGGGCGAGGTACTACGATCCGGCTACTGGTCGTTTCAATCGACTTGATCCGTTCTTTGGGAATCTGAGCAATCCGCAGAGCCTGCACAATTATCTTTACTGCCATGCAGACCCGGTGAATGGAATTGATCCGACCGGGGAATTTCTTGTTGCCATGATCTCATCGTTTGGGATAAGCGGCAACATCAGAGGCATGAACACTGGAGCTGCTACCGGTACATGCAATCTATTTTTCAACATTGTCCGTCCGATATTACAACTGCCAGTTGTTGTAATGCAGGCTTACGAAGAGATAACAACGAGCTTGATTCAATTTCGTCAAGCCCTGTCTGAACATTTTAGTCGCTTCACAATCAATGCACTTGGACCACAAACAAGGATTAAGAAAACGCTTTCAGATAGAGCGGATATCGTAATAGCGCATGGTTTACGTCCAGATTATGGTTTTGATCCAGAATCTGATCCGATACATACTTGGGGGGTGAGTGGAGCAATCTCTGTATCATTGACACTAAAAATGCCTTGGCTGCTTAATTATATTCCAATTGCGGGAAAATATATTCAGCAGGCAAATACAACATTGGGTGCCACAGGATATATCTTGCCCGTTTTTAATTATACTTTCACTTTTCTCAAGGGAGAGATAAATACGAAAACCACCAATTTTTGGGATTCCATCACTGTATTGGAGGGTGCCGCTCGCATGGCCATGAGAGGTTCTCTCAATTTTGGATCAGCAACTTACTTTGCTGAAATTGGAGGTTCAACCAAGCATGGTATGGTATCATTTTCCAGTGCATTCTATTCACTTTTCAGTCAGTTTGGCATAACAGGAAGGCTTGTGAGAGATGTTACAAAATCTGGTAACTTGCCACAGGATCAGAGCGTCGTCAATAGATTGACTATATTCCAATTCAAATGGGGAGGCTCTGCCGATCAATCCGAAATGTAGAAAGTCTCCTCGGCTTTCTATGTTTTGATTCGGCCTTAACTTTTTTTAGTAAACCAACAACAGAATTCGAAAATATATGGGTGCCAACGATTTTCTTTGGAATCCTCCTGATGAGAAATGTCATTTTTTACGTTTGCGAACGAATGAACTTTCATTCAAGAATTTTTGGCAATGGAGAAGGTGGTGGGAAGTTTTAACGAAAGAACGTCACCAACAAATTGTTGTAAGATCGGACAACAAGTCCGTATTGGAGTGTATTGTTTACGGTACAAGAGAATGCTTGATTACGGCTACAGATTTAAAGATTAAAGGAATCCCCCAAGCACCATCTTGGTCCAATTTAGTTTCCTGCAAGTTTGTCAACGATAAAGGTGATGCAGTAGCACAAACTCACACGATGCAAAAAACTGTTCCCAATTATTTCAATAATGTTCAGAGTGTTGGTATGTTTGAATTAACTTTATTTGATGGCACACAGTATATCGTTCGAGAAAATAATCATCACAGCCTTACTGGAATCGATAGTCCCTACCCATGGGTTACAATTGCTGACCATTCAGGAAACGATTTCATTGGTGCGAGATATTGTAAGGTTGCGTTGGGAATGTTAGATGATTTGATTTTTGTTTCAGACAATCAGCAAAGTAATTTGTACTTATTACTAGGAATAGCCGCATACTATGCTTGTGAAGCTGGATTATATCGGCAAGCAACTTAATGTCTGGTGTGTGTGCCTGTTCAGACCATTTCACCTGGCCAAAAACCGTCGGTTTCGGCCCCGGATTTCGGAGAAAATTCGGGTAACGAAACACTTGACAAGTCCGAGCAAAACGAGTAGAATATGGGGCAATAATGACGCCGTATAATGCGTCTTGATATTTGACAATTAGGGTGCGGCAAGATTAAGCCCGCAGAGAGGAGTAGAGTCATGTAAAAGTCAACATGTTAAAACCTTTCACGAGAACCTTGCAGGTCGAGCCTGCGCGGTAAGGTCTGACCAACCGCCGGAAGCGAGTTTTGCGTGGGGATGAGTAATCATCACTGCGAAGCGTAAACAGCCAGTCCGAATGCCTTGCTATTGAGCTTCGAAATCCAAATTCGACCGTTGGGGTGTGCCTGTTCAGACCATTTCACCTGGCCAAAAACCGTCGGTTTCGGCCCCGGATTTCGGAGAAAAGTCAAAATGACACCAACAAGTCATTTGACGAAATCGACAAAATCGAACAGAAATCATGAAGAATGTGACGTCAGCGCGTACCACAAGCGTCCGATATTTGAAAATCAGCAAGAAAAAGTCAAACTTTCTCGATTTTTATGACAGGAAGCAACCTGTTCCCATTGACAAAATCGACGACAAGTTTCACCTTGACACCAGCCTTGCCGCGAATGCACATTCGTGGTGCCGCGCAAGGAGTTGAATGTTTCGCATATTTTCGCGGCTCAATTCGCGGCAGAGTGTTTGCGGCCCGACGATTATAGTAGACCTCGTTCGGCGTTCGACCAAAATGTCGGGTATGCGGACGATGCTCGTTGTACCACGAAACGTAGGACCGCATTTCGTTTTCCATGTCATTCTGCGAAAGCGGAACGACGATGCGATTCAAGTATTCGTACTTGAGCGACTTGATGATACGCTCGGTCACCGCAATACTTCCATGTTTGCCGACGGCACCATATCGGTTTTTGACGCTATTGTTGTTACACCAACTTCGGAAATCGCAGGAATCGAATTGGACGCCCTGGTCCGACACGAAATATTTTGGCTTGATACCATTTTCGGTACAGATACGGTCCATTGCTCGACAAATATCCTCGGTTGTCGGTTGAGTTTTGAAAATCGCAAAGCCCATAATCCGCCGGGAATAATGGTCGACGACCACATAAACCCACCAACAGTACGGAAATAGTTGTGGCACCGCGAACGGAATCCACGGACACCAGAGGCCATTGGTAGTCGACACTTCGGTCAGATCGCCTGACCAGACGTGATTGATATACCATGCTTGGACCTCGTGGTTGCCGGATTTTTCGGATTCATCTGATGGTAAAGCGTCAGGAGGAATTTCGATTGTTGTAGGATCAATCGGCAGCTCGTCAATACAACGCTTGACGGTTGATGCCGAAAGATGCAAACCTGCACGAGCGAGAATGTCGGCGATTTTGAAGCGGCCCAGCATTGGGCAACACACCTTCAATTGTTGAACGATAAACCGTACAAAATCAGGATACCGCGTCGGTTTCTCGGCAATCTGAACGATGGTGTCATCCCTATCCTTGCCTTGAATCCAATTGCGAATCGTTTGAAGCGTGACTTGAAACCTTTTGGCAATTTGCGTGTTGGTCAAACCTCGCGTCGCTTGGACTACCAGAATTTCGAGCCGTTCGTGAGGCAAATAGTGAGGTCGCTTTTTCGGTTCCAAACGAGCAAACCGAGCGTCCTTGATATTGATTTCGAGTTGAAGCAGAGCGATTTCGGATTTCAATCGGTCATTTTCGGCCCGTAAACGGAGCCCGTCACACTCAGGACCATCTGGCCAGATGTAAGCGTTCAGTAGAGCAATTCTCGCCAATGAGATAACGTGGAGGACTGCGTGAAGCGTCAATTCGCTCCAACCTTTGGGAAGCGGGATTTCAGGCAAGTCGCCGGGTTCGAGACGAATTTCAGGATCGGAAAGGACGCTCATGGAAAACGGCAAATAGGGTGAGGTTGGCTCCGTCCAAAAGTGAAATCCTGACCAAAATTATCGCCGAAAAATCGTTAAATTGCAAGAAACGGTATCTTGTTTTTCATGAGATTTTGGAGTAGAATATCCTTAATCATGGATCAAGGACCGCTTCAAAATCAGACTTTGCAACAAGAACTTCAAGACACTGAAGGCCGGTTTACACATGATATGCTGTTCCGCGAAGTGTTCGAGTGGCTTGGAGTGGCGAAGGCGTTTTTGCGGCTTGTGCTGTCGGAACCGATTTTGGCGAAACTTGATCTTGATCGGCTCACAATCGAACCCAGGGATTTTTTGAGCATCATTTTCAAAGAAACTAGGGCGGATGTGATTTACCGGTTACCGATAATAGGCAGTGAAGAAGCTCTGCGTATTTACGTTGTATTGGAGCATAAATCCTACAACGATTTTTTCGCTATTTTTCAAGCGGACCAATACGCCGGGCAGATTAGCCAAAAAGAGTATAACGAAGCGGTAGACGCGAAACGTCTGAACGCTGATTTTCGGCTTTCGCCTGTGTTGGTGATCATTTTTCATCACGGTGATTCGGCTTTTACCGGTCCGACC
>CAZNVM010000046.1:0-3385 GCA_964576215.1 uncultured Planctomycetaceae bacterium
GCCAAGGGTAATCCACGATACTGCGCCCTTATTTTCCAATCGGTATGGAAATAAGGGCGCCGTATTGATGGTGCCACCGGTGCTACTAAGGGCGCGAAATCTCGAACGGAACATTCCACTGAACCGTTTGAAAAACACTCGTCCCGCAAGCACATTTTTGGACATCTTATTTTTTGACAGTTTCTAAGGCGTCAGGCGGCAGACATCACCATTTGTTTACGGTTTGAGTAATTTCTTTGGCCATTTCTTCGGGACTGGTGGCTTGTGGTCCGTCTCCTTTGACCCATTGGTTCCCTTTTTTGGTGTAAAACCGCCCTTCATAATCGCTTTGGCCTTTGTATCCGAGGACAAACGCCTTCTGCTTGTTCGCCGACATAAGAACCTCCAGTACGAGGACCCTGTTTTTGAACACTTTCGCAAACTCTTTGTCTTCAATCCCGGCGGCAACTTTGTGCCACTGGGCGGCAAAAGCGTTTTCCGGAGTCGTCAGGTCGGATTCCGGCATATCGGCAACCCGCTTTTCCACCCGATAAACCGTCAACCCTTCAACTTTCAACAGGTCTTCAAGCGAAACCTGAAACGGATCGTTCCCCAAAGGAGCCGGGGACGGAGCCGTACTCGGCGCAGTCCCCGGACCGGGCGATAAATCTCGCAAAACTTTCGCGACCTTTGCGTTGCGGGCAAAGAATCGCTGTATGCTCGCCGCGATCTCTTCCGCTTCCATCGACTGCTCGTTGCCGTTGTTGAGCCATTCGTCTCCTTCTTTGACAAAGTAGTTTCCATCGTAAAGCATGTCAAACAGCCGCAAGCCGAATACGAACGCATATTTGTCCTCCAAAACGTACACTTCAAACACGACAAACTTCTCGCGATAGATTTTGGCCCATTCTTCCGTAATTTTTTCATCGTTCATCCGACGCTCATGTGCAGAGATGTCCGAAACTTTCGGGCGTCCAACCGTGATGCTCAATATCCGTTCAAGTTTGTCCGGGTGGCTCGACACAATGAGATTTTTTTGCGTCGCATAAGCCGCTTCCGGTGAACTCAGGTCAATCTCGTCGGCTGGGAAATCGGCGATCCGCTTGTTGACCGGGTAACGCTTCAAGCCTTCGATGTTGAGAAACTTTTCCAGCGAAGTTACGGTATCGTCGGAGCTTTTTTCCACCGCTTTTTTGGCTTCTTTTTCCGCGAACCGGCCAAATTTGATGAGTGCCACATCCGGTGAATCGACACGGTCGTTGCCGTCGTTGAACCATTGGTCGCCGATCTTTCGGAGCCATCGAATATCATAAGGGTTCCGTGTCTCCTTACCGCTGAATTTTGCAATGACAATCGCCCGGTCGGCGTAAGTACAAACCTTGAGTATCTCGGCGGTTTTCATAATTTCCACCCAATCGTCAGTGAAATTGAGGTAAAAATCGAAGTCCTTTTGCGAAAATTTGAGATTATTGGCACTATATTTTTCAAATTGGACGATCACATCCTTGTCCCGGCTTGCGCTGATCTTATTGAGCGTCGCATAAGCCGCTTCGGGCGAGGACAGATCGCTTTCCTTGAAGTCGGCGACGCTTTTATTGACCTCGTAGATTTGGTACTTCTCGAAGGTAACAAGATTTTTTCTTGTTTCCTGGCAAAACGCCAGCCCCACGCACAGCAACAATGCGAGCGAAATGACGCTTCCGGTCCAAAGCCGGGAAGGGTTGGCGGGGGCGAGGGTTGCGTTGTCGGCGAAATCGTAAATGGTGTTGACACGTTTCATGATTTTTTCCTTTCGTGAAAGAAACTGGAGCACCGGTCGGCGTTTCTCTCCGGCGGCCAGTTTGAGTAATATGTCGGAATAGTCTCCCGGCAAAACGGTGCCACGAGAGAGAACAAGCAAATCGCACGCTTCGTCGGAAAGCAGGTCGCTTTGCCAAAGGGCGAGCCAGTAAAGCGGATGCCAAAACAACAGGATACCGCTCAGCGAACAAAACAGGGCCGCAAGGTGGTCCCGGCGGGTAATGTGGGCCAGTTCATGGAGGAACACGGCGTCACGCTCTTCCGCCGACATCAGGGCGGTTAATTTTTCCGGCAAAAGCACCGCCGGATGCAGTCCCCAGCACCAAACGGTCGGGCTTTTCACCCGGTCCGAGGTGAACAAAATCGGAAGCGACACGTTTTGCAGCACTTTCGCACCGGCCAACAACGCTTCCTGCGATTCCCGGTCGGGAAACGGTCGGGCGTGAAACATCAGCTTCCGCGACATCATCACGCCGTAAAACAACAGCAGGGCGAACAGCACCATGCCGGCAAGGAACAGACCTCCAAGCAGATCGGTCAGACCGCCGGAGGAAACCTTGTCGTTCTGGAGGGCGATCACCGTTGAAAGCGTCGGAGCGAGTACCGCCGCAAAAACGCCGGTGCAGAGCAAAACATGGGCCCGCCAGGGTGTTTTGGCAAGCCATCTTATCAGCAAAAGCGACACCGCCAGGCAAAGCGTCGATTGCCAAATGGCGAACAGGATGTATGTGCTGAGAAGTGATAGGGTTGTCATGGTGTCAATACCCCAACGGGGTAAAATAAGGTAGCCAGGGGTGAACGGTACTCCGTGAACCCCTGGAATATGGGGTGGTATTATTATTTGCACCCCAACGGGGTGCCACAACATTGCATTTGTGCGCCACCGTTGGCGGCGTATTTTTTGGGGGACTGCCGACCAGGGGTTCACGGAGTACCGTTCACCCCTGGCTACCTTGTGTGCCACCGTTGGTGGCTTTATTTCGATTCCCTATCATTTCCCGTATCTCTTCCAACTCCTCCTCGCTCAGACCAGCGTCGTCGATGAAATGTTGGAAAAGGAGCGTTTTGCTTCCGTCGAGGAAGGTTTCGGCGAACGAGCGGAGCGAATCGCCGATGGCCGCACTCCGCGACCGTGTCGCATGGTAAATGTACGCTCGACCATGTTCGCCTTTTCCTCCCTGTGAGTGGGTAAACCAACCGGTTTTTTCGAGTTTTTGCATCGTCGCAAGCACCGTCGTATAGGCCAGCGGCGGCGAATCGCTTGAAGCGTTCATCGCGTCGAGCACCTCTTGCACCGTTGCACCGCCGCGTTCCCAGACGATTTCCAGCATCCGGCGTTGCTGTGTGCCAAGTGAGTTGAGTTCAGGATCAGTCATGGTTTTGATTTTTTTGGACTTTGGGAGCACGAAAATAAATACTACCACAGATTGTACTACCGTCGATAGTATTTGTCAAGAGGCAAAACCAAGAGAACTGCATTGTTTAAAATAGATCGAAATTAAGGCCCCCCCTGGGAACGCGGGCATCTTGCCTGCCCCCGGGTTCGCAGGCTTCCAGCCTGCCTCGCGCAGGCAAGATGCCTGCGTTCCCAGGGACTTTGCAGTTG
>CAZNVM010000047.1:0-4080 GCA_964576215.1 uncultured Planctomycetaceae bacterium
CCGTCGACAAGTTTACGATTTTTACTGATTTTACCGTCATTTCGCTTCGCTTCATTCCGGCTTTTATTGGGGGAGATGAATAAAAGCCGGAATGGAGCATCGCGAAATGACGGTCTCGATACAAACTTGTCGACGGACTACCTGCGCAGGGTGGAGACTCCATTCCGCAACCTTCGCGCAGGCTGGAAGCCTGCGTTCCCAAGGACTTTGCAATCCTCCTGGGTTAATCACAGGCCGCTAAACTTTTGTTCGGTAACGGGCGTTTCGTGTGTATTTCAAAATTCGCCCTTGCATTTTTGGCCGATTTTTCGTAGAGTCCCGCCGGGATATTGACCACAGACCGCTGACCGCGAACGATCTTTTATGCTCAAGGCAATCGAATTACACGGATTTAAAAGCTTTGCCGACCGAACCCGGCTCGAGTTCGGCGAAGGGATTTCCGCGGTCGTTGGGCCTAACGGGTCGGGAAAATCGAACATAGTCGACGCGATCAAATGGGTGCTCGGCGAACAGAGCGTCAAAAAGCTACGCGGTTCCGAGATGACCGACGTGATTTTCAGCGGCTCCGCCGGTCGACAGCCGCTTGGTGCCGCCGAGGTAACGCTCTCGTTCGACAACTCGAACCGGATTTTCGACCTCGACACCTCCGAAGTCCACATTACCCGGCGAATTTACCGGAGCGGCGAAGGGGAATATCTCGTCAACCGGTTTCCGTCACGGCTTCGGGACATTAAAGACTTGCTCGGCGGAACCGGGCTGGGAACCCAAGCGTATTCGATCATCGAGCAGGGCCGGGTCGAATCATTACTGCAAAGCACGTCTTTACAGCGGCGAGTCATTTTCGATGAAGCGGCGGGAATCAGTCGGCTCAACGCGAAAAAGCTGGAAGCACAAAAACGGTGGGAACGGGTCGATCAGAACATGATCCGGCTGGCCGACAAAGTGAACGAGGTCGAAAACCAACTGAAAACGGTCAAGGCCCAAGCGGGAAAGGCACAGCTTTACCGGCAATACACCGCCCGGCTCCAGGAATTGCGGGTTCAGTCAAGTTTGGTCGATTATCGCAAAAACGCCGCCCAGAAAAACGCTCTGCTCGAAGACCTTGAGCAACTGGCCGCCGCCGAGAAAGAAGTCCAGGAATTACTTGAGCAGTACGAAAGGTCGGTGCAGGAGGTCAACCGGCTTGTTGAGGAATCGAACGAGCAAATCGGGCGAATCGAAGGGGAAATCGTTGCCGTCAAGGAAAAAATCGTTTCCGAAGAGTCCGGCGTCGAATTTCAGATCGAACAGACCCAAACGCTTGACGCCGAAATCGTCCAACATGCCCGCCAACTCCTCGATCTGAACGTCCGGAGCGTCGATACGGAAGAGCTGATGCGGAAAACGCACGACGAAATCCGCAATTCCAAAAAATTTCACCGTGAAATCGAAGCGACCTACCAGCAATGCCTGGAAACCGCTGATACTCTTGCGAAAGAACTTCAGGAGAGTCGGGAGCTGTGTTCCCGACATGGGAAAGAGTTGGAAGAAAAACGCCGGGCCATAAGCCGTATTTCCGGCGAACTCAAAGGGCTTCAAAATCGGGCTCAATCGCTTGCCGTCAGCCGGGAACAGGGACAGGCCAAAGTCGAACAAAGTCGGTTACAGATCGAAGAGTTGACCGGGACTCTTGCCAAATTGCAGGAAGAGTGCGATAAACTTTCCGAGTCGCTCCTCTCCCATAAAGAACTGGTCGAAGCCGCAAAGCGACAGAAAAACCAACACTTGGAACAACTTGCCCGGCTTGAACAGGAATTGAACGCTCACCAACACCGACACAGTGCAATGAGCGAGCGGATTGCCGTGCTTGAAGAACTTTTGAGCAAGCATGAAGGGCTTAGTCCCGGCGTCAGGGAAGTCATGCGACATGCGAGAAACCCCGAAAGCCCGTTTCGATTCGTTCACGGTCTGGTTGCCGACCTGTTTCGGGTCGAAGTGGAATCGGCCCCGCTCATGGAACTCGCTCTGGGACTTTCCGCTCAGCATATCGTTGTCTCCCCGGAAAAAGAACTGTTCCGGCACATTGAACGCAATTCAAGCCAATTCCCCGGCAGGGTCGGCTTTATCTGGCTCGACCCGAATCCGCACGAATTTCCCGAAATGTTCGGCGAAGATTTTTCACGGCGGCCCGGCGTACTTGGTCGGGCGGACCAATTCGTTCAAGCCGATCCGCAGTATTCGCACCTTGCCAAGAGATTGCTCGGTCGCACTTGGATCGTTCAGAATATCGCCGTTGCCAAAGCACTTTATCAGGAAAGCGACGACCGCACGAATTTCCTGACGGTTCGCGGGGAATACCTGACGGCGGACGGTACGATTATTGTCGGGCCAGCGGCGGGAAATTCCGGGGTGATTGCCCGACGCAGCGAACTGCGAACGCTCGGCGAACAGCTTCTTCTCATTGAATCACAAATCCGCGATCTGGAAATTAAAATTACCGTTCACAAAAACCAGCTTGCGGAAGACGAGCAGGAGTTGGAAAATCACGTCAAAAATCATCAGGACGCCGCCAAGAACCTCGACGCCGGGCGAAACGCCTTGAAAAGTACCCAAGAGCGAATCGCCCATTTTTCCTCGCAGCATGAGCAGCTTCAGCGGGAAACCGACCTGCTCCGGGAGCAACACGAAAGAGCACAGGCCGACTTGGAAGAAACGGATCGGGAAAAAACCGAGCGGGAAAATGTCGTTGCGCAAATCGAGCAGGATTTGGGACGGTTGACTCGGGAACTTGAAGAAGCGGAACGTCAAAACCGCGAACATACGAAAAAGACGACGAACGCCAAAATCGAACTCGCCAAAAGCGAAGAGCGGCTTGATTTTCTCAAAGACCGCGTCCGCCAGTTCGAAGATCACCAATTGGAGCGGCAACACCTTTTGGACGAACATCAAAAGCGAATCCGGTTGCTCGGCAACCGTAAAGAACAGGCCCTCCTTGCGGCATTGAAACACGAGTCGCTTATTGCGTTGCTTTACGTCAAAAAGGAGACGTTTGCTCTTTCGACGAAATCGCTTTACGAAAACCGGGCCGAAGCGATGGCCAAACGAAGCCTCGCCCAGGGGGAATTGAAAAAAACGCAGCAGGAAGGGAATCGGTTACGCGGCAAAGTCCACGCCAAACAGATGGAGCTGGAACGAATCGAGCAGGAGCAAAAAGTCCTGATCGACCGCATGAAAGAGGATTACCACATTGACCTGGAGGAATACGAAGAACAGGAGGCAGGAGGCAGGAGACAGAAGGCAGGAGAAGATAATGATACGCCGGGAATCATCCCGATTACGCAAACGGGGCCGATTGGTGCGGCGATTGGGGATTTGTCCGACGAGGAGGTTGCCCGGGAAATTGAAACGCTTCGGGCGAGGATTCAAAAACTTGGTGGTGTCAACCTGGACGCGATTGAAACACTTGAGGAATTGGAGACGCGGTACACGACGCTTTCGAATCATTACAACGATTTTTTAAGTGCGAAAAAAGCGACGGCGAAAATCATCGAGAAAATCAACGTCGATTCGCAGCGGCTTTTCGAGGAAACGTTCGAAGGGGTTCGGCTTCATTTTCAACAATTGTTCCAGCAACTTTTTGGCGGCGGCTTTGCGGACTTGAAGCTGGAAGATGAAACGAATGTACTGGAGTGTGGTGTCGATATTGTCGCTAGGCCGCCGGGCAAGGAGCTCAAAAGCGTCTCCCTGCTGAGCGGCGGCGAAAAGACCCTGACTTGTGTTGCGCTTTTGCTGGCGTTTTTCCGTTTCAAGCCGAACCCGGTCTGTATTCTCGACGAGGTGGACGCCGCTTTGGACGAAGGAAACATCGACCGCTTTACGCAAATGCTCAGCGGCTTCAAAGCGCAAACGCAATTTCTGCTTATCACGCACTCGAAGAAAACGATGACGTGTGCTTCGACGCTCTATGGCGTCACGATGCAGGAATCCGGCGTCTCCAAGCCGATCTCGGTCCGATTCGTCGACGTCGGTGAAAACGGCGAGATTCTTGACACCGCGATGGAAGAGGAAAGTCGGGAATTTTCCATCGATACCCCGGCCAAA
>CAZNVM010000048.1:0-20396 GCA_964576215.1 uncultured Planctomycetaceae bacterium
CAACGGGACCACTGGAAGGATTGAATAACAAAATCAAAACCTTGAAACGCCAATCCTACGGATTCCGAGACCAGGAATACTTCAAACTTAAAATACTCGCCATTCACAGAACAAGGTACGCACTTCTCGGATGAACCAAAACTTCCTCCAATTTCCAATTCCCGATTCCCGATTCCCGATTTCCGATGCCCTTAAATTTCAACACTTTCTCCGGTTTCAATACCATTTCGTTTACACTTTGAGTTTCTAAAATGTCAAACGCAGGAGGTCCGGGACGTCGTATTCGAGCAGGGCACCGTGAACGAGGTTGGTGATTGGATACGGCGAACCGCCTTCTTTCACGGCGTCGTACCAGGTCCGAATCGGCGTGTCCAACTTGACGCTTGAAAAGAACGTCGGTTCCAACACGGCCGCGTGCAAGGCGACAAGCCCGGTCGTTTCGCCGGACGCAACCAGTTCAACGGGACCGGACAGATTCCGAACGACGGCGAGCAAGTCTTCCGTTCGCATTCCGACGTAGCTTTTGCCGAGAAGATAAGCGTAATAATAATCAACCCCGTCGGTTCCGAACAAGGCGTGATTGTAATACTGTGCTCCAACCCCCTGCGTTTGGCCAAGTCCGCGAAGATCAACGGCAACGACCGTCTTGCCTTCCCCGGCAAGTTCGTTGATCCGATCCGTGTCTGCCGTTTTTCCGACACCGTTCAGGTAAACGACGGTTCCGGTCGGCGTGGTTTTGGGGACAAACCGGACGGCTGGCAGCGAGATTTTCCCGTCTTCTGCAAGCCAGACAAACTGCTCGGCGGAAGCAACGGCGTCAAGGTTTTCCGCAACGCTTGACGTTTCGTTTTCTACTTCACGCAATACCGGAATCTCTTCAAGTTTCCGTACACCGACGATTTTTCGAATCGTTTGGCGAAGCTCATCGTCGGAGCGGTTTGCCGCTTTGGCGGTTCTTGCGGCAAGCAATTCGTCGTTGTAATCCCGATTCAGATCAAACGCCGACCTGGCACCGTCGAGCAGCATCACTTCCCCTCTCGGTGTACAATGGAGTTCCTCTGTCGTGCAATCCGGTTGATCGTCGGCTTCGAAAATCATTTCATCCCGGTCGGCGAGCCAGCGCAACATCCAGCGGACGGTCGCTTCCCGAAGGGTTTTGTGCCAGCCGTGTGGTCCGTCGGCCTCCGCAATGGTCATTTTTTCGCCGTAACCGAACCGGTCGAAAATCCGCTTGGCATTTCTGGCAGTCGCCCAGGCATCTCCAACGGGAAAAAAGTCTCCGGTCGTCGTTCCAAGTAACGTCGGCTTCGGTGCCCGCATGATACAGTAATCGACGTGATCCATTCCGAAAGCGAGTTGTCCGAAAATATTCTGTTCGGCATCCTGCGGACCAATCGTCGTCATCATGCTGCCGTAAAGTCCGCAAAGGTAACAAAACGGTGCCGCCACAGCCACCCGGTCGTCCAGAGCCATGATGTACGAGGTTTGCGTGCCGCCGCCGCTGTTGCCGGTGACACCAATACGGGCGGCGTCAATGTCGGGACGGCTTTCCAAATAGTCAAGGGCACGCATCATGTCCCACACTTCAAACGTTGCGGCGTTGCGTCCGAGAAGAATACAGCCTGCCCCCAGAGCGTTGTGGGCTGCAACGCCCTGCAAGAGCGGTGTACCGTCTTCGTTCAATCGTTGGCTTCGTTCTCCCTGGTCAATCGGATCCATCACGAAGGCTACCAGACCGTTCGTGGCCGCCAGAGCCGCAACGCCCTGGTAGTTTGGGTACGCTTTGGCTTCATTCGAGTGTCCGCAAACGACCAGCACGGTCGGATACGGCGGCTGAAATTTCGTGGCGTCCGGCAAAAACATTGCGCCGGACACGTAAAATTTCGGTGTGCTTTCCAGCAGGATCAGTTTGACGCGGTAAGCATCCTTGCCGGGCGTCCCTTTTTCAAATGTTTTGACGATTTGCGGATACAACGGCGTGCGGTCCCACATTTGGCCGAGTTGCCGCCGGAAAAATTCCTTGCGCTCCTGTTGATACTGTTCTATTTCGGCGGCGGTTTTGAGCGCATCGTAACGCTGTTGCCAGGATTTTTGAGCGGTCTCCAGTTCGCCGAGGAGGTACGTTCGCATCATGGTTCCATCCTGGGCGAACAGTGTCGGAACAAACAACGGAATACACAAGAGCAGGAAAAATCGAAACATGGCAGTGTAACGGGGCTGGCAGTTAAGGGATAACACCGGAAATCCTAGCCTTTTTCGAGGCGGTTGTCCATACGGGAACAGACAGTCGTTTTCGTAAGTCCTTTGTTTTCGCTGTCCGGCGGAACGCTTGAACAAAAAGCGTTACGCCGACAATTGGCTGGAAAACCTGCTCGTCGCTACCTCCGCTGTACCCAAGAGAAAAAAGCCGCCACTCAAAACAGCATAACCAGTGATGTTCAGTTTTCTGCCGGCCCATTGAAAAATTACTCCCCACTTTTAGGCGACGTTCGTTCCCGCTTTGGAAATTGCGCCGCGCATTTCGGTGTCGGCCTGGATGTTTTTCAGACGGTAGTAATCCATGAGACCGAGTTTGCCGGAATGAATCGCTTCGCTGATCGCCGTTGGAACCTCGATTTCCGCTTCGACGACTTTCGCTCGTGCCGCCTCGATTTTCGCAATGTTTTCCTGCTCTTGCGCAACGGCCAATGCACGCCGCCCTTCCGCTTTTGCACGGGCAACTTGCGTGTCCGCTTCCGCTTGGTCCGCCTGGAGTCTCGCCCCGATGTTGTCGCCGACATCGATGTCCGCAATGTCAATTGAGACAATTTCAAACGCCGTTTGCGAATCGAGCCGCCGTTCGAGTACCGTTTTGGAAATGCGGTCCGGATTTTCAAGCACCGCTCCATGCGTTTCCGAAGAGCCGATTGCGCTGACGATTCCTTCGCCGACCCGGGCAATGATCGTTTCTTCCGTTGCCCCACCGATGAGTTGCCGCAAGTTTGCACGAACGGTAACACGGGCTTTGACTTTGAGCTGGATTCCGTTTTTGGCAACGCCGTCGAGCGTCAAACGTCCTTTGGAGGGGGTCGGACAATCGATCACTTTCGGGTTGACGCTTGTTTGGACCGCTTCGAGAACATTGCGTCCGGCCAAATCGATTGCGGTCGCCAGTTTGTAATCCAAATCGACGATTTTTGCCTTGCTGGCTGCAATCATTGCTTGCACGACCAGGTTGACCCGACCGCCAGCAAGGTAATGGGCTTCGAGCGACCGGGAAGTTACTTCGGAAAGTCCGGCTTTGACCGCCATGATTTGGGCCCGGACGATTACCTCAGGATCGACCTTGCGAAACGTCATTCCGAGAAGGTCAAGGATACCAATCCCGGCACCGGTCGTTACCGATTGAATCCAAAGGCGGAAAAACTTGACAAACACGCCGAAAATAACCAGAAAAACGACGCAAAATGCAATCGCTCCGATAATCAGCAGAACCTGTAACGGGTTCGTTTCTTGTGCAAATAAATACATGATGACAGGGGATTTGTGGACTGTGAACTACCAAGTGATTCCCCCATTTTAGCAAAGGATCGTTCAATAGGCAAGCAGGTTTTAGCGTTTGCCAAACTTCTTTGTCGATGGGCTGACAGGTGGGTTTGCAATTTTTTTTCATTTCTCTATGTTGAATCTTCGGAAAAATTTTTTTACAATGGGAAATGGTTTTGTTGACACACTCATTCACTCTTTCTCCAGGAAAAAGTTATGGCACAAAGATTTCTACTGTCGTCTCTGGTTTTGTTGCTGCTCAGTCCGCTCACTCAAGCGGCTAATGTTACCCTTTCGTCGCTTTTGGACGAAATGCTTGACCGCAACGCGATCACGCAATTTCCCGATCCGGCCTTTACCTGCAAGCAAGCGAGCAGCTATGACCGACGCTCGGTAAGCCCGAACGAAGAAGGTTGGTTCGCCAACGGCGACGCCTCGCAGTTCGTTCGTGAAGAAATGAACGGTGATCGTAAAGAATGGGTTCTCATGGACGAAAAAGGGCCGGGAGCAATCGTCCGCTGGTGGATCACTGCCCCTCATTACAAGGTGAATTTCCGAATCTACTTCGACGGAAAAGCGGAACCGGAAATCACGGCCAACGTCGGCGATCTGATCGGCGGAAAATTTCTCGTCGACGCTCCGCTTAGCTCTCCGAGAGCAAATGGGCGAAACCTTTATCTCCCGATCCCTTACGCGAAAAGCATTAAAATCACCGTCGACGACATGCCGACGCAACAAAATCTGTACTACCAGATCAATTTCCGAACCTACGGCGATAATGTGAACGTTGAATCGTTCACAATGGAAAAATTCCGCTCGCTTTTGCCGAAAATCGAAAAGGCCCAGAAAACGCTTCAGGAAAGTCCGATCAAGGAAGGCCCTGCCATTGCAGTCAAACTTGCGAAAAATGGCGGCAAGCACACGTTTTCTAAAACAGTGTCATCTCCACATTCGATCAACTCGCTGACGGCAATAATCAGTGCCGAAGACTTTCCGCAGGCGATGCGAAGCGTTTTGGTCAAAGGTTCCTTTGACGGAATTCCAACGGTTCGGGTTCCGCTCGGCGATTTCTTCGGCGGCGGTGTCGGGATCAACCCTTACCAAACGTGGTACACGAAAGTCGAGAAAGACGGCACGCTTCACAGCTTTTGGCGTATGCCGTTTAAGGAAAAGTACGAATTGACATTCATCAACTACTCCGATCAGGATGTTACGATTTCAGTCAACAATGATGATGTTCAGCCGATCCAGTGGACGGATCGGACCATGTACTTCTTCGCTGATTGGCGTCAGGATCGGACGATTCAAACCTACCGGGAGGAAGAGAAAAAGCAGGATTGGAACTACATCGCTCTCCAGGGGAAAGGGGTTTTCGTCGGCGATTCGCTCAGTCTCGTCAACACCGTTCCTGAATGGTGGGGCGAAGGAGACGAAAAGATTTACGTTGACGGCGAGAAATTCCCCTTGCATTTCGGGACCGGAAGCGAAGACTATTACGGTTACGCCTGGTGTACGCCGCATTTTTTTGAAGCACCGTTCCACGCTCAACCGAGAGCGGAAGGGCCTCACAATTTCGGAAACGTAACGAATGACCGTTTCCGGCTCCTTGACGGGATTCCGTTTACGAAAGATTTTCGGTTCGACATGGAAATCTGGCACTGGATCGCTGCGAAGGTCGATTATTCCGTCGTAACTTACTGGTACGGATTTCCTGGTATCAAACCGGTGGACGCCTCGACCGGCAAATATCCGTCCGACGAAAGATTGATTGAAGAAGTCAAAGCGAAGGTAACTTACAAAATCCCTTACGTCGCAAAAATCCCCGGTTTCAAGCTCAAGGAAATGCCTCCCGGTATTGTGTCGCGGCAAGAGATGAGCAACTGGAAGGACGGCGTCTGGAAGGACAACGACCAACTCTGGTGGACGGGCACCAAGCCGGGCGACAAGTTGGAGCTGATCGTCCAGATCGAAAAGAGCGGCTCGCAAAAGCTCGTTTGCGAAATGACCAAGGCCCGTGATTACGGACAATTCCAGTTCTCGCTCAACGGTAAAAAAGTCGGTGGTATCATTGACCTTTACAACAGCGACAAGGTCATCAACAGCGGCCCGATTGTGATCGGCACCGTCGATGCCGAAAAAGGCGAAAACGTTTTGACCATCGAAGTTGTCGGAAAACACAAGGATTCCGCTGGAACCATGTTCGGACTCGATGTGTACCGATTTGAATAGTCCAAGCAACGAGCCATGAACGGATACACCGGCGGAATAAGGCCAAGCCCTTCTTTATGCGGAGAAGTTGCTTTTCCTCTTTCGCTTCAAGCAGTTGCTTTTCCTCTTTCGCTTCAAGCAGTTGCGTAATCAAATCGCTCACCCGGAAAAAACGTACATTTTTGTACCAATTATAACCTGTCAAAAAATTCCGCCGCCGTCCGACGGTTTGTGATACTTGGCCCTTCGAGTTAAAACGGTTTCTCAGGTGTGATGATTTGCTCCAATCGGAGAAGGAATACCTTTTTTTCGAGTCCGCTGGCGTAACCGGTCAGGCTGCCGTCGGCTCCGAGAACCCTGTGACACGGGATTAAGATCGAAATCGGATTGCGCCCAACCGCTCCGCCGATTGCCTGGGCCGACATTTTTGCCATGTTTCGCTCGGCGGCGATTTTCTTTGCCAAGTCGCCGTAAGTCGTCGTTTTTCCGTACGGAATTTTTAGAAGCCGTTTCCAAACGGCCTCCTGAAACGGCGTCCCTTTGGGTTTTAACCGAAACTCCGGCTTTCGGTTTTTGCCCGCAAAATAATCCGCGAGCCAGTTTTCCAATGCGTGAAAAACCGGTTCGTCCGACGCCGAATACCATGAAGAAGCGTCCGTAAAATATTTTTGCCCGACGAACCCCAAGCGAGTAATCGCCCCTTTTTCTGCGGAAGCGACCATTTTTCCAAGCGGCGTTACGATAATAGGGGAAAAGCGTTCCATTGTCAAAACGTGTGGATATTGAAACTCAAAGTGGGCCACTTATCACTAATCACTTATCACTTACCACTTATCACTTATCCCCCATTTGTTTACGGTTTGAGTTGAAAGTGATCCTCATTTCCAGCGACGAAGCGAATCGCTTCTTCCATGCGGGCAATCTCCGCATCAGAGAGAAAATCGAACAAGCTGCCGCGTTTGCTTTTAGAAAGACGCCCGTTGTTTTGAAGGCAAAGGCGAATAAAAAGATCAATCTTACGGTCCGGCATATCAACGATTTCCTGAATCGCTTTTTTGGCCTGGTCGTAACTGACGAGAAACGTCAGTTCGTCAACCAATTCCGTTTCGATGGTTTGTTCGATAAAGCGAAACAGCATTTCCGTCTGGACGGTCAAATCGATATACCTGTACCAACAAGCCGTGTCGTTTTGAACGGTCAGTCGTCCCTCATCGTCAAGACGATACTCCACCAGTTCCATGATCGGACGTGAAAACGCTTCCAGCGAGGCATCATAGTCGTCTCGATTTCGCAACATGGACGCCGAAACGGGAAAAATCATCCCCGACGGCGTAAAGTTTCGCCGGGCAAGAATATTGTGAATCAAAAACCGATGGATTCGACCGTTACCGTCCTCCAGAGGATGCAGAAAAACGAACCCGTACGACACCATCGCGGCATGGGCGACCGCGTGGATGTCGCTTTGATTCATCCGTTGATGCGAGGCGATCAAGCCTTCCATCAATTCCGACAAGTCGTCCGGTTTGGGACCGACGTAGTGGATTTTCTCCCGCTGCCATGAAATCATTTCGCCGACATAATTTTGGGTATTGCGATAATCTGAACATTGAAAACGGGGATCAACGATCCGGTTTTGAAGTTCAAGAAGCCGCGATTTTTCACAATAATCATCGCTTTTTGCCGCATGGAGCAAGGCGACGAATCGTTCGGCTCTGGTGGAATTCGGTTCAATGTTTTCGATGGCGAAGGAAGATCGGGTCTCTTTGGTGTAAAGGTATCCCATGGCTCGTTTGAGAAGTTGTGGCGAATAAGCCGCCACGATTTCCCGACACCGCTCCGTAAGATTGACTCCTTCGAATTTTTTCAGGGTTTCCGTTCGCCGAACGGTCGGGCAAAACTGCCGGTTGCCTGGCAGATTATCGTTGACCCGCTGCCGGCGAACCTGCTCCGGCGGCGAAACTGTGTAGTATTCGTCTGGTTCAAGAAGATCGACGTACCCACCCGTTTGCAGATCGTGAAGATCGAGCTGCGTTTCTGTCAGCATTTCGTAGAAAAACCACAATCTCCGGGCATATTTTCCCCGCGGTTTGGAAGCGATATAACTTTCAAACTCGCTTTTGGGTGCCGATTGAAAAATGGCGGCAAGCAGTGCAAGATTCGTACCGTCGTATTTCAACGCAAATTCAAGATGGTCGCCGAGCGTTTCGCCGGGCCAGTATTTCGCCGGATAAAACACCTCGGTTACCCCATCCATCGTGTGGGTTTTGGGAAGACTTTCATTGGTCACATACGACCGACGCCAATGTGGAACAACATCCAACTTGAAACGGTGGATGAGTGCCGAATAACCCACCGGCCTTGTTTTGCGCTCTTGAAAAACGGGTTTATTCATGGATTTTTCTCAAAAAAAAGGATTGTTTTGAGAATTATACGCCAAAACTGCCAAATTTCAAGAAAAACACGCCGGAAAATTTCCTTTAATACATCGGCGTTGGGGGACGGTATTGCTCAATATCGATGGAACGGAACCATTCGACGGTCCACTCAAGCCCCTGTTCGAGCGGAACGGTCGGTTCCCAAGAAAGCATTTTCTTCGCCAACGTAATATCGGGACAACGTCGCTTGGGATCGTCTTCCGGGAGCGGCTTGAACTCGATAGAGGAATGGGCACCCGTTTGGCGTTCAACGATTTTTTGGACCATCTCCGCAAGCTCAAGCATCGTTTTTTCCAGGGGATTTCCGAGGTTGACCGGGCCGATAAACCCGGCGTCGTTTTCCATCATGCGAATCAAACCGTCCACGAGATCGTCGCGGTAACAGAATGACCGCGTTTGTGTTCCGTCGCCGAAGATCGTGATCGGACCGCCGCCAATGGCCTGGCGTATGAAATTGGAAACGACCCGACCGTCGAACGGGTGCATTTTCGGCCCGTAGGTGTTGAAAATCCGCACGATCCGGACCGGCAATCGGTGCATCCGGTTGTAATCCATGAACAACGATTCGGCGGCCCGTTTTCCTTCGTCGTAACAGGCTCTGGGACCGAGCGTGTTGACCGATCCGCGATACGATTCCAGCTGCGGATGCACTTCGGGATCGCCGTAGATTTCGCTGGTGGACGCCTGGAGAATCTTCGCTCGGCAACGCTTGGCGATACCGAGAGCGTTGATGGAGCCGGCCAACGACGTTTTCATCGTCTTGATCGGATTGTACTGATAGTGGCCCGGTGCCGCCGGACACGCCAAATTGTAAATCTCGTCCACCTCCAGAAAAATCGGATTGATCACGTCGTGCCGGATCAGCTCGAAATTCGGCAAGTGAAGCAGATGCTTGACGTTGGTTTTCTGGCTGGTGAAGAAATTATCGAGACAGATGACATCATGTCCGCGACCAACGAGGGTCTCACACAAATGCGATCCCAGAAACCCGGCACCACCTGTTACTAATATTCTTTTGATACGTTCCATACTCTTGTAATCTAAGGGAAAAAGGGGAAGGGAAAAAAGCAGGCCGCTAACCCGCTATACTGTTCAACGCCAATCAGGTGCTATTTTTCGCTAACCGTAAACCCAATCAGAGCCGCGCCCAATCAGAGCCGCGCACGGAATCAGAGCCGCGCACGCAGTAAGCGGTAACCCCGGCGGTAACGTGAAAACCGCTCCGTGCGCGGCTCTGATTGTGCGTGGCTCAATAATACGTTCCGTAAAACGGAACATTCGCGTCAAGCCAGAGGTAAATCCGATGTTTGTCTTCTTCGGGCATTTTTGAAAAAATCTCCTTGTGGTATTCATCCTTGAGGATTTGCGTCAGCGGACTCATATCCGCTCCGCACTCGCCGGGCTTGGTTGTGATCTGCGAAACACTCCGGTCCCCCCATTCGTAAAACCGAACATGCCGTTCCAAGCGGTTGTAGGAGACCGAAAACCCATGTTCCAATTCACCGTTCCAAGCGGGATGGCACTCCAGGCAGTGTTTGTCCAGTACCGGTTGCACCAGCTTCGGGTAGCTCATCGGGTTGCTTCCTTCCGGCCCTGGCACCATCCGGGACGGTTCCCGAAGCATCGCCGTTTTAATCGTGATCGCCCGATCCGGCGTTGCGGAGAGCGGCTCGTGACACCCCACGCAACTGCGGCGTTCCCCTTTTTGCAGGTAGGTGATGCTACGCATCGATTGCACCGCTTTTCCCTCGGCGTCGACCGCCTGGAAATAGAGCGGCACTTCCGCTGGTGCCCGGAAAAAGGCGGAACCGTCTGCCTCGACCGGGACTTCGCCGAGATACTTTCGGGCACTTTCGGCGTTGGCGTATCCCAGTTTTGGGAGGTTCGCAACGTGAGACCCGACTTTCGGCAACACTTCGAAAATACGAAGCGTCTTCACCGGGCGATTGTCCGGGAGTGGAAAATGACTCCACTTCACGTCGGTCAACAGGAATTCCCCTTCGTTTTCTTTCGCCAATTCCGGGTCGAGAACCGATGGTATCATCGGCGGAACCGATCTCGCCCCAAGCGGAATCGGAGCAACCGACGAAATGTCAGGGTCTCGGTACAATAATTCCATATTCCCGAACCGGTCGAAATAATAGAGGCCCGATTTCGAGTCTTCCAAGTAGCCCGTCCCAAACGCCGGGAGCGGCTCAAAACTGAACGCGATGAGAAAATGGTTCTCCGAAAGCGGCCAAGGGGAACTGTAATAGGAATCCGGCCAACCCTCCGACGTTTCCGGGAAGCAAACTTCCGGTGTCAAACGTTCAAGCGAATCGAAGCAATCCTCGCCGGTTTCCGGGTCATATTTCGCTTGGACCGGGTCAAACAGAACGAGTGAACCGCCGATTAGAGCGTGGTGTGCACCGGCAATGAACGCGATTTTGTTCGAGTTCGGAACCGCTCTGGGCTGAAAAGCGACGCTAAGGTTCATCGTATAGTTTCCGAATAACACCACCGGCGAAGTGCCGTCCGGATTGTTTGCCCAAAGCCCGTGAAAATGAGCGGCAGACCGGTCAACGTAATCCCAACGGGTATAGGCAATCCGTCCGTCGTTGAGCACGGAAGGGTTCCACTCGTTCGTTTCATGCCAGGAAAGCGTCTGAATATTTCCGCCGTCGGCATCCATGGCGTGAAGGGTGTAAGTCGGCAACGGCTCAAACGGATTATTGCAACGACAATACCCTCCCCGCCGGGACGACATGAAAGCGATCCGTCCATCCGGAAGCGGACAGGGATCAAAATCGTCGTAAGGTCCATCCGTCAATCTTCGCAAATTCGTTCCGTCAATATCGATGGCGTAGAGATGAAAACCACGACGATCCGGCGATTTCCAATTGAACTCTTCGGGAACATCCTTTGCGTCCGGTAAGTGGTGCCAATTATTGAACAATCCTTGCGGCCGCACCCGATCCTGGACTTCGCAAAACGCAAAATAGACCGTTTTCCCGTCGAAGGAAAGGGCCGGAGAGCTGTACGCCCCTTGCGGCAGCAGATTTTCCGTGAGACTGTGAACTTTGAACGATTTGCCCGGCTCTTCGAGGACGTAGATACCGCCGCCGGTGACACCACCATAATCGTAATAGTAGCCGACGTACTCATGCAGCATTTGGCAAACGAACCGGCGTTGTTTGAGAAACAAAAGCGGTTTGCCGTTCATCACCGGCTGCGATAGGGCGACTTCACGACCATAGAGTTTCACCGATTCGTAAAGTTTTATCCTTTCCGCTTCGGAAAACGAATCCCAGGATTGGCACTTCTTGCGGAAAGCGGCGATGGTGTCGTTTGATGCGCCGAGAAGTTTTTCCGTACGGTCCAGAGCGGATTGAATCGCTTCAAGACTTCCCGGTTCACGGCCAAACCGGTGCTCTTGAGCGGCCCAATCGACCCGGATCGCGTGCAATACGGCATCCTCCGCAAAAAGCGTAGAGGTCGTGAAAACAAACAAAAGGAAAAAGAATGATTTTAACATGTTTTTTGGGTGTAGCCGTGATTTTAGTAACGTCCGGGATCATTAAACAAGGTTGTTTTTCGGCACGGAAACCTTGTTTTTACCTTATTTTTCCTGACAAAACAACCAAGTAGCCCGGAAACGCCCAAAAAACAAAACCTTATTTAACCTTATTCGCCCCAGGTGGAAAATAAGGTAATAATCTTATGCGATAAACTTTACCTAACTGTTACTTTCAAAACTCTACTCATAGTTTAAGGAAAAGGAAATGGGAATTTTTCTTGACTGTCCACTTTTATCGGGTATTTTTCGGTGTTCCCCTAAAGAAGCGGTTTTTACTTTGCCGATACTGCCCCCCTTTTGTCGCCCCTGAGGAGAAAACAAGATGTTCCGGTATTCCGGCCCGTTGTTGTCGTTTGTTGTGATTGCCGTCTGTTTGGGTATTAACGTCGTTCGATACCCGATTGTGTGGGAAATGGTGGATCAAACGGCGTTTCGTGTGAGTTTCGCCACTCAAGAAGCGGTTGAATCGTTTGAACATCAGGTCGTACAAACAGAAACGGAGCAGAAAGCAGATTCATTCCAAGAAGGATCCCCCGTCCCCCCCCCTCTCGGGGGCTCTCCTTCTTCTCTTCCTTCCTCCACCCGGACGCTTTTCACGACCAATTTGAGCAAGTCGCCCCCCGAAAATGTTTCGACGAGCGGCTATGGTCCCATTCCGGCCCATTTGGTTCCCAATCACAAGATCGCCGTTCAGGCTGCGCCTCAGGAGGTTGAAGAACCGGAGCTGTTTGTTGCGAGCGAGTCCGATTGGACGGAAGAAGACGAAGATTTGAGCGATTATCAGCCCTTTTCACCGCGTCCGGCTTATGCGGCCCATTATGAAGAGCGGTTGCCGGAATCGAACAAAACGCCTTTCCCGGTTTCCGAATCCGTCGAGTCTGAATCCTATGAATACTCACGGGAATTGACACCGGAAGAAAAAGTGGAAGCGTTCAAAAACAGTCCCTTGGACCTGACCCCCGCCGCCGATTCGCGTAATAAGTTTCGTGAAACGCCGGATTGGTAACAAAAGAATGCCTGCAACGCGGCCTGGCGACAAGCCGCGTCGGACTCTGGAACTTCGGTTCCGGAAAAACAAGGGGAACACGGAAGGATGCGAAACTTGGGTTAGAACGTAATTACCAAGTCGGTTCCGATGGTGAACTGACTGTTTCTTCCATCCTCCACGTCTTTGAACGGTTGGGGGAAGTTGCGTCCTTCAATCCAATCCCATCGAACTTCCGGTCGTAGTGTCATGAACGGTGTCGGCTTCCAATTGAATCCGAGCGTGAGTTCGACGTACTCATCCCCTTCGACCCAGTTGACCGGGACAGCACCGAGGACGCGGGAATGATTTTCGTCTTTGAACCATTCCGCCCGGCAACCGAACGCCAGGGTATCCGTCATTTGCAAATAAAGGTATTGGGCAACGGAGTACCATTTTCCGTCCAACGGTTGTAACCTGCTGTAGTTGTAGTTGGCACCCGCGACGTCGATTCCTGTCCCATAAGCGACATCTTGATCTATGCCGAGATCATGCTGGAGTACGTAGTGAAGGTTCGGACAAAGTTGGTGACTGAAGATCAAACTGTAGTTCATCCGATTGGTCTCTTGCCGTGGCATCGAGGTATTGTTCCAGCAGTCCTTTCCCGTGTTGAGAAGGAATCCGACACTGGTTGTTCGACAATAGTTTTCCCACTTGACGCCGGCCAGATAGGAAATACTGTCAATTGGCGTTTCCCATTTGTCCCAACCGCGATGAATCCCGAAATATCCGGTCCAGTTTTGTGTGATTCGCTGCGACAGCAACATTCCGGTGAGCGTTGTCGGTTCACCGTACATCATCGAATAGGAATGGGAGTAGAAGAAATTCTGCGTCGCCATAACCGACTCGTGTCCCATCGGCGAGTAAAAATGTCCGAGCTTGACGTTTGTGCCCATCGGGGCTTGAATTTCACCGTACACTTGCGGCATTGACAGACCGTACATTGCGGTTCTCCCGCCGCGCCGCGGGCCTTCGTTGGAATTCCACCTTGAATCCGCACCGCGTGGGTCAAGAACGTCGTAGCCATCCAGGGTCGTTCTTGTTTCCCAACCGAGAGCACTGGTAAAATAGTAATCGGTTCCGTAGAGCAGATCGACTCGTCCGCCAATGTCCCAAATGCACGCTTCCGAGTTGACCGCCCGGCCTCCCGTCAGGTAAAGTTGATTCATCATGTATTCGTTGGCACGATCATTGTAGCGAAGCGTCCCGTTGGACTTGTTTTTCGGCCAATAGGGATTGATCGTGATCCCCTGCTGAACCCAACCGGTCAGGAACCATTGATTCATCTGGCAAGGATTCCACCCGAAGCAGTCCGTATCGTAACAACCTCCGGTCGAGCATCCGGTCGAACATCCGGTGTCGCACCCGCCGTAAACTTCTCCGCAAGGTTCGCAACTGTTGAACGCCGCTGTCGGAACAGGTGCCGCATGTTGGGAACAACCGCAATCGGTGTGACTGACGGTTTGGTAAACTGGTTTTTGCGGCGTTGCCGACGATTGCCAATACTCGGCTTGTTGAACGGCTCCTTGATTTCTCGCCTGTCCAAACGCGGTTGCCACCAAACACGTTCCGACAACGAGGCTAAAAAAGATTTGTCCTAAGCTGCTTCGCATTTTACTCTCCTGAGGAGTTACTGTCGGAAGATTTTGACTATCTTCCGTAAAATATTTAAACTATTCAATTTCTTGAAATCTTTTCCGGCAGTACCCAATTAAACCTTGGATTACTCCTTCCTTTTATCGGACAGGAACATTCGCCTCTTTCCTAAAAGAGCGAATAATTCCGATAAAAGGCAGAAAAAGCAGGATCGGTATTCGTGGCACAGGCCGCAAAACCGTCGTAGTCGTGTGAATACAGGGGATTTGAGTATTTTGGGGGAGATTGCTTTTTAGCGTTGGATCGTGCATCGGCAGATGGGGAGGGAACAGAAGGAAAGAATCATTTTTTCCTCTTGCGTCTTGTGGAAAAATATCTTAGAGTTCGCTCGCTCATGTTTTTCCCTCTCGATCGCGCCGCACAGGGTGCGACAGCGAATTTATGATTGATTCCCCCGCAACGACACCGCCGGTGATTTTCAAGCCGGTTACGTTCAATTTCGTCGATCTCCAGACGAAAGCGGAGGAATATCTTGCCAAAATCAAGGCGGAAGCCAGGGAAATCATGGAAGCCACCCGGAACGGGGTCGCAAAACTTCGGGAAGAAATTCAAATTGAGCAGAAACTCTCGCACGCTCTTGCCGAAAAAAGCCGACTCGATTCCGAAGCACTTCAGAAACGGCTCACGGAAGAAACCGAGGTTTTGGACAAGAAGCGAAAAGAGGTGGAAACCCAAGCGTATCAAACCGGATACGAACTCGGTCAAAAAGAGGGGTACGACGAAGGTCGCAAAACGGGCTACGCCGACGGGGAACTTCAGGCTTCGCTGGACCACGACGCCAAAGTGAAGCAGGAGGTCCAAATTCTCCTGGCAGGCCGACTTGAAACGCTTCTTCCTGCGTTGCAAAGTGCGGTGCAGCAGCTTGAGACGGCGCAGCAATCGTTCCTGTTGCTTTGGGAGCAGAGTGCCGTTCATGTTGCTTCTGCGATTGCCCAAAGAGCGATTGGCCGGCAACTGCCCGAAATGATTGAAGTTCCGCTCCGATTGCTTCGGGAAGCTCTGGAACTGGCGGTCGGTTGTTCTCAAATGAAAATCCGCCTCAATCCGACCGATTACGAAACGCTGGAACCGCAGATTCAAATCCTGATCGACGAACTGTCCGGTGCGGCGAAGACCGAGATATTTTCGGACGTTCGCATCACTCGTGGCGGATGTCTGCTCGAAACCTCTTTGGGAACAATCGACCAGCAAATCGAATCCCGTCTGGAACGGATCGAAATGGAGCTGGTTTCAAGTTAGCGGCGGTAAGAGACTTTACCCGAAAACACCGCTTTTGGCGATTGAGTGCGATGACGGTATCAGTCCGTGTATCGGGCAAAATGGGAAAAGGCGTCAAATCAATCGCAAGCGAACATGGAAGATTACGATTCTACCGCGATTCGGTCCACTTTTGGAGGCAAAATGCCGAAATTTCTGTGTGGGGTCTCTGGTCGAACAATAAGAAGTCGGCCAGAGGGTTGAAATTCGGGGAAATCTTTCGGTAATCGGCATGTTTTTCGCAAAAAAACCATTTTGTGCAATCCGCACATTTTCGCAGGGTTGCCGCCGATTCGCCGGAATCTTCGTTTGGCTGGGGTTTCTGCTCCCCTTTTTTTTCCCGTTTGGTGTTGCCAACTCCCGCGAAAATCATTCCGCAACTTATCCGGTTTCGTTGTGTGAACTGGTTGAAAACTACCTGCGACGAACCGCCGATGCAAATCCCCCTTTGCCCGACAGACTCAGAAATTCGCTTGAACAATTACCGGAAATATTGGACGCCGTTGATCGGGCGTTTCACTCGAATCCAGCCCGTGTTCCGGAACTGCTTGCGAAACTGAGGGGTGTCAGTCAGGAAATCTCCGCAAACGAGGTTTCGGAACACGCCGTACCGTTGGACGAAATTCTGCTTTTTTTGGAGCGGCGTATCGTTTTGTATCGGCTCGTTTACGAATCGCTGACCGAAACCTCCGCTTACACCGCTCGCACGAAAGCGGATTTTGACCGAATTCGAATCCAAACGGAAGAATTGGGGCATTTTTTCGATGAACTTTCCGCCAACCCCGCTGCGAAAAACTGGGATGAGTACCTTGCTCTTTCCACGCTTTCCGAACAACTGGAGTGGAATCGCACCTTTTTCGAGAATCTCGCCCCGAAAGATTCTCTCGCCCCGGAACGGATGCTGGACATTTGCGACACAGCCAATCTGATTCTGAGCCGTTTGACGTTTTCGTTTACGCCGGAGCAAAAACAATTTCTTTCTCATCCGTCTATTGTCCAGTGGAAACGCGAGCTGGACCATTGGAGAGACAATACGGTGCATCCGCTCGTGTTTCTTGCAGCCCTGGAGCAGTACGAGCAGGAACGCTTGCCGTCGGAAAACGAAACGTTGTCCGATTTTTCCCAACGACTTCGCCTTTGTCCAGACGAAAACCTGCATCAACTCGGCAAATTTTCGCAAACGATTTACGGGGGGCCGAACATCAAGTTTTTCATTTCCGAAGCCTTAATCAATTATCTGCTTCCTTCCCGTGATCCGGAATTTGACCGTGTTCACGATGTTATCGTTGGTCGCCGGGTCGTCGGGTTTCGGCGAACGGAAACGGTCGTCAAATTGGTCCTGTATCCAGCCCCGGACCGCCTGAATATGTCGCTTCGCATTACCGGACAGGTTTCGGCAACCGGTCAATCGCAAGTGAAAAACACAAAAGTAACCAGCGGTTCCTACGCGACCTTTCTCGGAGAAAAACGGCTTGAATGGACGGAACAAGGGTTTCAGTACACGCCGGCGACCGTTGGCGTCAATAATCGTACCTATTTACGCTCCGTGCAGACCGGCGTGGACGGTTTACCTCTTTTGGGAAATCTGGTCAAGGAGATTGCCAAGAATCAGTTTGCGTCGCAAGAGAATCAAATCACAGCTGAAACGCGAATGAAAATTTCCCGGGCCGCTGGTTCACGGATTGACGCCGAGGTGGACGAGCGGCTCCGTGAGTTCAATGAAAACTTCCGAAAGACCGTTTTGGACCCGATGGATCGGGCAGGGCTGTCGGTTGAAAGGAAAGATGCGTCTACGACGAACGATTGGCTTCTTTCTTCCTGGCGGTTGTCTTCCGATGTTTCACTTGGCAGTCATACTTTGGAGCCGGAAACGATTCATGGAGCGTTTGCCGATTTTAAGGTTCACGAATCGGCGGTTCAAACGGCGATTCAAAGTTTTAACCTGGCGGGCAAAACCATGACCGTGAAGCAATTACGGGAACAGATTGCCGAAAAAATCGGTCGCCCTCAGTTTGCGGAGGAACCGAACGAGAACGACCCGGTGATTCTTGCCTTTGCCGAAAAGGATCCTGTCAATGTACGTTTTCAAGAAGGAAGCATCGAGATCACGCTTTCCATGAACGCAATGAAAGTCAACCGTTCCGTTTGGAAAGATTTTCGGTTTATCGTGAATTACCGACCGGAGTATGATGACAACGGAATTCTCTGCCTTGTCCGGGATCAAGGGCATGTGATCGGTCCGAAAAACGCGAAGACACAGCTTGCTTTGCGGACCGTTTTTGCGAAAATCTTTCCGCCGAGCCGTACGTTGCCGTTGGTTCCGCCGTTGTTCGAAACGGACGAACGCTTTGCCCAGTTGACCACGGGGATGTGCCGTCTCGAAAACGGCTGGTTCGCTTTGGCTGTCGTGGAGAAAAAGACAGCGGAAGCGGCCGCTCTTGAATCCGCCCGGCGTAATCAGAGCCGCGCACGCAAGTGAGCGGTTTTAATGGAGCTATACTACGGAGACAAATTGTGTTTTGTCAAGATGTTTTTGTGCTGGAATAGTGCGCCCTTAGCGACCGGGATCGCCCCCAATTACTGCGCCCTTATTCCCTTATCGGTACAAAAATAAGGGAATAAGGGCGCGTTGATTGGTGCCACCGACAGCTACTAAGGGCGCGCTATTGCAAGTCCTCTCAAAACCCCACTGAACGGGTATCTTGATTCTCCTTACTTCCGACGTCTTGCAACGAAACCTGCGCCGATTGTGCCGAGGCCGAGCACCAACAGCGTCGCCGGTTCCGGAGTCGTGCTGGGATCGCCGCCGATGTACGAAAGCGTCAACACGTTGCCGTTCCACGTCCATTCAAAATTCGAGTCCTCGAAACTGGACATGTTAAAATCGAAATTCCCCCAGCCGCTCGTTTTGCCTGTGGCGAGGAACAAATCGGACATGTCGTACACTTGACTCCATCCGTCCAGCGGTGTCACCGAATCGCCCCAGTAGAGGCCCAGCGCGGCCTTGTTGCCGAACGTCAAATTGCCGAGAACGGAAATGACACCAGAAGTGAAATCCTCAAGACCGAGGCCGACGTACATGGTGCCGTTGAATGTAACTCCTTGCGCCGCCGCCAGTTCCAATACGCCGCCGCTGTTGATTCCGACGTTACCGTTCACCGTGATCGTGTTCGCTTGAATCCGGTTCGTGCTGGCATCGGTCAAAAGCGTTGCCCATTCGCCGAGCGTGAAACTGCCGGTGTTGTTGGCGGCACCGTAGACAACGTTGCCTTTCAAGTCGAGTTCGCCGTAACCGACCGTCGTGTTGCCATAGACGGCACTTGTACGGTCAACTGCTCGTGTGTAGTCGGAACCGTCGAACACAATTCTGCCGGTGTCCGATGCCAGTGGGTTGATTTTGATGGAGCGATACAGATTTGCAGCACTCGTCACCGGGTCGTAAAAATAAAGGTTTTGTCCCTCTTCCGCAACAAAAGTGATAGTGTACGGACTGAAACTGCTCCCACCGGCTAAATAAATGGCATTGGCTTTTGCAGTTGTGTCGACACTATCTTTGTTTCCCCGGAAAGTGAAATCGCCATTAGTTGCCCGGAGGGTGGCATCACCATAGACATAAATTGCCCCGCCTCTGTAACCTGCCGAATTGCCGGTGAATGTGTTTGTGCCGCCGGAAAGCGAGATATTATCGGAACTGCAAATCGCCCCGCCGTTGAGTAGTACCGAATTGCCGGTGAATGTGTTCTTTCCGCCGGAAATGGTGACATTATAGATGCTGTAAATTGCCCCGCCGTCGTAGCTTGCCGCATTGCCGATGAACGTGTTCTCTCCACCGGAAAGAGTGACACCGTCGTGGCCGTAAATCGCCCCGCCTTGTCCGCCTGCCGAATTGCCGGTGAATGTGTTCTTTCCGTCGGAAATGGTGGCGATGTCGCCGCCAATCGCCCCGCCGTTGTATGACGAATTGCCAGTGAATATATTTGTTCCACCGCGAATGTTGGTGGTGCTCGTACCGATTAGTCCGTTCTCAAAATTACTGAATTCCAGCGAGTCCGAATCAATCGTGAGAGTGCTATCGGTGGAAAAGTTCATGTAAAACTGGTTCAGATCCCAATAAGCGGCAGAAGAAGTTATTTTACCCGAGCCGCCGAATGTGAGGTTTGCTTGTGTAAAGGCCTCGGTCAGCGAATTGTCATCGCCGTTCATGACGATGGTATCGCCATTTTTGAGAACTCCTGTTGCCGTGCGAAGAGCTTCAAGATTTGCGTAAGAACCACCGGGCCCGACGGTGTATTCGGCGGCTGTTAAGATCGGGGGGGGGGGGGAAAATAGGCAAGCTGCGGCGATTGCCAGCAGAAGTCGTTTGGTTGTCATTTTCGTGTTTCTTCCTTCCGGTCGTCGGAGAAAAGGGTTGTGGGTCGGTCCGTCACAGAGCCGCAATCGTGAGATTGCGTTGGTTTTCGCGCAATCTCACGATTGCGTCTCTGTTTTCGGGCTGGCGGTGCTCTTTTCCTCGAAAACGCTTCGAGGAAGCACCACCGTTAATTCTATTTTAATCGGAACCGAAAAAAAATCAAGGGAAAAATCGGAAAAATTTCAAGAGAACTGCATTGTTTAAAATAGATCGAAATTAAGGCCCCCCCTGGGAACGCGGGCATCTTGCCTGCCCCCGGGTTCGCAGGCTTCCAGCCTGCCTCGCGCAGGCAAGATGCCTGCGTTCCCAGGGACTTTGCAGTTG
>CAZNVM010000049.1:0-31750 GCA_964576215.1 uncultured Planctomycetaceae bacterium
TTGTAACCGATCACTCCACTCGCCGCAAGTACGGTGATTTGGCCAACAGGAGGATTGCAAAGTCCCTGGGAACGCGGGCTTCCAGCCTGCGCGAAGGTTGCGGAATGAAGTCTCCGCCCTGCGCAGGTAGGATGCCTACGAACTCACTGGCAGGCTGGAAGCCTGCGTTCCCAGGAAAAAAGCGACTTTGCAATCCTCCTGAATTTGGCAAAATCGACCGGTCGACCGGCGGGTGCATAAAAACCATTTTTGCTTTTGAACGTGGTTGTTTTCTTTCAAAAATAAGCTACAAAAAGAGGAATCGGAGTCCGACGCCCCATTGCCCATTGTCTTCCATGAAATCCCGATTGATTCTTTGTACGCTCGTTTTCCTGTTTGTTGGTCCCATTTTCGCTGCCGATTACGGGGATGTAACCGTTCAACACGTTCCGTTTTGCGCGACGTTGACCGGACAACAAGCGACGACGCACGGGATGATCGAACACCGTTTCCGGGTTCAAAATCGAAGTACGTCGGCTTCGCGGACCGTTACAATTCAACTGAAAAACGACTCGTATGCCGAATACGGTTTGCGGAGTGCCGCCGGTTCGGTCGAAGTCCCCGCCAGACAAACCGCTCAAATCGTGATCCTGCAACCGCCGGTTCCGATGAACTCCATCGAAGCCGTCGTGCGAATCAATGGATACGCGCAAATCCCGACGTTCCGCGTCGATGTACCGACGCAACACTGCGAACCGGGCAATTCATGGATACATCATTCCGCCTATACTTCCTACGGCTCAACTCTCCCCACTTCCGTTCCTTCCAACGCTCACATTTTGGTCAGCGGAAAAACCGGCACGGCGTTTCGTGACCTGTTTTCGCAAGGGGTTAAGCCTGATCCGGCCTCCGTGCCACCTGCTCCCGATCCGGCAACCGTAGCAGCGGGCGGCATGGGCGGCGCGGTTACTCAAGTTCGTGAAATTTCGCTTTGGCGCAGTGAAGGGGATTTGGACCAATGGAGCGATAACTGGTTGGCACTGACCCGATTTGACGCGGTTCTTGTTACGGACAAAGAACTGAACACGATTCCCGATTCGCAGCCGATTGGCAGAGCATTGCGGCGGTACGTCGAATGTGGAGGCATTCTCTGCGTCATCGGAACCGAATGGAAAGCCCCGAAAGAGTGGAAGGAAATTCAGTCGTCAAGCGATTTTACCCGGTGGGACGCCGTTATCGGGACCGCTTTTCTCCTCAAAAAACCGGCGGGGGCGTCCGAAGAGGCGATTACGACGATCCGCGACAAGATTCTCGCCCATTCCGACGCTTGGACCAGTGCGATGCGCAGCGAAATGTATTACGGCAGAGGTCATTATCGTCTTGGCGGCGGGAGCAGTTCGGGCTTTTTCGGCGATCCGCGCCGCCTTGTAGAAATCCTGCCGACTTCGGAATCGGTCGGAGTCCCGATCAGGGCGATTTCCATCCTGATTCTCGTGTTTGCCGTCCTGATCGGGCCGGTCAATGTTTACGTGTTGTCGTGGAAAAACCGGCGAATTTGGTTGCTTTGGACCGTTCCGGTGGTTTCGCTCCTGGCGAGTGCTTTGGTTCTCGGAACGAATTTTGCTCAAGAGGGATTTGTTCGCTACACAAGCGTTTCCTCGGTTACGATTCTCGACCAACGGCGTGAAGAAGCGTTGACGTTCGGAGTTGTCGGTTTTTACAGCACCCTGACACCACGGGGAGGTTGCGTGTTCGACAACGGGACCGAGCCGACCATCATTGCCAACCGAAGCCGTCAAAAGTACGACTTGGTCTCCTGGCCCGGCGGCGAGCAGAATTTGACGAATGGTTGGATTCAACCTCGCGTTCCCGCCTATTTCGGAGTGCGGAAAGCGGCAACCGAGTTGCGGGGGCTGGAGTTTCATTGGACCGATGAATCGCCGACGGTCGTCAACCAGCTTGGCGTCGATCTTGAAAAACTGATCGTTTGTTCGCCGGACGGAACGTTTTACGAAACAGAAAAGATCGTTGCAGGCCAAAAAACGGTGTTACAGAAATTCGCAACGACGGACACGACCTGCCAAAACCTGCTTGCTGCGAGGGTGTCGCAATTCGACAACTGGCCGAACATCGCAGGGACGCTTTCGCAGGTTTCAACGCAGATTCTCGAACCCGGCTCCTATTTGGCCTCGTTGGGCGAAGAGAAAAACCCATTCCTCGAACCGGGCATTTCCGACGCAAAGCCGTTTCAAAACAAATCGGTGATTGTTGGTTTTTATGAACTCAAACCGTAAACAAATGGTAACTCAAAACAGTCAAGGGCATCGGGCATCGGGAATAGGTGATAAGTGAAAAACTTCCTCCAATTTCCGATTCCCGATTCCCGATGCCCTTAAATTTCAACACTTTCTCCGGTTTCAATATCATTTCGTTTACACTTTGAGTTATGAATAGAAAGTTGTCCCGCTGCTAAGTATCACACCCATCCCCATGATTTCCCCGGAACAACGAGAGCAATTGAAATTGCAGTTGAAATGGGACCCGGCGCCGGTCCATTTGGCCGCTCAGGCGTGCAACGGATGCGGACTGTGCCGTAGTCGGGGGGACGGTCTGCGTATGTGCCCGGTCTTTCGGCACGTTCCCGACGAAATCGCTTCGCCGCGAGCTAAAGCGAATCTGATGCAAGGCGTTCTCAACAATCAACTCGAATTGGATGTTTTGACCGATTCCGCGATGAAAACCGTTGCCGACTTTTGTTTGAACTGTCAAATTTGCCGCGTGGAATGTCCGGTTCAAGTCAATATCCCTTACCTTGCGTTTCGGGGAAAAGCCGCTTACGCCGCCGCCCATGGATTGCCGTTTGCCGAACTGTTTTTCACGAAAATCGATTCGGTCTTGAAGCGGTTGTCCATTTTCAGTAGTGGACTGAATGTCCTTCTCGGCAATCGCCTCTTTCGTTGGTGCGCCGAAAAAACGGTCGGAATACCACAGGGACGAAAACTTCCCAAGTTGGCACAAATTCCGTACCTGACGAAAATCGCCTGGTCGCGGCGGTTGACTCGACCGCAACGAAGAGGGGACACAAAAGTTGCGATTCTCGTTGACATTTACGGCAATTACTGTGATACCCGGCTACCGGAAATCGCGGTCAAGGTTCTCGAACACCAGGGATTTCACGTTCTTGTTCCGATGCGGCAACAAAGCAGCGGTTTGACCGCCATCGCAAGCGGCCACAGCGACCGGGCCGAGTGGATTGCAGCTCAAAACGTCACCGTGTTTGCCGATCTTGTCCGGCAAGGTTACAAAATTGTTGCACTCGAACCGGCGGCGGCGGTCTGTCTTCAGCGGGAATATCCGTTGATTTGTTCCGATCCCGACACGGCACTCATTGCGGACAATACGACGGACCTTTGCACGTTTCTTTACCAATCGCATTTGGAAGGGCGTTTGCGTTTGGATTTTCAACCGATTCACGCAACTCTCGGATATCACGCCCCATGCCGCAGCCTTGTGATTGGCGGCGGAAATCTCACGTCGCCGACCTCGGCGGAATCGTTGCTCCGTTTGATTCCCGGTTTGGAGATTCGCCGTTTGGAACGCGGATGTTGCGGTATGGCCGGTACGTTCGGCCTGAAAAAAGCGAATTACCCGTTGAGCTTGCGGCTCGGCGTCCGTCTGTTTTCCGCATTACGTGACGCCACTATTCAAGCCGGCGTGACCGACTGTAGTACATGCAAGATGCAAATGGAACAGGGGACGACGAAAAAAACGTTTCACCCCATCAAGATTCTCGCCGCTTCCTACGGACTGGCGGACGATTTTCTCGAAGAACTCGATCTCAGTCTGAAAAACCGTTAGCGGCGGGTCTTGCCCCCAAGAGAACTGCATTGTTCAAAATGGATAGAAATTGAGGGCACCTCTGGGAACGCAGGCATCTTGCCTGCCCCTGGGTTCGCAGGCTTCCAGCCTGCCTCGCGCAGGCAAGATGCCTGCGTTCCCAGGGACTTTGCAGTTCTCTTACCGCTGTTTGCGGGGCATTGTCAATAAGAATGGAATTTCTTATACTCTACCGTGAACGCCGTACGGGGTGCGGCGACTCCATTATTTTCACACACGGTTTGTCCCAATGAAACTACTTGCCATTAGCGATCATTATATCTCCGAGTCTTTGATGCGAGCCGGATTGGAAGCTCTCACACAGCGGGGAGTCGAAATTGAAATCCGTCCGTGGGAGCATCCCACACTGGAAGAGCTTCAGGAAGCGAATCTCCAGATCGAACTTCACGGGCCAAACATCATCGAGATGCCGCAACGGTTTTTCGAGCGGTTGGATCAGTTTGACATCATCGTCGTTCAGTTCGCTCCCGTCGGTCGGGCAATGATCGAAGCCGCAAAACGTCTCCGGTGGATCGGCGTTTTTCGGGGCGGAATCGAAAACATCGACAAACAAGCCGCCGACGCAAGAAACATTTCCATTCTCAACACTCCCGGTCGAAATGCGAGAGCGGTTGCGGAATGTACGGTCGGGTTGATTCTTGCGGAAATTCGGAACCTTGCCCGATCCCATGCCGAACTGCGTCGCGGAAACTGGACCCGGGATTATCCGAACGGAATGAATATTCCGGAACTCAACGGCAAAACGGTCGGGCTGGTCGGTTTCGGAGCAATCGGGCGATTGGTCGCTCACTTCCTGACGGCGTTCGGCTCGAAAATCATCGCGTTCGACCCGTTTGTTCAAGGAGATACCGGAAACGTGGAAATGGTCGATCTGCCGACATTGCTCCAAAACTCGGACGTTGTTTCCGTTCACGCCAGATATTCCAAAGAGACGCACCACCTCATCGGGAAAGAGCAGCTTGCCCTGATGAAGCCGAGCGCGATATTGGTCAACACGGCCCGAAGTGGTTTGGTCGATGAAAAAGCACTGATCGAGTGTTTGCGCAACCGCCAAATCATGGGGGCGGCGTTGGACGTGTTCGACGAGGAACCGATTCCGCCGGACCATCCGTTTTTGACGCTTGATAACGTTACAATTACGCCGCATTTGGCCGGAAGCTCGATTGATGCGTTCATCGGCAGCCCCAAACTTTGGGCCGAGCGAGCCATCCGGGAAGGATTGACCGAATAGACGACAAAGAGCCGCAAGTGCAGGCGGTACTCCGCCGAAACTTGCGGGTTTTCGCGTGTTCGTTTTTTCGGCGCACCCCCGTTAGCGGCGGGGCAAGCCCCATACCGGCTAAAAGACACCTTCCCTTGACTATGGATTACATCGTTTACCTCATCGTTCGCGTGTTTATTTGCGTGATTCAATCGTTACGCATCGAAAGTTGCCAATCCCTTTCGAAAGGTTTGGCAATTTTGGCGACGGATATTCTTGGGATTCGACGCAAGTTGACTGACGACAACCTTTGCCATGCGTTTCCGGAGCTGAACGAAAAGGAGCGACGTGATTTGACCCGGCGCATGTGGGAACACCTTTTTCTGCTCGTCACGGAAGTTGCCCACTGTCCTCGCAAGATTCACGAAAGTAACTGGAAAGAACACATTCATCTCCATAACATCGACGCTATTCACCAGTTGCTTTGCGTGGACCGTCCGTTGATTCTGGTTACAGGTCACTTCGGCAATTTTGAGATCGGAGGATACCTGCTCGGCTTGCTTGGTTACCCGACTTACACGGTTGCCCGAAAACTCGATAATCCTTATTTGAACGATTTTGTTGAAGAATTTCGCGGGATGACGGGTCAGTTTATTCTCTCGAAAAACGACGGACCCGATCCGATTATTGCCGTTCTGGAACGGAACGACACGATGGCCTTTCTTGCGGACCAGTCCGCAGGCGGACGGGGATGCCGTGTTGTTTTTTTCGGGCGGCAGGCGTCTGCTTATAAAGCGATTGCCCTACTCAGTTTGCAGTACAAGGCCCCGCTTGCGGTCTGTTACGCCACCCGACGGAACGATGGCCGCCCGCTCTCTTTCGACATGCACGTTTCCGGCGTATTCGATCCGCTTTGTCCGACGCCGGAACTTGAAGATGTCAAACAACTGACGCAGTGGTACACCACGCTTTTAGAAGAAGGAATCCGACAACATCCCGATCAGTATTGGTGGATTCACAACCGTTGGAAACCGGGTGGACGTTAATTTACGACGAATAGGCCCGATAAAGTTCATACGCCTTTTCCGGTTTTTCGCCGTCGTGGACGATTGCCCGAACTGCCCGGATCATGGCGACCGGATTGTCCGCCTGGAAAATATTGCGTCCCATATCAACACCGGCGGCTCCTTCGTTGATCGCCCTGTACGCCATTTCGAGGGCGTCTTTTTCAGGGAGTTTCTTTCCTCCGGCAATCACAACCGGAACCGGGACCGAGTTGGTCACTTCCTCAAAATTTTCCTCGCAGTAGTAGGTTTTCACGACGTGTGCTCCGTTTTCGGCACAGACGCGGCTTGCCATACTCAAATACCGGGCGTCCCGAACGAGTTCCTTGCCGACGGCGGTAACGCCCAGCGTCGGGATGCCGTGTTTTGTTCCCAAATCGACCGTTTTCGTCAGGTTTCGAATCGTAAGTCCTTCATGCTTTTGATCCCCGACGGCAACCATCACGGCCAAGAGCGACGCATTGAGTCGGACCGCTTCCTCAATGTCCATGATGCACTCGTCGTTCAAGTACGTCAGAATCGTCGAACCGGCGGAATAGCGAAGCGAAATCGGTTTGTTGATCGTCGGCGGAACGATGGAACGCAACGCACCCCGGGTACACATGAGGCAATCGGCGTAATCCATGAGCGGCGTGATGGTCAGATCCATCCGCTCCAAACCGGAGGTCGGGCCCATGATGTATCCGTGATCGAACGCAAGCATTACGGAGTGGCCCGATTTCGGATTAAAAATCCGGGAAAGCCGGTCTTTCATTCCCCAATCGAGATGAGCGGAACCTTTGAGGAAAAACCCTTCCGTTTTTTGCGGGATTCCGATCCCAAATTCCTTTCCACTACGTACGGTGTCGTTGTCGGCCATGTTTTCAAGTTTTGTTAGAGCGGTAAACGAGCGAACTTTACGAGGGAAATTTTATCAATAAACCGATTCGATTCAAGTCGCGGAGCACCGGCCACAGGAGGATTGCAAAGTCGCATTTTTCCTGGGAACGCATTTCCTGGGAACGCAGGCTTCCAGCCTGCCAGTGAGTTCGTAGGCTTTCTACCTGTGCAGGGCCCGCAACCTTCGCGCAGGCTGGAAGCCTGCGTTCCCAGGGACTTTGCAATCCTCCTGGTACCGGCCAGTCCCGACGGAACTTCCCCGCTCATTTCTTTGCCGTTTTTTTCTTGACGGCCTTCTTCTTTGCCAACCGCGAAACTCGAGAAGCGGTCTTGGCTTTGGCTTTCTTCGGCAGCGGTTCTTTTTTCTTTGCGGCTTTTCCCGTCGCTTTTTTGGCTGCTTTTTTGGTCGTTTTTTTCACCGGTTTTTTCACCGGTTTTTTGGCGATTTTCGCTTTTGCCTTTTTCGCCGCCTTTTTTGCGACCTTCTTCACCGCACTTTTCTTCTTCACTTTGGTCTTCGGCTCCAGCGAATCCGCAAGCTCGACGCCAAAAATGTCTTCCAGCGATCCTTCGTCCAACGTTTCGGAATCCTTCTTGCCCGTTGCAATGGAGACCGACGAATCGATCAGCTCCAAATGATCGACGCCGCGCAGTTTGAAAAACAGTTCCGGGCTTCTGTCCAGCAACACGCCGACACCATAGAGCGTTGCCGCAACGTGCTTGCACATTGTCGCCCAATCGGGACAGGAACAATCGAGTTTAATCTCCTTCGGCGACGGAAAAAGTCCTTCCTTTTTGTCGGTTACGATCCCGAGAACGTGCTTCGACAATTTGCCCTGCAACAGTTCGACAACGGAACCGATTTCTCCGGCACACTTTTTCTTGATCGCCTTCCATCGCTCCGGGTGGAGCGGGTCGATTTTCACGACGATTTCGTACGTGTCCGAACCGGCCACGTAGGATTTGATGACGCCCTTGTCGATTTCGAGATGGACGACCGATCCGTTGCGAATATAAGTCCGGCCTCGCGGCATCCGGTTCTCGAAATCGCTGTACGTCTCAAGATTTTCGCACCAGGCGTCGCCCCAAAATGTTTTCGTGATCTTTCGCCCGTCAACCGTAATCGGGTTTGCCTTGCCTTTGAGTTTCTGCGTGACGAATTTTTTGGCATTTGCCAATCTTTGCCCAACGGAAACGTAAGGTGCCCAGCCGTAATAGTCGTACATAATTAATAATTAGTGATTAGTGATGAGTGATGAGTGATGAGTATTTCCTATGCCCTATGCCCTATGCCCTATGCCCTTGGTGTTTTAACGTATCCCGCCCAAACCGGCAGGTTGCATTTTTGGGGAAAATCCTTCTTCAAACCCCTGCCGGGCATTCTTGGCCCCTCCGATACGGTTGCGCTCCTGAATGTATTTTTTGTAGCGATTTTCAATTCGGGTTATGGAACTCTCGATTGATTTCTGCGCGTCCGACTCCACAAGCGGCAAACAATAATCGTTCACTTGTCTCGCGGCAATCTGGAAATAAACGGCAACCCAGGTTAAGGACCACATTTCCTCTCCCGCTTTTTTGCCGGAATCGTAATTGGTCGCGCGGGACAAAATTTTCGTCGCCTCATCAAACTTGGCCGATCCGGCAATCGCAAGTCCCTGCATCCAATTGACCGGAGCATTGCCGGGATTCTCCCCCTTTTTCGCAAGGGTGCGCGGAGATTTGCCGTCCTGTACACGGGGCGTACCAGGCCGAAAACCGGAACCGGGGTCGTCGTAACTCAAATCGCCGGACACTCCCAGACCGGGCATTCCCGGTCCTTTCAAGGCGTTTGGATTTTTGAAATCCGGCGGACTGGTTCCCGTCATTCGGGCAACGATCGTGGTTCCGGTTTCTATCGTTTTTTGCAGGAGTTCGTTTTGCACGGCGGATTCCAAGATCAGTTTGGGCTTTTCCTCCATTTTCGAGGCCGCCGCCGGTGTTTTTGCTTCTGCGTAGAAGGCCAACTGTCTTCCAAGCAGAGAGAGCGACTTCCAAGAGCCGATTTTCGCAAGAATTTCCAACGCGATCACATCAAACTGGGGTTTTTTCGCATTGAAAATCGTTACAACCGTCGCCTCGGCGGGAGTCCCCATTCGGATGAGGGCTGCTTTTGCGGCTTCCCGAAATTCGGGATTCGGTAAGCATTTGAGAATTGCCGGGGCAACCCGTTGGTCTCCGGTTTGACCGAGAATTTCCAAAAGGCTGGTTCGTAATCCGGATTCGACCGATTGGTCGCCGAGCAGTTTTGCCACGTGAACGGCGGAATCCCCATCGCCGACATTGTAAAGAACGATCAGCGATATCCCCAGCGTTCGGGATTGCTCCAACCCGTTGACGAGAAATGGAGCGGCACTGCTCGATTGTTCGAATGCGTCGATGATTTGGATACGGCTACTGGAATTTTGCTCCGGTGCGACGGCAAACAAAATTTGGCTCATCAGAAAACCGATCCGGGGGTCTTTGGCGTAATCCGCTTCAATGGGAAGGGACACCAAAAGATCGAGGTCTTTTTCGTTCAACGTTTTTTCCGAACGTTCGAGAAAGAGAACAATTTCCGGTACGTAATCTTCCTCTTTGCTTGCGAAAGCACAATAAGCGGCAGCGATTTTCGCTCCCATTTTCGTCCCTTCGTCCCGAAGCATTTGCCTGAGGGCGAATGCGACACTTTTTCGAACGGAATCGTCCAACGATTCCCGGGGCTGTGCGGGCCGTGTGTTCGCCGTATTATTTCCACCGAAATTCAGACCACCGGCCGGTCGGGATTGTTGTTGCGCGGACGGGGTGTAATCCGAATCCACTTCCGTGTCGTCACGCATCCCACCACCGTAATTCCCCGTTGAATCTTTCGGGACATAACCTTGCAGAGACGTTCGTCCCGGGGCGATAAGTGCATTGACGAGCGTTTCCATTTTTGCATCGTCCACCGGACCGGGTTTGTACCCTTCCACAAACGCCTTGCAAGCGTTGAAGAGCACTCCACTTCCTTGATTGCCGCCGCTTTCATATTCCTCTTCAGACATCGAACTGGAAGCGGGTTTCGGAGGCCCCAATTCTTCAAGCGATTTTTTGTACTGTTCTTCGGGATCGACATAAGGCTGGAAGAAATTGATTCCGAGAGCGGAGATTTCTTTGGCTGCCGGTGTCATTGCGTTTGAACTCAACGCGATATTTGCCGTCGTCAGAGCGGAAATAAAGCGATTTCTGGCGGCGGCTTTCCACGCAGCTTGTTGGTCGGTCGGAAGCTGCGACGCCGAAAAATGAAGGGATTCCATTAAAACACGAACCTTCAATTGGGCTTTGGCAAGTGAAACCATTTGACTCGAATAACTGGAATAGTCCGGCTTCATTGCTTTCGCCAGGCCCGTCAATTCTTCGGCAACCTTAATCAATTCTTCGATGAGAAGGTCGCCTGCGGCGGACGGAGATTTTCCGCTGAGGTGATCTTTCATGGAAATCGCAAACGGATCATTCCAACGGTCCAGCGGGGGAATCGAAGTCAAAAGCACGTCCGATTCTGGCGCGGCGTCGTCCGCTTTCACACCGGGAAGAGTTCCCGGGAAAACGACCATTGAAAAGAGAGCGAAAAAAACCAGAGAGAAATACCAACGGCACTCCCCACGACCATTCTTTTCTAAAATCAATCGCATCGTATCACTCACTATAGTGGCGGTTTCACGTAAACCGGTCGCTCTCGCTCCCGGCTGCTGTTTTACTTGGAACAGTGCATTGTAGCATTTCCCTTTTCTTTTGTCAGCGTCGGGAGTCGTCAATTATCGACCTTGCCGGCGGTTGATACTTGTCCCCCAAAAGGATGGCGATCCACTCCGTTTCCTCGAACGACTGAAGAATGATTTTTACCATAATCGTCAGCGGCGCGGCAAGAAACAGGCCGACGGGGCCGAGAATCCATCCCCAAGTGAGCAGGGAAAGAAAAATGACCACCGTGGAAATCCCGAGTCCGTGTCCAAGCATTTTCGGCTCGATTCCGTACCCGAGCGTACACTCGATTGAGACCAGGCAGACCGCGTAGAGCAAAAGTCCTTCCACGTCCAAGGCCATAAAAATCAACAATCCGGGTATGATGGCGGCAATGACACCTCCGATGTTGGGAATGAAATAGAGGAAAAACGCCACCAAGCCCCAGAACCAGGCACCGGGAACACCGAACCAAAGGTAAACAATGGTTGCCGCCACCGAAGACAAAAGGCACGAAATCGACTTGATGAAAAGGTAACGTCGAATTTCACTGGCGATATTATGCAATTGCGTGTTGCTGATCGGGCCGGTTTTTCCCAACGCCCAATCGATCTTTTCCGGAAATCGGGTCGCTTCGGAAATCATGAAAAGCGTGATAATCATGATGAGAAAACTGGAGGCTGCCAAATTTCTCAGTTCCACAACGGCTTTTCCCACCCAATACATGACGCTTTCCGTGTTGAGCTCAATCGGGGCATTTTGTTTTTCCCGGATCGTGGGGAAAAAGGTACGGTCATAAACAATATTCAGTTCCTCTTCTTCAAGCGGTTCATCCGACGAGGGTGTAACGTCCTCATTTCCCCCCTCCTCCCCGGAAGGATCAAGCGTTTCCGCGGTGCTCTCTTCCGTTACGGTACTTTCTTCAACGGTTACGACAGGTGGCGGATCGGGCACACGGCTATGTTCGTCGCTGGGTTGCTGGGGAAGGGGCGTCTCCGATGGCGGCAAAGCAGGGGGCGTTTCCCCTGGCGTCTCATGTGAGTTTTCGGTTTCCATCGTACGGTTTCCCAAGGTGAAGCCGAGGTCCGCCAATTTCCCATCCAGAGACTCGACTTTTTTGATGATCTTGGCTTTGTAACTGGGAAAATGGTGAAGGAAATCGTTCAGCGACACGATAACAAGCCGGGCGATTCCCAAAAAAAGGATCGCCGTACAAAAAATGACGATCACGAGCGAAATAAATTTGGAAAACCCTTTGCTTTGAAGCCACCGCAGGGGAACGAGCAGGATGATCGTCAGGAACAACGCCATCAACATCGGCGCAACAATGACGCTGGCCATGCGAGCGACGACCAGCAGAACCGCCGTCGCCGCCGCCATCAGGAGGAAATGAAAGACTTTTTCCTTATGTTCCTTGTGCATTTTTCGAAATCAATAAATAGGGTGTCGTTGCGATTTTAGGTCGTTTTTCGTTTCGAAAACCAGGAAATCAACCTTATTTCCACCTTATTTCCGTTATGCGTGAGTTTCAAGTTTTTCGGGACGATGGAGGACGATTTTGCTTTGGACATCCGTGCATTCTACCCCAAAATCATGCGAAAAACAAGGGTGTTTCTTGCAATTTTGGGTTGGTTGCGGGTTGGTTGCCAGGCCGTCGATACGTTTCCGGAGAATCCGTCATTACTCAAACCGGAGCACGCCGGGTTCCTGGGAAAAATTTTCGATTCCCACGCCGGGAACGATTCGGCGCAACGAAATTCCCCAGGCCGTTCCCTGTTGCGGCGGGTATTCGGTCAATTGATCCAACGGTATCGCCGCTTCGATCATCCAGAATTGGTCGTCCTCTTCCCGTGCAACATACAGGGTCGGATTCCAGCTTTTGTCCCCCCAGCAATCCTCTGCAACCCAACCGCGATAATCGACCGTGAGCTTGAAGGCAACGGCGGCGTCACCATCGGTATCCAGGAAAATTTCGACGCGGTCTTCGCCGGACAGATCGGGATCACGCGGCCTGGGAGCGTTGTCCGGCGGCGGATAGGTGAACCCATTTGATTTTCGGCACCGAAATGCCATGTAAAGATTATCATCGTCGTACCGGAACATCGCTTGCGTTCCCAAGTCGGAAAAACCTTGCGGTTCAACCGGTTGTTGACCGGAAACCAGTTGGATCGGACCGGATTTCGGCGTAAACGAAACGATTGGAGCGTCATACCAAAACCGCTGATCCAGTTCCTCATCGAACAAACCGTCCAAATACGGCGGCTCCGCCGCTTTCGTCGCCGATATCATGGCAGAGGAGTTTGATTTTCGTTGCATTGCGGCATACTCTTCCGGAGCGTGCATTTTCAGAAGCCGTGAAAATTGTTTCACATATTCCGCCCGAAGCAATTCCTGCCGCGTAAAATCAAGGGGATTCGATTCGTTGAGACCGGATTTTCGTTTCGACCACCAGCGGATTTCTTCGGACGCATTGTATCGAACCAGCCATTGCAATGCGACGACCGTGTAAGGATGCTGTGGAAATTGCTCGACCATTCGCATAAACACGGCCTCCGTATCGTCCCGGCGATTTTGATTTTTGAACCGCAATCCGACTTCGAGAAGCAATTCCGGAATCTGTACGGGATTCATTTCCTGAAGCAACGTTCCGAGTACCGCGACCGTGTTGAGATTCGAATCGGTTCCCTGACCTTGCGGAACGCTGTCGCAAAGCCGGAGAATCTGGTGCCGCCGTTGGACTTGTTTGCGGTTCGTTTCCGCTTGATCGGCGGCGTTGCCGAGCGGGATACGTCTCGCTTCCGCCCCTGGTGCCAACGTGATACCACTCATTAAATCATTTTTCGTGCCGGCAACGTTGGTCAGGTCGTTTACGATTGCCTGGTATCCTGTTCGGGAAAACCATTGCGACGGATTTGGTTGAATCAATCCCCTGGCACCAAACGTCGATTCCTCCAAAGAGCGTCCGATTCGAGCGGCATAGTCACCGGAGTCGTGGTTGACTTCCCCCTGAAATTCTTTGGACACGAGAGAGAGTTTTCCGACCTTCCAGGGCGTTAATCCGACTTCGTGAATCTGTTCCGGAAAAATGTTCGGATCGGCGGCCGCACGGATCGCCTCGGCCAGTTCTTTGGCGAGAAACTGGCGGCTTGCACTGTCGCCGGACCGGGGATCAGAGGTTGTGATCACGTTCGGCTTCCACATCCGGATATTTCGTACAAGATTTTGACGGAAACGCAAAAGTCCTTCGCCGCCGTTCTCCCGATTGATTCTTTCGACGACTTTTGCAACCGGCATTTTCAGTTCCACCGGGTCAAGCGTGAATCCCCAGCTTTGCGTTGCACTGACACCACCGGAGCGGACAACCGCTTCGTGAACGGCGTCAATTGGGTTTTCGTCCGATTGCGAAACGATATTGACGCCACAGAGGTAGCCGTATTCCCGACCGTACAAAACGAGTGACTCCAGTGGAATTTCTTCGCTTTTCATGTAAACGCCGAGCATGGCAAGCCGTGAGCCGCCGAGCCGCTGTACGGTCCAATGGACGCCGCCGTCGAGCGTTTCCAAAATGACGCCAAGATCGCCGACGGCGTAACCCCGCGTCGGATCGAAGAACCGGATTTCACGGATCGGTGTCGTGACACCGGTTTGGGAACTATTCCAGGTCCGACCGGCGTCCCGGGAATAATAGATCACCGAGCCGGGCGTTCCGGCAATCCAGACGTTGTTCTCCCTTGCAAACACGGCTTGAAAATCAAACTGTGACGCCGCCTTTCCCGGAGGTGGTGTCAAAAGGGGGTTCCAGTTTTCACCGTAATCCTGCGAAGTCTGTACAAGCCCACCTTCGCCGACAAGCCAGCCTGCCCGGTCAAACAGGTCCAAAGCAAGCGGACGACGTAATCCGAACGGGAGATGATTAGCGAGGCGTATTGTCCCTTGCATGATCCGAAGCGAACCGTCCGAAGCGAGACCAGCCCCGGTTTGCGGGTCCAAAAAATGAAAATCGTTCCAACCGACGTCGGGCAGACCGGGAATCGGGTTCCAACTTCGTCCGCCGTCCTGGGTTTGAAAGAGTCCGCCTTGCGACATGCCGGACGATTCCCCCGCCGCATAGCCGTAAGAACGGTTTTCCATTTTGACATGGCGGAGCAACGGGATACCTGGTGTCGACACCCGGTGCCAGGTTTCGCCGCCGTCGTCGGTTTTGAGCAAGACGCCTTCGCTCTTATTGAGGTACGGTATTCGAAATCCTCCGGCGACGACACCACGCATCGGATCGCTGAACGAGACGCTGTAAAGCGAGCAATCGACCGGGGTATTCGCGAGCACCCAGTTTCGTCCGCCGTCCACGGTTTTCCAGAGGGTGCCATGATCGCCGACCGCAAAACCGCAGCGGGCGTCGGTGAAACAGATGTCGTTAAGCCGTGCATCGGCCTGAAGTTCCGCTTTGAAGCGTTGTTCCTGCGTTTGCAAAGGCGTAAATTCGCCGGAAAATTCGGGCGTCTCCCGAATTCCGTTATCAAATTCCGGGGTGCCGCCGCCGGCCATTTGCTCAAACGGATCACGCATCCGGCCCGGTTGCGGTGTCATTGAACCGTCGAACTGCGAAGGAACATAGTTCGGCGTCTGTGGAGCGGACGCCTTTTGTTTCGCAAGGGTTTTGGACAGCTTGAGTTCCTCGATAATTGACGGTAACGCAGCATTCTGTGCAAAAATCGACGAAGAAATCCCGAAAAAATAAAGGAACAACAATCCCGCAGTATATGACCGTAATGGTGTCAGCATTTTTAAATCCCTTTTAAACAACTTCGCCGCACAATATACGGCAGTTAAACATTCTGCCGTGTCGATTTTTGAGTGGTTTGCCTGAACCTTTGGGCGAATTCCGTCTCGATTTGTTCAATGGACGGCAACGCAGAGCGGAACGATTCAGGAAGCGTTCGCGTCAATTCATATTCCGAAACGCCAATCGGTTGTTCAAGTCTGCGCAACGAATACTCGGCAATGATCTTGTCCTTTTCCTGACAAAGAATCAAACCCAGCGTTGCCGCATCGCCGGGACGACGGAGGAGATCATCCACCGCCGAACAGTAGAAATTCACCTTTCCGGCGTACTCCGGCTGAAATTCCCCTCTTTTCAACTCGATCACGATAAAACGCCGTAAATCCAGATGGTAAAACAAGAGATCAAGGTAATAATCCCGATCACTGACTTCGATGTGGTATTGCCGCCCGATGAACGCAAAGCCGTGCCCCAATTCCAACAGGAATTTTTGGAGGTTTTCCGCCAATGCGTTTTCCAGCTCCTTTTCACGAAAAGGTTCTTCCAGGGTCAGGAAATCGAAAATGTAAGGATCACGCAAAAGCTGTTGTACCGCCTCGGATTCCAGCGGTGGAAGGGTTAGCGAAAAGTTCGTTACCGCTTTTCCTTGGCGGTTGTACGTATCCTTTTTAATCATCGCCGCCAAGGTATCTCGTGTCCAACTCTGCTCAACGGCCTCTTTCATGTACCAGAGGCGAACCGAAAATTCCTTAATTTTTTCCATCAACAAAACGTGATGTCCCCAAGGTAACAGGAATGCGTATTTTTGGAGAACCTCCAACCGGATTTCCTCGGCGGAACTTATTTTTGCCAACACTGTTGGCGAAATTGGTTGCTCCGGCGAAAAACTAGGCAATTGTGCCACAGCCTGTGGCGAAATCGAGTGATTTGGTAATGATTCTGGTAATTTTGCCACAGGCTGTTGCAAAATTGACTGGTTTGGTAATGATTCTAGCAATTTGGCAACAGGCTGTTGCCTAATCAAGTGATTTAGTAATGATTCCGGTAATTGGCCCACAGCCTGTGGGCTAATTGAGTGGTTTAGTGATGATGTATCGGCCCCGGTTTCGGTTTCCCAATCGGATAGCAATGGGTATTCCCGATAAAATTGGATCATCCGCTTGATATTACTTGCCGAAAACCCTTTGACCTCGGGCATATCATTTTTAATATCGGCGGCCAGGCGGGGAATGACTTTGGCCCCCCATCCTTCGGCGTTTTGCCGGTCCGCGACGGTCCGCCCGACATCCCAGTAGAGGTGAAGCATCTGTGCATTGGCCGAAAGCGTTGCCCGAACCTGCGCACGGCGAATTCGAACCTTGATCGAATCCAAAAGCGGAACATAGTCCGTCAAAATACCCGATTTTGTCATTTCCCGTTTCCCGTCCCCTACTTTCGTATCGTCGAACTGCTTTCAACGACCGTCTGTTGGATTTTCGTGGCGGCACGATAGTATTCGTTCGCTTTGTCCTGTTCGTCGAGTTTGTTCCACATCGTCGAAAGATTCGTGTAAGGAATCAAAAGAGCGGTTACTTCCAAATAACCTTTGTCCACCGCCGTCTGGATTTTCTTCAGACCGAGTTCCGACAATCGAATCGCTTCCTCTTTTTGGTTTTCGTACCAATAGGAAACTCCCATGCTCACGAGCATTTCACCGATCCGGCCTGCTTCTTCCGGCCCCAGTCCCGGCAAAATGTCGTCGAAAATCGGTAGTGTCCGGTCAAACCAGACGATTGCGGCACGGTGATTGTTCATACCGATTGCGTGAATCGCTCCCAAGCGAAAGTAAAGCCGTGAAAGCAGGAAATAATCCGATTCGCTCGTTCGTCCCGCAATCCCCAATTCCATCAGATCCACCGTCGATTCTCCGTATTTCAAGGCCGTCGAAAACTGCTTTTTTCGCTGGAACGACTGGATCGCCTCGAAAAGTGCGCCGCCGGCCTCCCATTGGATACGACGCCGGTTGATCGGGTCGTCGGTTACGTTCATCAGCTCTTCCGTTGCCGTCAAAAGGTCTTGGATATAGAGGTCAAGAGTGGAAGATTCCGAAACCACCGCTTGCGCCGAAAGACCGGTCAGTGCGACACGGAACAGGTATTCCCGAACCAACCGTTTTTTCGACGTTACCTCCTGATCTTTGAGAACTTCCCTGACACTGGCGAACCATTTTTCAATTGCGGACCATTTGTTGTCCCAGTTTCCCAGTGCGATGTCTCGGACGATCCCCAGTTGAGCGTTCACCAAAACTTCCCGGGCAATGCCGCGAACCGTCGGGTTCGAATGTTCGCTGAGCGAAATCGCAATGCCCAGGGCCTGTTTGTGATACTCGTAGGCCTGTTCACAATGGACCCCGGTACCTTGGCGGTAGAGGTCGCCGAGCAAACACAAAGCGACCGCTTTTTGATGCTGAAATTTTTCACACAACGGGAGCATTTCTTTTAGATACATCTTGGCGTCGTCAATCCGATTCATCATTTGAAGTGCTTTGGCGAACGTGATGTGGTACTGCGGCATGGATTGATCGAGTTCCAGGGCTCTTCGCACATGAACAAGTGCAGACGCTCCGTCGCCGGCAGCCAATTCGACCTGGGCGAGCAGCCAATGCGCTTCCGGGTTGTCCGGGTCGTAGAAAGTCGCGGCAAGCAGGTCTCTTTTCGTTTCCGCCGGCGAATCTTCCAGGTATCCTTTCGCGCGAATGATGAATGGTTCCGCCGCAATCGGAAGAATTGCGATTTTTTTCACCATCGCGGAGGGAACTCCCGGCTCTTCGGACGGCGTGTAGACGAATGTTAATCCTTTTTCGGGAAACATTAACCCGATCACGTCGCCGTGCTCGTCCGCAAAGGAGACCGGTCGGGAACTTTTAAGCTCCGACGCAAGCATTTCCCGGACTTGATCGACCGGATAAACTTCGGAAACAAAGGAGACTTCAACGGAGTAAACCGTATTTCCGTCGAAGAGAATTTCAATGTGGTTCAGTTCGTCGATGGAATACAAATGCGCCGTTTTTGTTCCAACCTTGGTCATTTTCTGAGGTGCCCCAAGTTTTTCCACAACCTGGTCCACTGTGGTGTTTCCCGGTTGAACGCCGAGAAACGTTGCACTTTGATAATGTGGATGAAATTCTTCCTCTTTGTCTTCCACAGGTCTGATCGGAGTTGGAGCCGGATCGGCTTCCGGAGCGGATTTGGAGGAGGTATCGGGAGGGAGTGGGCTTGATTTTTTCGCGGCAACCGGCTCTTCCCAAGTCTTTGCGGGAGCGGGGACCGACTCGATTTGTTTTGACGGAGCGGCGATTGTTCGTGAACCGTTGTTACGGGAGACCGGTTTGAGTTCGACTTCCGGCTCTTCGTCGTTGAACGTCGGACGGGAACTCCGTCTGGCGGAAATATCTTCCGTTCCGGCAACCGGCTGAATGTATCCCGCAACGAAGTCCGAGGTGCGTTGATCGACAACGACAACGGGGCCAGCATTACGAACGAGGTTTTTCGGTGCCGCTCTTGATGGACCAAGTGCTTTGGGGGTCGCTTTCGGGACCGGCGAAACTCGCGGCAATTGGTTTGGGGCGACACGTTCCAAGCGAACCAATTCGCCGGAGACCGAGGTGCCGGGGTACTGAAGCGAGTCCGTTTGGTTTTGGGCAATGAGTGTCGTTGGAGGAAAAATCAAACAGAAAAAAAACGCCCCTGATGAAAAAGAGAGATTTTTCAATGATTTCCAATGGGTTTTCATTAAGCCGATCATAGTCATTCCTTTAAATACAGCGTCTTCCTGACGAAATCGACCCGACCGTTTTCTGCGACCTGCGGAAACTCGGGAAAAAGTCAATCGGCGGATTCTACTTAATATTACCGGGGTCTGTCCAGAGTGAAAATCTGTTTTTTTAAGATAACAGCGGTACTTTTTTGGCAAAATGGGTAAGACGGCTGGTTTATCCCGTTACCCAAAGATTCGTTTCAATCGTTCAAGGTTCCATTGGACCTTTTCCGATTGCGACATTTTTTTGAAATCGGGTTGTCCGTCGCTCATTGAAACTGTAACGGTATTCAACGATTTCTTTTTTCCGGTGCCGCCGCCGGAATAACTGACGGCGGTTTCGGTTTCGGCCAAATCGTCCTCCAATTTTCGTCGCGGCGAGATTTTTAGCTTTTGAAGATCGCCGTGATACGCTTTGGTCGCCTCGGCGGGACCGATCTGGCCGTCGGCAATCGCTCGTAAATAATGGATAAATGTCGTTTGATGCTCCGCACTGTTGATTTTTCGTCCGTAAAGCGCAACTCGTGCCCCGTATTTTTTCGCATCGGCAAGCATTTTGAAAGCGTCAAACGTCGTGCCCGCTCCGCCGCCGAGGATGCCGACAACGACGTTACTGTCGTACCGCACCAACGCTTCCATCGCTTTCGGACCGTAGTACGGAATCTTGAGAAACACCGGTCGTCCCGCCTCCGCAACGCCGGCAAGCGTTCGGACAATGTGATCGTTGACGAACTTGGGAATATCTTTCGGAGCGTTCGGTTCGCAGGCATTCGGCGAAAAAACTTCGAGAAAATGCCGAAAACCTTTGAGTTCCGCTTCTTTACGAAATTCGTTGTACGCAAGCAACGTCTGGTAGTCCCGCTCCATGTTATTGTTGTACGTTACCGAGTACAACCCAAGATCGGCTCCGAGTTTGCGTTCCTCTTTCGTACAGTTGAGCTTGCCGCACATCGCATGATCCAGGTCGGCAGTCCGAAACGGTCGGGAAGGCTCCTTGCCGTAAACCCCTTCCGCTCCTGCAAGCCAAATGTCGGTTGCGTCGTTTGCCCGAATCGCCGGGGTGATCGACGAATTGGCGAATAAACGTTCCCGGATCGTCAGCAAATCGTTCGTGTTGACGCTCATCAAGACAATATCGACCAATCCTTGCCGAATGACTTCACGGATTTGCTCACGGTATTGGTCAAGTGTGCGAAAAGCTCCTTCCTGAGCGTAATGTTCAGGACTCTGCCCTGGAGCGGAGAGACCGTACGCCATATCGGCGTCTTTTGCGTCGGCGAGAATGAAATCGTTGCAACTTCGGTCCGCAAGAATCCGAGTCAATTTGCGATCCAGTGACTTTTCCATTGTTTGGAACTTGGGCATCTCGCCCGCATCAGGGGTTTCAGCATTTTCTATCAGGAATGTGGACGAGACGTCCACGTTCCATACCGTCTCCGTCAAGAACGGCTTTTTGCGGAGAATTCTTGTTGGAATTTCAAGAAAAGCGGGTTATTTCGCCTCATAAAACTCTGTAGCGAATTACTCGGCCTATTTTACCCTGTTTGCGTAAATTCCAGGTGTCTGGCAATTTTCAAAAAAACACAAAAAAATTGCTTTTTGACTTGAAATTGTCGTGAGAAGCGTGTATGATAGTTATAGAAAGAGAGGGGAACAATGCGAGGAAAATGGTGTTCGGATTTTTAGTTCCTTTTTTCCGAACAGATTGTTGGTTGTTAGTTTCCTTTTTGTTTCACCGTTGTTTAGGAGGGCTAAAAATGATGGTTTTAGCGCGTTCCGGACCGGTTTAACAGGACGCATGTTTGGTGCGTCCGTCGGTTTGCGTGTTTTGGGGTTTGTTTCCGTCTTTCCTTGAAGGACGTAACTTTTTTCCGACGCGATTGTGAATCGACGCCGGTGGTTGGTTTTCCTTTTCCACTGTTTTCAACCAAGGTCTCATTGACCGTTCGCTGAGGGTTTTCCTTGAAAAAGAAAACGTTCGCGAATCGAAATTAGTCCCTCGTTTTCCTTTCGTTTCACTTTCCCATTTCCGTCTGAGATTCAAGGAGTGTTTGGCTGTGCGTTGGCCGCCGCATGATAAATAATAGACTCTTCGGGAGTCCGGCCTTTCAACAGGTTAGTTCAGTTGATCACACTCCGAACGTGTTGGATGAAAATCGGAAATTGAAACTTTTTACCGTCGAAAATCGACGGGGAGTGGTGTCTCTCACACCAACTCTGGTCTTTCGGGCGTCCGTTTCTCGGACGCCCTTTTTTTTGCTATTTCTCATTCGATCAAGAAAGATTTTCCTGTCGTTTCAAGTATCCATGTCGTTATCTCCTCATTCGGAAAAACCGGTGTTTTTGCATGTTGCACGGTGGGAAATCGTCGCATTGGTGCTGCTGTTTTTCGTTCACGGCGGTTGGCCGGTCCCCGATGTAAACGAAGCCCATTACATCAATAAAGCGATTCATTTTTGGAATCCCGATTGGATCACCGGCGATGCGTTTCTCGATTCGAAAGACGCACATTGGTTCTTTTACGCAACGTTCGGAGCGTTGTCGCTCCTGCTACCGCCGACCCTTTTGGCCTGGACCGGGCGTTTGCTCGCCTGGTTTTTTCTCGCAATCGCCTGGCGTCGCTTGAGTTTCGTGTTGATTCCGGTCCGATATTTCTCAATTCTGACCGCTGCCGGGATGCTCTATTATCTCGATGCGTTCTCCATGTCCGGCGAATGGATCGTCGGCGGCGTCGAGGGAAAAAGTTTCGCCTTTCCGCTCATGTTTCTCGGTTTGGCCGCAATGCTCCAGGGCCGTTGGAACCGCGTTTGGCTCTATTTCGGGGCCGCTTCGGCGTTTCATGTGCTCGTCGGCGGTTGGGCCGTCGTAATCGGTTTGTTTGTTTTGGCGACTGAAAGTTTGATTGTCGCCGTCAAAAGAAAAACGTTCCCTTCCCTTTCCACGTTTTTATTCGGATTTTTATTTCTGTTTCTCGGCGGTTTGCTTTCGCTTCCCGGTTTGATCCCTGTGTTGCTGTTGGATTACAAAACCGCCCCGGAAATTGTTTCGCAAGCGCATTACGTTTACGTTTACGAACGTTTGCCGCATCATTTGCATCCGGACGGATTTCCGTGGACCTACAAATTCCGTTACGCGATCCTCACTCTCCTCTGGGCCGCTCTCAGTTTGGTCGTGTCAAAAAAATCTCACTTCCCTTTCTTCCGTCTCACCGCTTTCGTTTCCGGCTCGCTCCTTCTTGCGGGGATCGGATTCTTTCTGGCCTGGATTTTTCAGGAAGACCCGAAACGAGCGTCCGACTTTTTACGGTTTTATTGGTTCCGGACGTGTGATTTCGCCGTTCCGCTTGGGGTATCGTTTGCGGCGTCGATGTTGTTGGTGCAAGTCTTCAATCACGGAACAGCTTACCTGGCCGAAAAATGGAAAACAAGGGTGGATTTTCATTTCGTTACAAAAAATCTTTGCGGAACGCTGCTTGTTTTCGGCGGTTTTGGAGTCGCCGTTTTTCTTGCTTTGAACGGTTTGCTTTTCGGTTTTCTTTTTTCCTCCTCGTTGGATGGATCGGGTGCAGTGATCCCGGCGGAACCGGCGATTCCATGGAGTTTGACCCTTCTGCTTGGAATCGGCGTGTTGTGGTCGCTGGAGAAATCCCGAAAAAACGTTGCGCTTGCCGGATGGTTTCTGCTTTTACTGGTAATTGTCGTTTGGGCACCGCTCGGTTTTTACCTGAAAACGGCGGAACAGCGGGTTCGGCCCGGCTATTCCCGAAACGATCCGGTTCTGGTACGAAGTGCTTATTTGTGGACCGATATTTGCAATTGGATTAACGATCCCCAAAATGGTATCCCGCAGGATGCGAAATTTTTGACGCCGGGTGATTCGAAAAATTTCAAGTGGAACACCAGGCGGTCCGAAGTAGCAACGTGGAAAGACATTCCGCAAGACGCCGCGGGAATCGTGAAATGGTATTCCACGATGGAGCAGCTTTACACGTATCGTCCGAAAAGCGGACCGGTTCGGCGGGATTATTCGTTGCAGCTTCTTTTCAGCCGTTACACGCCGGAGCGGCTGGAAAAACTTCAGGAGAAATACGGATACGACTATATCCTTTGCGGCAAATACCCGGCCTTGGACCTGCCGGTCGTCTACGCAAATCAGGGATACGAGGGTTACGTGATTTACAAAGGACAATCAGAGCCGCGCACGGAGCGGTAACCCCGGTGGTTACATGAAAACCGCTTACTGCGTGCGCGGCTCTGATTCTCTGATTTCTGATTCTCTGATTTCCGATGGGTTCACTCCCCTACCCATTGTTTTTCTGTCAAAAAAGTCGTAAAATACCGCAATTGGTCCCCTTTTTCATCCTCTATCCCCAACGAAAATGAAACTTCGAGTCATCAGGGTCGATTTACCCCTGAAGCATGTGTTTGCCACTTCCCGCAGCTCCATGAGCGTTGTCCGAACGATTATCGTCGAACTGGAACAGGACGGTTTGCGCGGACACAGCGAAGTGTGCGAAGACCCGTACTACGGAATTACCGTCGAATCGATGAGTAAGTCCATCGAGCGGATACGTCCGCAATTGGACAAGTACGCGCTGGCCGACCCGATCGCTTTTTGGAATTATCTCGCTCCGGAACTCGGTAAAAACCGTTTTGCCCAGGCTGCCGTTGATATTGCCGCCTGCGATTTGTGGGGCAAGATGAAAAATCGGCCGTTGTGGAAAATTTGGGGGCTTCATCCCGACTCGGTTCCGCTTTCGAGTTTCGGGGTCGGCATGGATTCGGTCGAACGGGTCAACGAGAAACTGGCCGAATACTTTGACTGGCCGATCTACAAGGTTCGGCTCGGCGCAAAAGATGATTTTTCCGTTCTGAAAACGATCCGGGAAAAAAACAGCCAGGCAGAGTTTCACGTCGACGTCAACGGTGCCTGGAGCACGGAAACGGCGTTGCGAAGCCTTGATGTCTTGAACCAGTTGAACGTGTCGATGATCGAACAACCGCTCGCGCCGGACAATTGGGAAGGGATGGAAAAACTCAAACACAAATCACCGATTCCGATCATCGCCGACGAATCCTGGATGGGGGACGACGATTTTACGCAAATTGCCGAATACTTTGACGGTATTAACTTGAAGCTGAGCAAGTGCGGCGGTCTGACTCCGGCGAAAAGAATGGTCATTGCCGCCAAGAATCTCGGTCTGAAAATCGCAATGGGGAACGCCGTCGAATCAAGCGTCGGGGCTTGCGCAACGTCGCAGCTTGCGCCGTTGCTGGATTACGTGTCTCTCGATGGTCCGCTGCTGATAGAGAAAAAAGTCGGAACCGGCGTGAACCTTGAGCAAGGCCGCGTTTTCTTTTCCGACGAAGCCGGTACTGGAATCCGGGTCTCGTTTCGGTAATCTCGTGTCGATTTCACGAAAAACCGCAACCGTGTTTCCTACCGCTGGTTGTTCTCGACCGTGTGTCTTCCGATGGCGATCAACGTCCAGACGATGTTGGCGATGACAAAACCGATCAGGAAATACCACGCCCAGGTCGAATCGCCGTGTCCGTAAGCGTGCCTGCCGACGTTGAAGACGTAATTGAAACCGTACCAGGTCATAATAATTGCAATTGCTCCAAAGACGGCCCCGATTGTAACGCCGAACTCGCCGTAGAATTTGGCTTTACGACCGTGCAGTACCAAAAGGAGCACGAGCAGGGAAATCAGTGCCCAAACTTCTTTGACGTCCCAGCTCCAAAAACGGCCCCAGGAATAATCGGCCCAGCGGGCACCGAGAATGGTTCCGATCATCAGCATCCATACGGCGACCTGGAGCATTTTCCGGATATGCGGAGTGAGCGTGTCGCAAAAATATGGCGGCAAAACGACAATTTCCGACTTGCCGTACTCTACTTTTCGATAACGCCCGAAAATCGACATGCTCAATGAGGCCAGGGCGAGCAACCACGCAATCAACCCGGCGGCATAACCAATCATAATCGTAATCACGTGAACGGCAAGCCAGAAATTACTCCGTAAAACGGCGGCCAGCGGACGGATGTTCGGATTGAACTCCTTGTGATTGAATTGTGTGATGAGAGCGGCGATACAGACGATCAATGTTCCGGCAAAGACGAAGGTTTTTCGGTGCAACAAATGCTGTCTGGCCTGGAACCACCAGTACGAACCGTCCGATTGGGGAACTTGCTGATACGGACCTTTCAGGAGCGATTCGACGGATTCCGGCTCCAACGAGACCGGCGAGTGGGAATCGGTCGGAGTGTTTTGGGGAAGCGGTCCTTGAATCAGCGTTGAATCGGGAGCGTCTTCTACGGGCAAATGTTTCAGACGCGAAGGGGTAAAAAACGTCCAGGGGAGCAAGAGGCATGTGATGAGGAATCGCGGCGTGAACCAGATCACGATGCAAAAGCAAATGGATACAGCAATCCAATCAATTGGGTCTTTCATCGTAAAGGAAGACAAAATTGCGTCAAAAAGGCCCCGGTGAGCATCGGTGTATTCGTAATAGGAGACGAACAACACCCCCCAAAATGTCAGAAAAATGAGGAATACCCGGAAAAGAGAAAGCATCGCTCGATAGAACATTTCCGGTGAATCATCGGGAAACTCTGCGTCGTTGTGGACGGAGGGTCTGCGTCCCCAGGGGGTTCGGGGAAACGCCGACCATTTCCAGCTTTGGGCAAGCGGCGGTGCCAGCAGGGGCTGCATCGTCAACCAAAGTCCCAAACACGCGGCAACGAATGCCATGAGGACAATCGTTTCGAACATATTGGAAACGGGTGCCCAGCCGGAAATCCAGGCACGGAGAATTCCTCCTGCCAACGTAATCAAAATCGACGCGACGAGAAAGAAGATTCCGCTCCAGAGAAAAAATTCCTCCACATGACGCAGCCGACCAAACTGTTTGGGGGAGGAAGTATTTTTTCGATTTGCTGCCATTTCGAACCGACGCCGCCATTCTGAAATGAAACTACAGGCAAGTAAAACGAGGCTGATTCCTGCGGTGATTCCCATCCAGTAAAACGGATTGAAACGGCTGTACAAATACTCGACATTCAACGCTCCCGGTTTCGGGTACGCGGTTTTCATCAGGTGTGAAGGATCGGATTTGTCCGCCGGGAGCAATTCTTTACGCACCCGTTCCATGCGCTGGGCCGTTTCGCGAATCGATTGGACAAACGAAATCATCGCCCCATTTTTGGTTTCCTCGAATTCGTTGGAAAGTTTGCGAAAAGTCTCGCGAAGAACGAGCGTGGAATTCTTTTCGGTATTGGTTTGAGTTGGAGGGACAAACGACGGTTTTTGGAGCAAATTTTGTAATGCCGGGCCGAATGTGGAATAGAGTTCCATTTCGAACAAATCGGATAAAACAATGTTTTCGTCCGGTTCCAGTGGAAATTCACGGTCAACGAATCGCCGAATCGTTGTCGGTCCGGCCCTGAGCACAAGATTGAGCGAAACCCACGGAGAAGTGTCCGGTAATTCGAAAGGAGAACGCATATCCAGGCCGAAGCCGGAACAGCCCGCGATATCCGGACGAAGAACGTCGTCGTAAAGGGCCGGCAAAACCCGAATCGTTCGACCGGTTTGGTAGAGCGACAGAGAAGCTGCTTGCGTCGCCCGACGGAGTAAAGCAAGCGAGGAATGAAAAACGACGGCACTATTGCGTATTTCCTTAAAGTAACTTGTAGAAGCCTCTGGGGAAAAATAGAGTAATTGGTAAATGGCGTCGCCGTCCGCAAGAGCACCATCGGTCAATTTGAGAATTGTGTCGAGTTCCAACTCGATTTTCGAGAGAGAAACCGTTTGCGTTTCCTGATCGTGAATTTGCCGTTGAATTTGCGAAAGGATGAGAGCAATGGCATTGAATCGTTCGGAAACGGTGATGTCCCGTTTCGGCAACGTCCGCTCTATTCCTTGCTGGACCAACCGATTCCAGCTTTGCGAAGCGGAGGAAAAACCCTGCTGTGCGTTTCTCAAAGAAAGAAGGAACGTGGAGGAAAATTCAGGAAGTACCTGTTCTGAGCGATAAGTGAGAGATTGATAAATGTCGGACAATTGGTGTAATTCGACGGCAACGGTTTCATTTTCAGAGAGTTGGACGGTTTTCGAAACGTCGCCACCTTCCCGGGCTTGGTGGGCAGCCTGCATTTGTCGATCCCGAACCCGATCCAAAAGAGTGAGATACCCGCCGGACGTTTCCAATTGGATGGGAGCGATGAAATCGATGGGACGTCCCCTTTGATTGATTCGGGAGGCCGAGAGGATTTCCGCTCGAAAATCACAGGCCCGACGGTGCGCAAGGAAGGGAATGAAATCCCAGACTTCCGGCTCGATTAACCAGGAGAGAAGCAATTCGTAAGACTCGAAAGTTCGTTCTCCCTGCGGAAAGAGTGCGTCGATTCGTTTTCGGATTCGGTCCGCTTCGTCGTCGGCGACCGCTGGGTTTTGCTTGTATTTCAGGGATAACGCCGACTCAATATTGGAGTAGAGAATGTCGTCCACGACCAATCGGGGATTGGGAACACCGCAAATTTGGGTTACGATCGTTCTGGAAAACGTGTTTAGCGGCATGATTCGCCCCTCGTCGTAAACCGGCAACGTTCGCCAGGCGTTCCAATGGAGAGGGCCGAGCGGTTTTTCCTCGCCGAAGAGAAAACCGCTTGAGAAAAACACTAACAGGAAAATCGTTCGTCGGAAAAGCATCATTGTCAAAAGAGGACGGTTGACCAATTTCAAGGTCCCCATTATAAACCTTCTTTTTCCCGGCGGGAAGCGGTGTTTTCCTATTCAACGCCAATCAGGTACCAATTTTCGCTAACCGTAAACCCAATCAGAGCCTCGCACAATCAGAGCCGCGCACGCAGTAAGCGGTTTTTACGTTATCACCGGGGTTACCGCTCCATGCGCGGCTCTGATTGTGCGAGGCTCTGATTGTGTGTGGTTCTTGACCTTTCGCAATTTCCGATCTATAACGGTGTCCGATGGCGGTGGTTACTTATTCCCCTTTCTCAATTCCCCAAACTGTCATGTTTAAAAAACTTTTTTTCCTGTTTGTCGGAGTTTTCGTCAGTTTCGTGTTTCTTTCGCAGGTTCTTTCCCAAGAACCGAAACTCAATCTTGAAACGCAAGGAAATGAAATTCGTTGCACCGTGGACGGAAAACCGCTGTTCGTTTACCGTACTTCCTCGGATTCATACGAGAATCTCGCCGAAAACGAATACAAAACGTACCTGTCCGAACTTTACACGCCGGAAGGGCGGAACATTCTCCGTGATTCTCCTTTGGACCACGTTCACCACCATGCCCTGATGTTCGCAATCACGGCAGACGACGTCAATTTCTGGGAAGAACGCGGCAAAGACAAATCCGGTGTCCAATGGGAGCGTTCTTCCTTCGCCAGTTTTTCCTCCAGGGAAAGCCGTAATGATAATGGTTCAAGGCAATGGAGCTGCCAGGCCGGTTTTTCGCGGTTTGTCGATTGGTACAAACCGAACAAGGAAAATGTGCTCCTGGAAAGCCGTGACATTCGTGCGACACTGGCAAGTGATCTCGACGCGACGCTTTTGGATTGGACCTCGGTGCTGTTCATGGCACCGGATCGGGAAAGCGTCAAACTTTCGGGGACGCATTACCACGGTCTCGGAATGCGTTTCGACGAAACGATGGACAAAAACGGGAAATTTTTCTGCGATCCCGATTCGACGATTGCAAGCGATAACGTTCGCGGCGATGAAAAGAAGACGCCGTGCAAATGGATCGCGTATACGGCAGAACTTCACGGCAAGCCGGTTACGGTTGCGGTGTTCGACGCCCCGAACAATCCCCGTCCGATGAGTGCGTTCACGATGGGGGAGTCGGGCCAGGTATTTGCGTACATTTCGGCGACGGTTGATTTGGAAAAAGAGCCGATTGTCATGGAAGACGGAACGACACCGCTGGTGTTCAGATACGGCGTTGCCGTTTGGGAAGGGAAAAGATCGACCGAAGAAGTCGAAAAAGTTTACCGCTTTTGGCTCGACCAACTCAACCGGGCGTTTAGTTTATAGGGGGTGTAGCCGTAATTTTAGGGTATAGCCGCGAAATTAGGTATTTTGTCTCAACACTCAAACCAACTTCTGGTTTGAATGTTTCCCCGTGCAGGGTGTGGAGCTACCGCCGCTAACGATACAAAACGCACCAATTTTTAGTGGCGAATTTGGTTCGGTATTTGTGCGAGGGGAAAAACTGCTCTTGACAGCGAAGTTGGTTTTTCGCATAATCCCGCTCCTTTGTTTTTCTGGACAGCTCCTCGAAACAATCAAGCGGAATGAAACGCTTTTCCCTGCCGGTTTGCTCCTTACACCGATTGCCGAAATCTTCGGCCAATCGAGCGGTTGCTACTGGACTGGTGTTCCTGCTCATTCTCGCCTTTTTACAAACAACCGCCTTCGCCGCCGCTCCGCTTCTTCCGAAAAGAACCGTTCCGCAGCGAACGCCGTCCCAAGCCGTTCTCTCCAGAGATTCATTGATTCAGCAGGTCGCGTTTGACGACGACGAACCCGTCAGAATGGTTCCGCCCGCCCCCCCACTGCGAAAACCGTGGGAATTCGAATTGCCCGCCCGGGAAATTTCGTCGGAGTCGGAATCGTACTCGAACGACGACCGTGAAGATTTTGAAGAGGCCGAAGAAATACCGGAAACAGTCGCCGATTTTCCACCGTTTGATGCGTCGCAATACGAATTGCCTGCAATTGTCGAACCGCCTGCGGACCCCGTACCGCAAACCTTTTCGGCACCCCCCTCGTCTCTCTCGTCTCCCCCGCCCCCTCAGACATTTGTGAGCGATCCGGGCAAATCTGCGTCCGCACCGTTGGTCATGAACGGACTGCCGCAGTACGGACCACCACAGCCTCCGCAAGCGGTGGGACCACCCTCAATGCTCGGCCAAATCCCCAATCAAGCCGTTAATCCCTACCCCAATTACAGTTACCCCGGCTACAATTACCCCGGTTACAGTTATCCCGGTTACAATTACGGCGCAACTCCCTTGCCGCAGGCAAGCCAGACCAATCAGACAAATCAGGCAAATTATGGATTTATGCCCTACGGCTATCCGCAAACCGGAACGGCTTACGTTAACCCTTACGGATACGGACCTTATGGATACCCGAACACGCCGGGAGCGTATTGGGGGCCGACCGGATTCACGGCGAATCCTTACGCACCGTATTCTTACGTCTCGTATCCGGGCTATCCAGGGGGTTATCCCGGTTACCCCGGCTATCCGCCTTACGGGTATCGTGCCCGGTCAGCCGACGAGGAAAAATCGGAATCGCTTACGAGCACGACGTGGGAAACGCTTGGATATTTCAATCCGTTCAAATCTCCGAAGGGGCCGAATCGCGGCGTTGGCGGTCCGTTGATGATGCGTTCCTGGCTGGACAGGCCGTTCTACCTCGGCGCGTTCGGGGGAATTATGTCGGGCGGCGAGTTGATTTCCGGACTTGTCGATCAAGACAGCGGCGGAACCGGCGGTATTATTTTCGGATGGTACGCCGACAATTATTGGGGGTTGGAATCCCGGCTCCACTTTGCCGGACTGCCCGGGAAAGACATATCGCAAGGTCAGGATGCGCCTGCTCCTTTGAAGGGTTCGCGGAACAACGCGATTTCCATGCTCGACGTGAGCGTTCACTATTATCCGCTCGGCAATGCGAAGTGGAGACCGTTTTTGAAACTGGGGCTCGGAACGGCCAACCAGCAATTTCGGGACATGCTCGGAGAAAAACGCGATTACAATTCATTCATGATACCTTGGGGAATCGGCTTGAAATACTGGTGGAACGAACGGATCGCCCTGCAAATGGAAATAACGGACAACGTTCTTTTCGCCGTCGAGGAAACCAAGACGCAAAACAACGTCGCTTTGACGGTCGGCCTGAATTTCCCGCTTGGAAAAGTCAAACGCAAAGACCCGGTGATCTATTGGCCGATGATGCCGAGTTCCGGACGGTAAAAGACTGGCGAAACGACAATAAATCGCAAACTTACCGACGAACGGCCTCTGCTTCGCCTCTTTTCCCGAGCAGCACAGGAGGATTGCAAAGTCCCTGGGAACGCAGGCTTCCAGCCTGCGAGAAAGTTGCGGAATGGAGTCTCCGCCCTCAGGTAGGATGCCTACGAACTCACTGGCAGGCTGGAAGCCTGCGTTCCCAGGAAAAAAGCGACTTTGCAATCCTCTTGCCGAGCAGCCTCCCTTTCTTGACAGTTTCCGACAATACCGGATAATACCGGCAGTCCGTCGACAAGTTTGTATCGAGACCGTCATTTCGCGATGCTCCATTCCGGCTTTTATTCATCTCCCCCAATAAAAGCCGGAATGAAGCGAAGCGAAATGACGGTAAAATCAGTAAAAATCGTAAACTTGTCGAC
>CAZNVM010000050.1:0-2277 GCA_964576215.1 uncultured Planctomycetaceae bacterium
AAGGTCTTTGAGCGAAAGTTTTCGTAAAACACGGGCCAAAGTAATGGCGTGGGGAGCTTGCTTCCGTTTTTTTCGAGTTCGAAACGGAAGAAATTGTTGAAGTTGGTTCAGATGGAGTTCCGACCACCGTTGAATTTCGGCGAGGGTGGAGATGTTGGCAAGCAGCCCGAGCAAAACAAGGGCTAAGACGGTGGGAAAGGGATGAGATTTCCCGCGTTTGGACCGGGGATCGGGAACTTTTTTTGAGGCTTTCAATGAAAATTTCCAGCGAAGCGGTAGCGGACATATTGACCTCCATGTCGTAAAAGAGAAAACAGGAATAAACTTACTTCCGCTCAGTACGAAGGAATTCGCCTATTGTTTCGAATATTTTCTGAAATTTGTCAAAACAAACTTGTTAGCAGCCTGGCAATCCTCCTGGAACCGGATCGAACGTATTGACGTTTCCTCTTTCAACAGGTATACAGGACATCGTTGCTTCCCGTTTTCGGGAGCGTTTGAAATTTCGGCGGCCTTTTCAACAGGAATGTGATCATGAAACGATCCGGTCTTTCTCTTTCCCTTTTCTTCTTTTTCATAATTCCCTTCTCAGCCGTTTTGGGGAACGAAGGTTCGACAAACGAAAATCTCGCTTTCAAAGCCAGGGTTTCCGCCAAAAGCGAATACAGTGCGGAATATTCTGCACGAGGGGCGGTTGACGGGGAAATCCCACCGGCACTTAGCGTTAATCTTGCCGCTCTGGGCACGGCGGACACCCATCGTGCCTGGGCGATTCGTGGAAGCGACGGGTACGAAAGCTGGTTCCGGTTCGATTGGGACGAGCCGCAAACCGTTAAGGAGGTCGTCTACTTTGGGCGAACCGCCATACTGATGGACGAGTGTTTCAAGGATTACGAACTGCTCTTGGATGACGATCCGACGCCGGTGGTCAAAGGAACGTTTCAAATGATTCACGGACCGCAACGGGTCGCTCTGCCGGAAACGAAAACGGTGCGTTCGCTGACGCTCCGGTTTTTGAACGCCTACACGACCACCACCAATCCGGGAGCGTCGGAAATCGCCGTGTTTGCCCAGAGTCCGTCCGACCGTGATCTTAACGCAATCAGCGAGGAAAAACGCTCCGCCAAAGAACAGGAACTGGCGAAAAAGGTTTATCGAGGGGGTTTTGGCTTCAACGAATTGCTCGTGGTCGAGCGGCACCATCTTCGTTTGGGACACGTTTACACGTACCATGTCGAAGGCTTTGTTCCCGGCGGCGGACTTTGTCTTTTTACTCCGGACGAAAACGGCGGAACCCTCAAAAAAATTGTTGATGCCGGAGAAGGAATGATTATTGATGCCGATCTTCATTGGAACGGACACGACATCGTCTTTTCCTGGAAGCGGAAAGGACGGACAACCGGGGACACTCACGTCTACCTTAACGACGTCAGTTTCAGTTCCAATCCGGAAGAGAACTATCAGATTTGGACGGTTGGCATTGATGGTTCGAACCTGAAACAAATCACGAATGCCCCCTACAATAATTTGAACGCTTGCTGGCTACCGGACGGCGGTATTGCGTTCATTTCCGACCGCAAACCGGCTTACGCTTATTGCTGGGTGGTGACTTCGCCGGTACTCTACCGGATGGACTACGACGGCTCGAATCAAAAGCGGCTTTCCGCCAACTACCTAATGGACTTTACCCCTTCGGTGCTTGATGACGGGCGGATCATTTTTACCCGTTGGGAGTACGTCGACCGGGCCGCTTGTCCGATTCAGAGCCTTTGGACCATCAACCCTGACGGCACCAACCTGGCCGGCTTTTTTGGGAACCGGATTCTTGCTCCAGGGACATTTATGGATGCACGAGCGATTCCCGATTCGCAAAAAATCATCGCCCTGGCCACCAACCATAATGGGGACTGCATTGGCGGTATTGTGCAAATTGACCGGCGGTTTGGACCGAACGCCGAAGAAGGGGTGTGGAATGCGACACCAGAGGTGGACGTTTTCGCTCCCGGCGGTCAGTGGGGGAATGGATTGAGCGGCCCTTACGAAAAGCCGTTCCCGATTGACGAATCGGTCTTCCTTGTCACAAGAAGCGGAGCGGTTCAGATTCGGACTATGGAAGGCGATCGTGCGACGATTCTCAACCAGGACACCAGCACGGGAATGGGGTATTACAGTGTCCAGGCGATTAAAACCTTTCCGACCCCGCCTGTTGTCGAATCGGTGGTCGATGAAAACGTGGTGTTGCCGGAAGACGGAAGCGTTTCCGGCGGCTGGGCCGCT
>CAZNVM010000051.1:0-5296 GCA_964576215.1 uncultured Planctomycetaceae bacterium
CATGGTATCCTTACGGAAAAGGTTCCCTGGTGCGACGGGAAATGTACGCAAACCATCGAGCAAAGGCAATTTTTGGCGAACTGGGCAAGACGTTTGAGTTGGAAAGAAACGGCGGAATGTTTCGATACATCCATCGGTAAACGTTCACTTGGAAAGCTACCGGAGCCAAATTTTACCTACAGATTCTGGTAGAGAGACTTATTTACTCAAACGGCAAACGGATTGGTTACCGTACTCTTCGGCTGTAATTTGAAAGAAAGACTGGCTGGATGCTCATATTGACGCCGACGTTACCGCGACTTGGGTCAACGGAAGTCCCCAACGACAAGGCGAAAGATTCGCCTGTTCGGATGATCGACAAAGCGTGCCCGGCACTCTGACTGCCGGATAAATCGTAAGAAGTACCATATCGGAGCGAGTATTTTTCGTTCACCGTATACGCAATGTTCAAATTGAGGTAGGTCGCCGCAAAAAATCCGTCGAGTCGGTCCACGCCAAGGTAGAGACTTCCCCGACCGGGCCGTTCCGTCAAGCCGCCAAATCGCGTTATCTTTTGCCCATCGGAAAACACGTCGTAAAGTCCCGAAGAAAGCAACGCGAAACGATCTCCAACGTGCCAACGGAAATCGTAATCGATCAAACCGAGCGTTTCTCCGAAATTCTGGTCATTTTCCGGATAAATATTGATGTGGGTGTCCAGTGTGATCCAATCGATAATCCGGAGGTTTTCAGAGGTTCCGCGTTTGGTTTGCCAACGGTTTTTCATTCCGAAACGCAAAAGCGTCAAATCGTCGGCCAGTTCCGTAACCGGCGAACTGACGTTTCTTGCCAATCCGTTGCGAATCGCGTAATACCGCTCATCGTAGAAAACCGGGATATCGCTGGTATGGAGTGAGTAATAAAGTCCCGTGTACCGTCGTCGGAACTCCTGGACACTGTAATCGTCCAGCGCGTTGTATTGAACCAAACGGTTCCAATCGACACTCGAACGAGCGTAAGAGAACTCCCCGTCAAAGTCGATTTTATGAGCCAAACCATTGGCGTACCAGGTTCGACTCTGGAAATCCATCCGCTTCCACATTGGCAGGTTTGTCCGAATTCCCGCCTGGTAGTAAAGCCGTTGCACCGAGTCTCCGCCCATGTCTTCTCCCCAATGGGCCAGTTCCCCCAAAACGTAAGGAACCAATCGCACCGGTCCGACGCTAAACGGTAAATCAAGCTCGTGTTTTGTTGAAACAACTTCGCGGCCCGCCGAGAGCGGTTCATTGGCAACCGGATCCCATTCCCAGGGAAGATAGCGAAAATAATTTTCGTTATATTGTCGGGTCAAATTATTCGCCTCCTCCGGTTCGGAGGCCGTTTTCAATTGTGCGAAGCCGACTTTCGTGTGTTCGTACCAGGTCAGACGATCCTCCAGAAGCGATTGTCCCATCCAAAAATGGTTCAAGCGAATTTGGTTCGTGTCGGTTACGAAATCGTCGAGCCGATACGCTCCGTAAAAGGAAAGCGAACGGTTGTTAATCGTGTTCTTCAGTTCCACATCGGTCGATGGATTTTTCAGTTTATCCCATTCTTCCTCGAAATACTGCTGCATAAACGTCCGGTCGCTTATCTTTCCCAATTCCGCACTAAGCGTCCAGTCGGAATTCAACTCCTGCCGATGTCTCCAAAGAGCGCGGTATCGATAGTCGGCTTCCGGTTCCAAGTCGCGGCGGTCGTAGCCGAGGTTGTCGATGCCCGTATCGTAAACTCCCCAAAAGTCGACTAAACCGGCACTCGCTCCCGGGAACCAGAAGAAATCGCCGCGACTGTAGGTGAAATTCGTTCCATGTCCAAGTCCCCGCTTCGACAAATAATCGAGACTAATATCCCAAGTCGTTCCCTCCGGCGGAGTTTTAACGTTGAAAATCTGGTACGCATTCCAAGTCGTTCGTATCTCCGTTCCGTAGGTTCCGCTATGCCCGACATTGACATTTCGAATATACATGAACGGATCCTTATTCCGCAAATCCGCAGCCATCCAGGGCCAGTAAAATACGGGAACCGGTCCGAGACAAATCACGTTGTTTTCCGCAACCAGCAATTGCCGTTTGTTGACCTTCGGTTGTCCCGTTACGGGATCGACAAGCGGTGCTCCCGACTGAGTATCGTAAAGCGGCTGCCCGACCTCTTCGAAAGTCATTTGGCTTGACTGAATTCGGTACGACGGTTCTCCGAGGCGGCTGGTCGTAACAAAAGCGTTTTTCGCCAAAAACTTGTTGACGCCAGTTTGTTGAAGCGTTTCCGTTTTCATACGAATCAAACCGTCGTAATTGGCGGTTGGGGCCAGAAGTTCAGCGTTCAAAATGTATCCGACGCTGTTTTTGACGTCGTAATACATTTTTTGGGCAAAAATCGTTCGATTCCCTTCCCGAAACACGATGTTTCCTTCGAGGTAAATTTCCAGATCAATCTCCTTCTCCTGAATATTTTGGGACCGTGTGAAAATATCCGAGATGTTATTCGTCCAGACGACGGCACGGTCGGCGGAAATATCGACGGTGTCACCAGTCAAAAACATTTTACCGGCCCCGTCCATCGTAACTCCACTGAGAATAATCGTGAAACCATTGGTAATCAAACCGATACCGCGTCCGGTAATCGGATCGTTTCTATAGGCCAGTTCCGTCAACGTGTCGCTCCGTTGTTGAAACTGAATACTTCGAAAGTCCGCTTTTCTGCCGGAAGGATTGGCCGTTTCCGTTTGCAAAACGTTGAATTGTCGGGGGCGATATTTGACTTTACCGGGAAAACGCATGGCTTCGGCTCGGGCATAAATCTCCGGCAGTCCTTCGTCGGAAGTCGCGTTGCGCTCAAAATTCAAGCTGATTTCCGAAGATGTTGCGAACCCGCCGTACCATTTCTGGTCTTGAATCAATGCGTCGGTTTTTCCCTGACTCAACTCCACAACAATCGGTCGGGCTGATTCATTACTCTCCACGTAAACGTAAACCGTTTTCGGCAATGCGTCAGGGTTGACCCAAACGACGGCGTGAGAACCCTGGATCAAATCGTCGCCTTGTTTGATCGTACAGAGACCTTCAAGAAAGTAAACCTGGTTTTGGTCGATCAGTTGGCTCCAACCGGATTTGGCGGTGATCGCAATCGGCAGGCTTGTGTTTTGACGGGGGTAATAGAGGACTGAATCCCCGGAAGTCTCTACATTCATCGAATCGAAATCGAATTCCTCATTCGGTGTCGGCGATGGAAACGACGGTACTTTCGGTACAGAAGTTTTCCGTTCAAATGAGAAATTATCTCGTCCAAACGGAACTGGTGGTTGTAAAAACGTCGAATTTAGAGGACTGTTTCGCGTCGTTTGGGAGGTTTGTGTTGTTTGGGCAGGATTTGGCGTTTGAGCGTACGGTTCGTTTGGAGAGGAAATGTATCCTTGAAAGCCGGGCAATTCGAGAGATGTCGGGTCCGCTGTCGGATGTGTGTTTCGCGGCGGGAGAAAAGTGTGGACCGACGGCATGTTCGGCATGTTCGGAAGATGAAACTTGGGGATCGTGGGAATCGACCAACGGGAAGACGGGGCGGTCGTTTCCGTGTTTCCGGGAGGCGGTTCCGGGGACGGTTCAAAGGGTTGAGGTGCGTAGAGTTCCTGCGTCAAAAGATTTCCCTCGAAATTCGGCACGCCGTCGGTTGTCTGCGCGGAAATTTTACCGAGGTTCCCGGAAAGCAGGAAAACAAGCAGGAAAGCGAGAACGGAACAGACGCGCGCACCCCATCCGCCGACGTTCAAACGACTTTTGTTTGGATAGGGCCGATGTTCAAATTCGCTAAAAATCCGCAACTTCAGTTGAAAATAGAGAGTGCGTAAAAACAGACTCGCGGATTATACGAAAAGAATCGGAATCGAATCAAGAGCGAAAAGGGGGAATTTTTCGACCGCCGCCCCCTCCGGTACGGCAAAAATCACTCGTCTTCCGCCCGAGCTTGAGCCTGGGCGAGAGCCGCTTGAGCCTGAGCGAGATATCGGGCCTGGTTGGCACGATCTGTGGAAAGAACCTGACGGAGCAATGCGGACATATCTTCAAACGGTTTTTCACTCGGCGCACCGGCGGCAAACTGCATGATCGACTTTTGTGTCTTTTCCGTCAACGACAGAAGCATGGAGGAAACGGTGCCCGATTCGATATTTCGAACGACGATTCCCCGTTTTCCGGTTTCGTCGGCCTTCCGGGAAAAGGTTCGGCTCGCAACCGCCAGGAACGTAACCGCCGAGTCCATTCGCTGCAAAGTCAAAAGCCGCCGCACAAATTCCTGCTTGGAATCGTGATAGTCGTCCATTTTGTTGCCGGTGAGGATGTGGAGACCGGGACGGAGTTTTTCGACCTCGATTTCGTCGCCGCCGTAAACGACGCCGCCGCTTTGCCGATCAACGCAAAAGAAATTGCCGCCAGCATAGCAACCGGTTTGAAGTTCTTTGACTGCCCGTTCCAATGATTCTTCGGCAGTCCGGCAACCGAGCAATTCTTTGCAGAGCAGGCCCCGGGATCGGGGATCGTAAGGAACATTGCGTTTCGGGGCGTTGATGACCGCACAAAACAGTCCGTGTTGGTTTACGCCGGCCCAAGTTCCGCCTGCTTTTTTATCGATCCCGCAAACGACGCGGGGGCGTCCCGACTGAATTCGGGGTAGCGACGAGGGACGGTTAAACATTTCCTCACGATTGTAGGCGATCAAAATCGGGGAGTCGGTTGCGACTTTATACTGGATTGCAAGAATACTCATCGAAAGCGAGTGGAATCAATTAAATCAACAGGAAACAGAAAAAGGGGAAGTCTAAGTAGACCGGAAAATTCGTTTTTTTGTAGCCCCCCCTCGTCGGGACACCCAGCAGGCCGCTAACAAGAAGTTTGTCGTTTTGACAAATTTCAGAAAATATTCGAAACAATAGGCGAATTCCTTCGTACTGAGCGGAAGTAAGTTTATTTCTGTTTTCTCTTTTACGACATGGAGGTCAATATGTCCGCTACCGCTTCGCTGGAAATTTTCATTGAAAGCCTCAAAAAAAGTTCCCGATCCTCGCTCCAAACGCGGGAAATCTCATCCCTTTCCCACCGTTCTCGCCCTTGTTTTACTTGGTCTGCTTGCCAATATTTCTACCTTGGCCGAAATTCAACGGTGGTCGGAACTCCATCTGAACCAACTTCAACAATTTCTTCCGTTTCGAACTCGAAAAAAACGGAAGCAAGCTCCCCACGCCATTACTTTGGCCCGTGTTTTACGAAAACTTTCGCTCAAAGACCTT
>CAZNVM010000052.1:0-4152 GCA_964576215.1 uncultured Planctomycetaceae bacterium
CGTACATGTGTACCTGCCTGACTTGGAAATTTTTCGGAACCCATTCCCTTTTCAAGTCCTTACAGGTCGATTATAGTTGTAACTTGTTATATTTCAATACCTTAAAACGTTTTTGCGTTCAGTCCTTTGGACGCTAGTGAGAAAATTCATTTTTCGCTAACCGTAAACCCCATCATAGCCGCGCCCAATCAGAGCCGCGCACGCAGTAAGCGGTTTTCACGTTACCACCGGGGTTACCGCTTACTCTGTGCGCGGCTCTGATTGTGCGCTCTGATTGGGGCTGGTTCGTTGACTTCTTTTGGCTGTCCGAACAACGTTAATACCAATGTCCGGCGATGGGTTCGGCGACGGTGTTCGCAGAGAAAAATCCCTTGCCAAGTTCCCAGTAAAAGCCGTCCCTTGCCAATCGGGATCGACAGGGAAGTGCCGAACAGAGACGATTTTACATGGGCGGGCATATCATCCGGCCCTTCGCAGGTGTGGTCGTAAGGAAACGACTCCGGGGCGATTCTATCGGCCAGACGGTTCAAATCTGCCGGAACATCCGAGTCGGCGTTTTCGTTGATCGTCAGCGACGCCGAAGTGTGTTGCAAAAAAAGATGCAGTAGCCCCGTTTCTATCGTTTGAATCTCAGGGATCGCTTCAATAATGTCTGCGGTAATCTTCCAAATTCCCTGAGCGTGGGGCGGAAGCGTAAGATGGCGTTGGAGAGTGGTCATGGCAATTCCGGCGGGGAAACGGTCCCCGACTTTGTGGTGGGTTAATGTTTCAGAACTCACGGCGAGTATAACAAAAAAGCCGTAGCCCTGGAAGCCTTTCTTGATCGTTTCCGCAAAAGAGTATACAATGAGGCGATGCGAAAAGACAGAACTTCAGAATCGACCCGTTTTGGCCTCACATTGCTGGAACTGCTCATCTCGATGAGCTTGATGATCGTGTTGATTTCGATCCTCTGGTCGCTGATTCACATGTATTCCGACTATTACGCCGCCGGAACCCATCGGATCGACCGGGCGCAACTGGTCCGTTCGCTTTCGCAACTTCTTGGCGACGACCTCGGTGCCGCGATTCAAGACCCGATCCATCCGCTCCCCCCTTCGTTGGTTGCCGGAGATGTCGTTCGTCGTTTCGGACTGTTCGGTACGTCCGATTCGCTTCGGGTCGATGTGATCCAGATCAATCCGCTCGCACCGGGTTCCGACATGTATTCCGCCCGCCGGGCCGCCGTTGGACCAGTTCAAAACGTCAAAATGCAGGTTCCGGAGTTGAAAACGATTTACTATGACTTTTTGCCGCTTACCGCCCAATCGGTCGGAAAACCAAGCGGTTTGGTCCGCCGGGAACTCAGTTTCGAAACTCCCGTGCCGACGAACAACTCTTCGCAAACCGTAAATTTTGGAGAAGAGACTGTCTTGGAAAATCCGCTCTTTCCCACCAAACCGACGACGATTGCCGAGCAACTTTTGCGTGAAAACGATCCTGATGCGATGTGGGCACCGGAGATTGTCGAACTGCGTTTTCGTTACGGTAACGGTACGAACTGGGTCGATTCCTGGGACAGTCTCAAAAAGAACGGTCTGCCGGTTGCCGTGGAGGTTACGCTGAAACTGATGCAGGTGGGGGATGTCGAAAAACTCCGAAAAAAATCCTCATTCCTTCCTCAAACGGTTGCCGGAACGGACACGGAGGAATCCTTTGATTCCATTCGCCCGGTCGGTTCGCCGTTTGAGAATACAACACCGCTCTCGACGACACCAAATACGTCGCAAACGCTGGAATCACTTGCCCGGGAACTTGGCCTTGCGCCGCCGGTGGAGCAACGTTTGGTCGTTTATTTGGCAACGTCGCCGCTCATCAAAAGCGATCCGATCCGGCGGCCTGTGCCTCCAGCGGTTCCCAAACCGCCGACGCCGACGCTGGTTTCTCCACCCAGTCCGCCCCGTCCTGCGCCGCCGGAACCGACCGTACCGTCGCAACAATGGCTCCGGCGGTAAAAAACCATTTACGTAATAATAAACGTGTTCCCAGTTGCCGGATTGCCGGACCGACCCGCCGATCCCCCCCTTGTTATTGCCCTTTTTTAGGGTATCCTTGCGCGACCTATTTTGAAGATAGCCCTGCTAGTGTAGCTCAATTGGCAGAGCAGTTGATTTGTAATCAACAGGTTGCGGGTTCGAGTCCCATCACTAGCTCTGCCTGCGGGGAATTGTGAATTACGAATTACGAATTACGAATTAAGTACCAATCGCATACTCAATTCGTAATTCGTAATTCATGATTCGTAATTCTAAAAAGGGGGGATTTCCCGAGTGGCCAAAGGGGGCAGACTGTAAATCTGTTGTCAACGACTTCGGAGGTTCGAATCCTCCATCCCCCAGTTTTAATTACGAATTACGAATTACGAATTACGAATTACGAATTACGGGTTGGGTTTGATATTGTAATTCGTAATTCTTAATTCGTAATTAGAAAGGCGGGTGTAGCTCAATGGTAGAGCCACAGCCTTCCAAGCTGAAGACGAGGGTTCGATTCCCTTCACCCGCTTGCGGGGTAATTACGAATTACGAATTTGTGCCTGCGACTGAGACATAATTCATAATTCGTAATTCCCACGCTGCCGTAGCTCAGTCGGTAGAGCACGTCCTTGGTAAGGACGAGGTCGTGGGTTCGATTCCCACCAGCAGCTTACAAGAGACGGCAGATCGCAGACATCGGACGGCAGAAAATTGATTATCTGCCGTCTGATGTCTGCCGTCTGCCGACTTAAAAGATACAACGTGAGTCGTAATGCGTGTCTCGTGAGACAATTACGATGATGAGGCGACTCACGCAACACGAGACGCGCGTAAACCTTTCCTTTTTACATTAGGGAGATTTTTAACATGGCGAAAGACGTATTTCAGAGAACCAAACCTCACGTCAACGTCGGAACGATTGGGCATATCGACCACGGTAAAACGACGCTGACCAGTGCCATTTTGGCGGTGCAGGCGACCAAAGGACTTGCAAAAGTCAAGAGTTATGCGGATATCGCCAAGGGCGGTACCGTCCGCGACGCGACAAAAACAGTAACCATCGCCGTCGCTCACGTTGAATACGAAACCGAAAAACGGCACTATGCTCACATCGATTGTCCCGGTCACGCGGACTTCATCAAGAACATGATCACCGGTGCCGCTCAAATGGACGGCGCGATCCTCGTTGTCGCCGCCGACGCCGGACCGATGCCGCAAACCCGCGAACACGTCCTTCTGGCCCGTCAGGTGAACGTCCCGAAACTGGTCGTCTTCCTGAACAAGATCGATCTCCTCGACGACCCGGAACTGCTCGAACTCGTCGAACTCGAAGTGCGCGACCTGCTCAACAAGTACAATTTCCCCGGCGACGATACGCCGATCATTCGTGGTGTTGCTCGTGACGCCCAGCAGAAACCGACCGACCCGGCTTCCGCGAAGTGCATCAGTGAACTGATGGACGCCTTGGACAGCTTCATCCCGGAACCGCCGCGTGAACAGGACAAACCGTTCCTTATGGCGGTGGAAGACGTGTTCTCCATCGAAGGACGCGGAACCGTTGCCACCGGTCGTATCGAACGCGGTATGATCAAGGTCAGTGAAGAAGTCGAAATCGTCGGCTTCACCGATGAAAAGCGAAAGGTCGTTTGCACCGGTGTCGAAATGTTCAACAAGACCCTCGACCAGGGAATGGCCGGTGATAACGTCGGTCTGCTCCTTCGTGGTGTGAAGCGTGAAGAAATCCAACGCGGTCAGGTCCTTGCCAAGCCAGGCTCCATTTTGCCGCACACCGATTTTGAAGCGGAAGTTTACGTCCTCTCGAAGGAAGAAGGTGGACGGGCGACTCCGTTCTTCAGCGGTTATCGTCCCCAGTTCTACTTCCGAACGACCGACGTGACCGGTTCGCTCACCCTGCTTGGAGACGCCGAAATGTGTATGCCTGGCGACAACGTGAAGCTCAAAGTCGAACTCATCTCGCCCATCGCCATGCAGGAAAACGCCCGCTTCGCGATTCGTGAAGGCGGTCGAACCGTCGGCTCCGGCTTTGTGACGAAGGTACTTAAATAATTACGAATTATGAATTACGAATTACGAATCCTAAAAAATTCGTAATTCGTAATTCGTAATTCATAATTCG
>CAZNVM010000053.1:0-3723 GCA_964576215.1 uncultured Planctomycetaceae bacterium
TCGCCCATTCACAAAGAGCATCATACCGAGGGCCGGTTTCGTTTTTACGCGAATAATCTTCCTTCCGAACCTCAAAAAAAGGAATCGGCCAGAGTTTTCGTTCGCTTGGCGTCGTTTTTTTGCCCTCCAGTGATTTGGCAATCGCCGACGGAAGTATACCGGTCGAAAGGAATTTCTCAATTGAGCTTCGAATGACGGTTTCGATTTTCATGATTTTAGCCGTTTTCATGAGCGTTGCGACCGTTCTTCGACTGGGAGTCTCGAATAATTCCGATGCCTGAATCGAAGCCAGTACCGGCCAATCTTTTTGTTTTTCGGCGATTGTTTTGAGCTTGTCCGGCCAGGTGTCATGACGGTGAAAACGTCTGTCCTGTTCCGCCTTCAGTTCCTCTGCACGTTTTTGTATCGCGATTTTTTTCGCCTCCGCAAGGTGATTGGATGCGATCAGGCGGTCGACCAGCATCACCGCCTCTCCAGTGGAGGCGGCTTCCTGCCGCAGGAAGTCGGTCGCTTCGTTTTGTCTTCCCGCCTTATCAAGAGTTTCGACGACGGTTCGAAATTGCCCCCAATAACGTTCTTTCGGGGGAGTTCGGTGAAATTGTTCGAGCAGGACATCCGCAACACCGGACCATGTTTTGGCAGGCCAGGCATGTTCGAGAATTTTTTTGACGCCGTATCCGCAAAGATCGTAATCGCCGATGCCGGAAATTTCATACGCCCAAAGGATTGTCTTGACGGGTAAGGCTTTCGACGCAATCAGAACTTCGGCCATTTTGAAAAAAACGCTGTCAATCTCACCGGTACTTTCTACATGATGATTATTTTCAACATATTCGGTTCCCTTTTCGATCAAATACCGTGCAATTTTATCGAGTCCGGGAAGAGGATCATCGAATCTTTTGAACTGCTTGACGACTTCCTCGACAGGGTCGAGATCAAGGGACGGACCATCGGAGTAACGATGGTAATGCGGATAGGAATCGACATCAATCCCACTGTTGATCAGCTTGATTGCCTTTCGCACGAGTTTGTCGATATCGCTTGTTTTCGAGAGGGTTTCGACAAAGGCTTCCTGTTCGAAATATTCACGAACCTCGGTACAATCGTCGTGAAATTGAAGGATCAGCGCGACAAGTTCCTCTTTCGAACGCTGGGACAATTTTTCGTTCAGTGCCGTTTTATCCTTGTTTTTCTTTTTCGTCGCTACCGAAGCGGCAATTTGATGAATGCGACGTCGCGGCAAGGAAACCGGTTCCTCATCTTCATCGTCCCAATCCTCATCTTCATCATCCCAATCGTCATCGTCCTCAACATACTCACCGAAATCAATTTTCAGGAGGCTCTTTTTTCCATCCGTTGTATACGTCTCCCAAGTTTCATCGTTGACTTGTACGCAAAGAGGAACCAGCTTCTCTTTAGCCAGGCAGTCGAGAAAGCGGGTCATGGTAGCTACCCCATGCTTGCAACTGGTGCCGACGGGGCAGGAGCAGTCGGAGAAAATCACGAACTTTTTCTTTCGACCGTCTTCGAGTGTAACCAGTGTTTTGTAGTCATGTTCCCCGGAAACGATTGCCAAAAGCATTTTACCATCCGTAGTCGCCCAAAGAGACCGAACATTCCCGCCTTCGCCGTAACGTCGTCCTCGCTCAGTGGTGCGATCACCGAAAACTTCGGCAATATCTGGCCAGCCAAGCTGTTCCCAAAACTCACGAACCGGCTTGGAGATGGAATCGTTGACCGCCGTAGTTTTTGTTTTTGCAGGACTTGAACTTTGGGAAACGGCTTTGTTATTCTTTTGAGATGGCATAGGGTTCAAGCAAGATGGCACAATCGGAAGGGAAGCAATGCCCCCAATTTTACATGATCCGTTACTGCAATACAAGTAGAGTTACGTCGTCTAACAACAAAAAAACGCCCGGTAGAGTCGTTTTCACCGAGCGATATCGTTTGTTTTCACTTTTACTTCGCCTTTTTCAACTCCCCCAACCCCGGCAGGGTCTTGATCGTCGCCGCTTGTTCAAAGGGGGCGATTTGCAAGGTGAGCTTGATATCCGAATGACGGGGCAGCAACGGGGCGGTCTTTGCACCGTGTGACGACCTCAACCGCAGGTCGGTCCTGGGCCAGCCAAGCGAGGGCTTGAGTCGAGTTCAAGAAATGCTAAAATGACCAGAGTGATATTACTCGTATATTTCTGGTCGAAATTCCATGTCCAAAAAGAAGTCAAACAATCGAAAAAAGAACAAACGCGAACAACAACGGCGCGAATCCCGTGGCCGGTCCCGTGGATTGTATGGTAGCGGCTCAGATCGGTTGTTTGAACTGATCCGGCAAGACAAACTGGAAGAAGCACGTGAGTTGTTGCTCATTCGTCTTGAGCAACGCCCAAGAGATCAGCAATCACTCAGGTATCTGGCGGAAATTTGCGGAGATGTTGATGATATCGCCAACCTGTTTTGGGCTGCCGAGCGACTGATTGTTTTTGACTCCCAAGACCTTGACGCTTACGCTCACCGGTTTAACGTTGCCCTCTCTGCCGCATTGCCCGCTGTGGCTATTAGAACGGCCAAGATCATGAAGCGGCTTCCCCATGATTCGGAGTACGATGAGCAAATCGAAAAATTCCTTGCGGAATTCGACGAAAAAAAATTAGTCGAAGAGTTTCGTCGAGAGTCGACAATGGGAGGTGACGACTTTTCCGCCTACGACGACGAAACAGTTCTGAATCTGCTCGTTGACCATGAACGTTGTCTGTTTTATCTCCAGCATGGCAAGTTCGAATTGGTTGCCGAAATTTGTGATGGCATCATTCGTACCTGTCCGCTTTTCCGTTCGGCCTTTAACAACAAGGCACTGGCAATTCTCTTGGGGGAAGGAGCAGAAAAGGCCGGTCCTGCCTTGGACGAGGCTCTGGAGCGACATCCGAAAAATGTCTTCGCACTATCATTCAAGATTCAGCAACTCGTCAAACTCGGTCAACGTGACGAACTGCCACCGTTTCTGGAGCGTCTTAAAGTAATCCAACCTTGGCAACCGAAGAATAACCTCGATTTTTTCGCCGCCAAGATTGATGCTTTCGCTTGGGCCGGTGAAGAGGTCTCGCTTCTCGAAACATACAAAGAAGCCGAAACCGACGCTGGAGATGATTGGAAGATCGAAAATGATCGGTCTTGCGCTCACATGGCCTATTTTGCAGCGATTGCCCTCGCTCTGCGCGGAGAAACGGATGAAGCGATGGCATTACTAAAGCGGGCTGTACGGTGTCCCGGAGCCGAAAACGCCATTGCAGAAAACATTGCCGACCTGCGAAAACCCGAAGGAGAGCGGAATGGACCTTGGTATTTCGAACTCAACGACTGGATTCCGAGACGGTTTTTCCTGGAATCACATGCCGCCTGTAGACGCCACGGTATTACGGAAGCGGAAGATGAGGCGGAGAAAAAGTTTCTGGTCGAACAGCATGTTTTTCCTTTGTATATTCGGGCTTATCAACGTTGGCCTTATTTGAGACCATTGAGAACTGAAATGCTGCGTCGTGGGGACCAAGGGACTCGGAATTGGGTCTTGCTGAATATCGGCGACTACCCCAGGGCCAGCGCATGTTATTTTGCTTGAAAAGCGGGCTTGGCTTGGTTTCCGAGGATCAATTCCATCAAAAATGAAAAGTTCCATGCAGCCATTTTTCGTTTGGTGGCCATGCTTTTTTTCGCCGGGTGTTGCTTGTA
>CAZNVM010000054.1:0-9459 GCA_964576215.1 uncultured Planctomycetaceae bacterium
AGTTGAATTTTGGCTGGATCGTTCGGGGAGAGCGAAAAGGCGTTTACCATTTGGTTCCGTTTTCGCGGTAACGCTAAAGTAACGCAAACAATATCGGAATCGAAAAGATAGATTTTCGAAAAATATTTTCGTCTCCAGGTACGAAATTTACGGCACCTTATCTCTATTCAAAAAGTTTTTTTCGTTGGTAACGCAAAAGTAACGCAAAAAACAATTTTGCAATGTATGATATAACAATGTGGCTAAGCAAGCCGACGGTAAGATGAATTTCGCGACACGTCGAAGTGGGACTTCAATACAATGAGAGATACGATTTTGCGGATGTTGGCAATGGCGATGAATCATTCTGGTGCGGCATCGGATTTGGCATTGACTCGATAATCACCACCCTAAAAGTACAAGACATTCCGTAAAATCAAGGAATGGAGATCATGGATTGAAAATGCTCTCTTCCACAGCATTATCGCTATTTGGCATCCAGGCAGCTAAAAAAAATATAATCGCCCCTCGGAGTGACGGCGACTCCGAGGGGCGGGTGAAAGGTATGCTTTCATTCTTCCCAAAAAGCAAGAGGCTGAGAAAGTTTATTTCGACTACCATCCGTTCACTATTCAATGAATTGTGCCAAAGTCCAGACAGACGAGACACCGCTCATCAAGTTGAAACCAGTTTTGCGGAGAAATCATTTCGGCTCTTCTCCACTCCATCACTGTTGAAGTGACGCGCCAAGCATGATTTTGGCATTCTCATATCCTTGTTCCGCCGCCTTGCGAAACCACTTGACTGCTTCAGTCTTGTCCTCGGCAATGCCATCACCATTGAAGTAACACATGCCAAGATTATACTGAGCAACCACATGTCCCTGCTCTGCCGCTTTGCAAAACCACTTGACCGCTTCGGTTTTGTCCTCGGCAACACCGTATCCGTGAAAAAGGCAGGCACCAAGATCGTGTTGGGCATCCACTTGTCCCTGTGCTGCGGCAATTCGCCACCATCGCACTGCTTCTGCTTTGTCCTCGACAATACCGTCGCCGTGGAAAAGGGTAACGCCAAGAAAATTCTGGGCAACCGCATGTCCCTGTTCCGCCGCTTTGCGAAACCACTTGACCGCTTCTACTTTATTCTTGGCAATACCGTTGCCGTGGAAAAGGCTAACACCAAGATAATGCTGAGCATCCACTTGTCCACTTTCGGCGGCGATTCGCACCCACTTAATGGCTTCTGCTTTGTCTTTACCAACACCATTCCCTTTTGAGTAACACTCGCCAAGTCGTCCTGCTGCCAAAGCATTACCCCGTTCCGCCGCTTGATGCCACCACCAAATTGCCTCTACTTTGTCCTCGTCAACACCATTTCCCTGGAAAAGGGTGAGGCCGAGATAATACTGAGCAACCGCATGTCCACGTTCTGCGGCGATTCGCCACCACCTCACGGCTTCTGCTTTGTCTTCGGCAACACCATCACCGTTGAAGTAGCAAACGCCCAATTTCGCCGAGGCCAGAGCGTCACCCTGTGCCGCCGCCCTGCGCCACCATTCGATAGCCACCTTCAGATTCTTCTCAACACCCCAGCCTTCGGCATAGCACTGGGCAAGATAACCTTGTGCCGGTTCATATTCCTGTTCTGCCGCTTTGCGAAACCATTTGACTGCTTCGGCCTTGTTCTCTTCTACACCATCGCCATTATAAAATGTAAGGCCAAGATTATACTGGGCAGGGGCGTACTCCTGTTCAGCCGCTCTACGCCAACACATAATTGCTTCGTTCTTGTCCATTTCGACACCGGAACCGAGCATATAGCATTGACCAAGATTTAGCAGTGCCTCCATGCTTCCCGCTTCAGCCGCTTTTTGATTCCACTTGACGGCTTCCTTCTGATCCTTTTCAACGCCCAAGCCTTGGGAATAGAACATGGCCAAGTAGGTCTGGGCTGGTACATATCCCTGTTCTGCCGCTTTGCGCCACCACTTGACCGATTCAGTCTTGTCCTCGTTGACACCATCGCCTTTTGCGTAACGAAGGCCAAGATTAAACTGTGCCGCAGGGTTATTTTTCTCCGCTTCCTTTTTCAATACGTCAAGGGGAGTGTTTTCATCAATTGTAATGGATTCGTTTGTGGACATCATAATTACTAACCGAATCATACCGTAATATCCGCTTTTATGCAATATCAGTTTTTACTACGGCTTTTTGTTTACAGTTTGAGTTTATTGCATTTGTTGAATTATTTTTTCGGAAGCCCGTTTATAATAGACTTTTGGAGCAACCCAGTTTCCATTAACAAATTGGAAACGACTTCTTCGCCCTTTGTCGTTTCAATCATGTACCCTCTCAAAGCGTACAATAACATAAGTGCATTGCAATGATTAATCTCAGCCAACTCATTTATCACCAGCACAGCCCGGCTTACATCGAACTCATCTAAATCGGTTGTTTTTCTATGGTCAGAGCGAATCGCTCTACAAGCGAATGATTGCTTACATCGACAAACACCACTTTGAGATTTGCGGTGACGCTTATGAGGAATACCCCTTGAACGAACTCTGCATCGCCGACGATGCCCACTATCTCATGCGGGTAATGATTACTGTACGGGAGAAAAAACAAAAGTAACGACGACTTTCCTCACCCTTAAAAAAAAAGCCACCCCAAAAGAGGCGGCTCTCCAATTCACCCAAGCGGGATCGTCAGCATCAGGAGGATCAGGACCAGGTCCAAGAGGTAGCTCCAGATCGACCTTCCGGCGACCGCCTCCACCATACCCGTCCCTGCCCAGGCGGTGGTAGTGAACAACAATGCCCCGCCGAGCAACAACACAACAGCAACGATTTTCGCGGCGGTTCTTGAGCGGCCTCCGGTGGCGTACATGACGCCGAGAATTGACGTTACAATCATACCACCATAAACTTGCCAGGGGATATGACGAGTTCGCTTTGGAACGGCGGAGTCGTAATTTTGCACAATAACCGGCGGCCCGGAGGCGACGGCGACCGCCCCGTCAACGAAAACCTCCGGGCAGGCCGCCGCCGTGACGAGGACAGTGCCGGTGGTGATGGCAACCTTGTTACGCCAGAAGAAGTTGCTTGCTTCTTCGCCGAGTTTGATGAGACGTGATGCCCTGCTTGCCGCCTGGGTCGTTGCGACCAGGCCGACAACAAGCACCGCCACTCCCAGGATCAAAAATAATTTTCGCACAGTTCCCCCTTTCTGCTAAAGTTATTGGTACAAAAACCGGAATGCTCACACATGGAACAATTCCACGAAGGCCGATAATTGAAAACGCCGCGATCCAACGCCTCCAGATATTCTCGCACGATATTGAAGAAACGTTCAAAATGTTCATCGCTTCTCGGCGGAAACCGATGCGTTACGATTTTCGGAGACTTGGTCTTGACGAGTTGCCTGACTTGCAATTCCGACTCGTCGTAACCATAAAACGCCCGAACCAGATAAGCGTAAGCGGTCAATTGAAGTTCATGCTGTAAATCGCAGTGCGAAGCGGAAGCCGCTGTTTTGAAGTCTACGATAATCGGACCATATTCGCCTTCGAGAACAAGGTCGATGACACCAACAAGCGGTATCCCGATGTCGTCCCCTGTTGCCGGGTCATACAATCCTGTCTCGAATTTTCGTTCGACAAGAAGCGGCTTTTCCTCGGCGATACTGACTTCAGAAATGTACGCCGTCACCAGATCGTTGACCTGATTGCGACATTTCGTTTCATGGTCAGTGTCGTCGAAGTAACATTGTTCCGCCTCCATGATACGCTCCCACGCCTGTTCGACAAACGCCGGAACATCGTGAGGTGTCATATACGCATCAACCATAGCGCAACGGTAAATCGCGTCCAAGACTTCGTGAACGCACTTGCCGACAAACAGGCTTGGAGTCGGTGGTGTTATCTCACCATCGATATAACGCCGACGAAAAGCAAGCGGGCATTTCATCCAAAGGTTGAGTCTTGATGCTGAAACATAATCCCAGATCATCGGCTCCGCCTGCGTTTCGCTCAGGAATTCCATCAGTGAAAGCGTCATGCGAGTCCCCCTTTTCCCGCCTTGGCCTCCTTCATGGCGTCAATCAGTTTGCTCGCTTCCTGCGACGAAAGGTTTGCCGAACTCTTTCCGTATGTCGCCTGACAGTATTCGTCGAGTTTCTGTGCAGTAAGTCCTTTGATCCCCTTTGACAGCTTGCCGATAAAGTCAAGCTGTTTCGGCGAGACCGGGAAGCGATTATCATTACGATCCGGTGACGAATTACGATACTCCGTCTTCGGTGGTGGTGTCGGGCGATTGTCTGCCTTGTTCCGGTGATTCGCCAGCTCATCCTCGACCGCCGAGCGACAGACCAAATCAAATCTGTGAAGGTAACGCTATCGGACTTTTGCCCTGATTGGTCCAGGTCAAGCATCTGCCGCTGTCGCATTATCTCCATGAGGTCCGAAAGGTAATCTTCCGTAAATCGGCTTTCGCTTGTGAACTGCATCGGAGCGGCGGCATATACTTCCACTGGTGCCTCAAAGGAAAACTCTTGTATGCCCAGTTCCGGTCCAAAGGAAGCGGCTACGGCGAGCGGTTCAATCACTCTTTCCTTGACCGTGTAAGTGCCGATGGTGATCGTGTTGACTACCCCGTCAAAATCGGTGGTCTTAATCGTCACCGAGTACGTTCCTGCTTCACGGAAATAGTGCGTAACTGAAATTCTACTTCGCGGACCACCAAGAACCAGTGTCGGTTCCGATCCGTCTCCCCAGTTCACCTCCCAATCTTTGATGGCACTTGAGGAGATCGCCGCCGCCGAGAATTCCCAATAGGTCAGGGTTTTCGCAAACAACTCGCCTTCAGTTGGAGCGGAAATCTCGTACACCGGGGCCACTGGAACAAAACTCAACCCGGTAGGAACGACAAGAGTGTTAAACAGAGTCTCCGCAATTTCACGATTAGTCCAAACATCTTGGTACTCATCACCTGAGGCGTTGTCAAAGATGTCAGTCGTTCCATTGAGTAGCACCGCACCCGTGTTATTGCCCAGTCCACCACCAAGTTTCCGGGCGATGTTCTCCGTGACAATGGTGTTGGTCAAGGTCAAGTTACCGGCGTTACCGATCCCACCGTAACCTTGATTGGCCTTGTTTTCTTTGATCGTAGCTCCGGTGATTGTCATGGTGCCGGAATTGGAATTGCTGACGCCACCGCCCCATTCCGCTTCGTTATCTGAAATGATGCAATCATCGAGTTCTGCCCGGCCTTCATTGTAGAGACCGCCACCGCCAAACAAGAGGGCGGTGTTGTTGGTGATTTCGCCACCGGTCAGGTAAAGTGTGCCGCCGTTGTAGATTCCACCGCCGAAGCCGCCTGACATCGCTCCGCTGGGTAGTTTGACTCCTACCATCGCGTTACCTGAAATCGTGCAATTTTCTATCGTCGTGGTGCCTCGTTGGATGTAAACACCGCCACCGTAGGAGGTTGAGGTGTTACCCGATATGGTGCCGCCGATGATTGTTGTCGTACCGCTACTGGTGATCCCGCCTCCGCGACGGGCCGAGTTCCCTGTAATTTTGCAGTCAATCAGGGTCAATCTTCCGGCGTTGTTGATCCCGCCGCCGTCGCCTGTGGTGTTGCCATTGGTAATCGCCAGCCCGGCCAAAGTAACCGATGTACCAGAGGCGACGCTTACTACCCGCGATTTTTTGGCGGCGTCGATGGTAATACCCGTTCCGATGCCGTCAATGTTGATGCTTTTATCGATAAAGAGTTCGCTACCGCCAAGCGTGATGGTTTTTCCGTACAGTTTCGAGGCAAACGTGATAATGTCACCTGACTCGGCATAGAGTATTGCTTCTCTGAGCGAGATCAAGCCATCATTCGGGTCAATAACATCGCTCAAGGTCGTGACGATGGTTGACGGAGTTTCCGGTGTCGGCTCTTTTTCACTTACCGCAACTTCAACAAAAACGACACCATCCTCCGGTATCAGGTTGTAGTCCGGTGTCGGCCAATTGACCTCGATTTCAAAGACGGCTTTACCCGTTGGCGCTTCCGCCTTGACGTTGAAATTCAAACTGAGCAACTCCACAAGCGAGTCGGTGCCGGGCCAGTTGAAGGAATGATCGTTCCACCCGATGGTGATGGTATTTTGTAACGAATTATGAAATAAGGAGCCGACAGGAAAAGGGAAATTCGTTGATCCTGCCGGTTGATACTCCACATAGACAGGGTCGTAATGAACAATCAAACTGATTCCCCAGGCCAAACGATCTTCCGCACGGTCGAGAATCTCGTGGTACACTTTTAAATTGAGAGGAGTTCCCGGTTCGGCGGTGGTGACGTTCGTGCTTGCAGTAATCCGCTGTGTCGGCATTTCGGAAGCGGAAGCCGTGAACAGGTCCATTGTTCCCGTCGCGGCGATGGAAGTGGCGGATGGTGCCATAACGCTCGAAGGCCCGGTATTTGCAGGCAGGACGCTTTCGATATAGGAAATGATTTCCGTTGCGGTTTTTCGCGTCGAGTTGCTTGTGACGAGATATTGCGTCAAACCTTCCCCGGTATAACTATAAAGATAGCGCAACAGCAAATTTGCATCGACCGGGGTAACATTGCCATCGCCGTCTATGTCGAAGATGCTGCGATTCTCTTCCAGATACCCGATGATTTCTTCGGCGGTGTCTCTTTCCGCACCGGAAGTAACAAGATATTGTGTCAAGCCGACACCAGTGTAACTATAGAGATAACGCAACAATAAATTTGCATCGGCGGGTGTGACGCTTCCGGTGCCGCTAATGTCAAGAGTGGCGTGTTTGGCAAAATTTATGGTGATAACCGGAGGCACTTCGACGCGAAAACCGACCGTCGGATAATTCACCGAGATATAGATTGGAGTGGACATGCCGAAAGGTGCGTCTTCTTTCACGAGAAAGAGGGCTTGGAGCAGGTCCACCGTCTGTTCGGTGCCCGGCCAGTTGCTTGATTGGTCGTTCCAGGCGATAATAATGATGCCTTTGGTATCTTCACGTGGTGCGTTCAGTGCGTCGGTCGTGAGATACGATTGATAGCCGGTATAAGTCAGCCAGGTCGGATCATACTCAATACGAAGCCCAAGTCCGGTGCCAAAGCGTTCCTCCTCTTTATTCAGCAATTCATGCTTGATGTCTAAAATAAAGGAACTTCCCGGCTCAACGAAGTAAGTGCCGGTCGTGGTGAAGACTTTGTGGGTCGGGGTGATGATCGTTGTTGCACTTGTTGTTGCCCAGGCGGAGGCACCGCCGGAGTTGATCGCCTGTACACGGAAATCGTAATCGGTATTCTCAACAAGCGTGGAAATTGTTACGCCGGTTTCGGTGAGGCCGGTGATGGTGGTCCAGTTGGTATCCACTCCCTTTTTGTATTGCACCACGTAACCGGTTGCATGGGTAACAGTGTCCCATCGAAGCGTCACCGAATTTTGCGTCCTGTCGGTCGGTCGGAAATTCAATGGTATTGCAGGGATTGGGGTTTGGAATTCATACGCTCCAATGTCAATCGATTCACCCACGAATCGCGGATTGCCTGCCATATCCCGCGAGTTTTCAGTCAGCCCGACGGTGTAAGCGAATTGGTTGTCTCCTCCGTTGATCGCTTGTGAACCGGGAGCGAGGCGATAATCACCATTATCGGCATCAATAAACAAAGGCAGGTCGTCATCATAAAGGAGATTGTTACCAAAATTGCCATTCCAGCGGTCAAAGGTCGTCAGATTATTGAAGCCTGTGATAGTTCCCGAATTCCCATTCTCAATAGAATCTTTGACAATAATCGTATTGTAAAGCGTCGTTGTACCGGACCAATTGAAAATCCCACCGGTAGAGTTTCCCGCGATTGTACTGTTAGTTACAGTCAGTGTATTTTCATTGTATATCCCAAAAGATGAGTTTTCTGAGATCAAGCTACTTGTGACAGTCATCCCCCCTTCGTTGTAAATCCCACTGCCGTAAGAATATGAAAAATAAGAATAATAATCAGAAGAAGAAGCGGTGTTGCCCGAAATCGTGCTGTTGGTCACCGTCAACGTACCGCTGCTGTAAATCCCACCGCCGTAAGAATATGAAGAATAATGATAATAATCATAAGAAGAAGCGATGTTGCCCGAAATCGTGCTATTTGTCACCGTCAACGAACCTGCATTTGCATTGTAAATCCCGCCGCCGTAAGAAGAAGAATATGAATAATAATAATAAGAAGAAGCAGAAGAGGAAGCGGTGTTGTCCGAAATCGTGCTGTTGGTCACAGTCAACGTACCGCTGCTGTAAATCCCGCCGCCGTAAGAAGAAGAATAAGAATATGAATAATAATAATAAGCAGAAGAGGAAGCGGTGTTGTCCGAAATCGTGCTGTTGGTCACAGTCAACGTACCGCTGCTGTAAATCCCGCCACCGTAAGAAGAAGAGTGTGAAGAATAATAAGAAGAATATGCAGCAGCAGTAGCAGAAGAAGAAACGGTGTTGCCCGAAATCGTGCTGTTGGTCACAGTCAACGTACCGCTGCTGTAAATCCCGCCGCCGTAAGAATAAGAATATGAAGAATTATGATAAAATGAAGCAACAGCAGAAGAGGAAGCGGTGTTGTCCGAAATCGTGCAGTTTGTCATCGTCAACATACCTTCGTTGTAAATCCCGCCGCCGTAAGAATAAGAATATAAAGGATAAAAAGAAGAATAAGAAGTAGCAGAAGAAGATGCGGTGTTGCCCGAAATCGTGCTGTTGGTCACAGTCAACGTACCGCTGCTGTAAATCCCGCCACCGTAAGAAGAATAAGAAGAATAATCAGAAGAAGCGGTGGAAGCGGTGTTGCCTGAAATCGTACAGTTGGTCACCGTCAATGTACCGCTGCTGTAAATCCCGCCACCGTAAGGAGAATAATCAGAAGAAGCGGTGTTGCCCGAAATCGTACAGTTGGTTACCGTCAACGTACCGCTGCTGTAAATCCCGCCGCCTAGATTCGCAGAGTTTCTTGAAATCAAGCAGTTTGTTATCGTCAGTTCGCCCTGATCCCCGTTTATAATCCCGCCCCACAAGTTTTCCATGATGTAGCAATCGATAATGATTGAATTGCCGCTGTTTACAATTCCACTACCCGAGTTGTATGAGATAGTGCTGTTCCTCACGATCAACAACGTGCCTTCACTGTAAATCCCGTCGTTGGAGTTACTCGAAATCGAACAGTCTGTCACCATCAATGTACCGCCGTTGTAAATCCCGCCACAAAACCACCCATTTGTCGTATTTCCAGAGATCATACTGTTTTTCACGGTCAACGCGCCTTCGTTGTAAATTCCGCCGCCTCTATAATTTGACTGTCTATTGCTATTTTCGATTTCCAAGTATTTTGTTATAAAGGAGTTGCGTGATTTATATTATTTTTTTCACAAATTAAGGAATTCGTGTCATGGAACGACGATTTTGCTCCAGGATGACCGAGAAACAGGC
>CAZNVM010000055.1:0-1709 GCA_964576215.1 uncultured Planctomycetaceae bacterium
GCGTGATTTACCCGCGATTTGCCGACGATGAAACGCAAAAACGCTTTCATTTTTTCGAAGCGAAAAAAAACCGGAACAAAGTCCTCGCCTCGCTTGTTACCGAAGTGGATGAAATTGTCTATGCCCTCGGTGTGATGATGACCGTGCAAATTCTGACCGATCCCCAAAACGAAATCACCCGTGTCTTTGTCGGTGACGTGAAAGAAGTCGCCAAAAGTTTGGGTGTAGCCGTAATTTTAGGTAAATTGGTCTCGTAAAAAGAACTCCTTTTTGAGATAGTAACATATTGTTTCAAAACAGGTTACATCTCAGTCAAGAAAGGAGGTCCATATGAGATCAGACGTTATTATCGAGGAAATGATGACCAAAATCAAGCACCATTTGCAAAATCACGCCGATCACTTGAATGCGGCCTTGACCGCCCCCCATGCCCAGGTCGTCACGCGGTGCATCATGGTTGCGGTCATGGAGGCCGCTGTGGCCGGGTTCAAAACCTACATTCAGGAAAACGAAATTCGGGAGAACACCATCATCCATGCCGGGCAAAAATATCAATTCAACCGCACCAGCAGCAAAGAGTTTTCGACCCTTTTTGGAAAAAGTGCGTTCGAGCGACGATTGTACCAAAACGATGACGGCGAAAGTTTCGTGCCGCTTGACCATGCATGGAATATGGAAGGCCAGTTCGCGACCATCGAAGTTCGCGAGGCCGTATTGTTTGCCCTGTCGCTCATGCCCGCTTGCGAAGCCCGACAGGTTTTCGACAAGTGTGCCACGTTCCAACTCGCGGAATCGTCCTTCAAGAAGATCGCGGAGAACATGGAGTCTTACCTCGAAGACAACATGGACAACCTGCTCGAAACGATCCGCGAGGAAGAAGTGATACCGCTTGAAGAAGTGAAAGTGATTGCCGTTAGCGAGGATGGTGCCAACGTTCTTTTGCAGGAACCCGGCAAGAAGAAGGGCCGCAAACGTCAGCGACCCGGCGAGCGCAAACAGGCAACCGAAGGCGAGTTTGATTCGCCGACGTCGTACAAAAACGCGGTGGTCGGTTCGGTCTCGCTTGATGGTGACGTGCCTGCGGATGAAAAAGCACCGCTGCGATTGCAAAGCCGATATGTTGCACGAATGCCGGAAGATCGGGCGTTGACGCTCAAAGCACAATTGCAAAAAGAAGTGGAGTCCACCTTGAAGCGTCTGCCGGCGAGCGTTGTGAAAGTATTCGTTTCCGACGCGGCAACGGGCATTCGGAAGGAGATCGACACGAATCCTTTGTTTGAGGATTTTGAAAAGATCATCGACTTTTTTCACACGACGGAGCACCTGTCGAACGCGGCGGAAGCGATCTTCGGCCAGGGCGATCCGGAAGGAAAGAAGTGGTACGAGTCGAAGAAACGGGTGTTATTGGAAGAGGATGATGGCGCGGAGGAGGTTTATCGTTCGCTGTTGTACTATCAAAAAAACTACAAGGACCCGAAAGAACGCCAAAGATCACTGGCTTGCGAACTGAAGTTTTTCCGCAACAACAAATCCCGCATGGAGTACAAGAGGTTCCGTGATAATGGCTGGCCGATCGGCAGCGGCGTGATTGAAGCGGCGTGCAAGAGTGTGGTGAAGTGCCGTTTTTGCCGCAGTGGAATGCGTTGGACGCGAACAGGCGGCCAAACGATTTTGATGCTTCGTTCGCTGCTAAAATCCGGCCGCTGGGA
>CAZNVM010000056.1:0-5976 GCA_964576215.1 uncultured Planctomycetaceae bacterium
TATTCGCTTCGAACATCGCAAGCCGGGCGGCATTCGACGCTCCGTTGACCAACGTGCGGCCAAGCATCCGGGCCGATTGCCGCGAAGTTTCGAGAATCCCGTTCTGGAAATTATGCTCCTTGGTGCCACGGATACTGCGGATAATTGTTTCCAGCGTATGTCCTTCGACGAACCCACGCTGGATCGTCTGCATGATCAACTCGGTATCGTTCCGCTGAAACCTTGCAAACCACTGTCGAACCGTTCTCCCGTCGAGCGGCGTGTAATCCAGAATGTCGTCAACCTGCCTGTCGGAAAGCGACTTGGGAATCCTCGACGCCCGGATGTCTCGCTCCTGTTTTTTCGCGTTTTCGGCAAGGATTTCCTTTTGGGCAACGCTTCCCGCTGCGTCAATCAGTTCCTTGACGGTCCCATACGAAACTTCCAATCCCTTGTCGAATCCTTTACCGCGAAGTTCCTCAATCGTTTTTTCGAGTCTTTGCAGCTTCTGGTGGGCTTTTCGCTTGTCTTTTGGCAGTTTGCTGATTTCCCGAAGCAGAAGTTCCACGAGTTCCCGGTCTGTGGAACCGATCAGCCGGGCAATATCCTCCCCAAGCTGGTTCGCCAGTCCCTGCAAATAGGTCTGATACTCAAATAGGTCATCCGTCACGTCGTCGCTCCCTTGATTCCTGTTCCAAACGCAATTCCTCAACCTCCTCCCACATTTCCGAAAGTTGCCTCATTTCGTGCTTGCTTTCCTTATCGATTCCGATTTCACGGAAAAAATTCGCCGTCGCCGCAATCTCCGCTTCAATGTGGATCATCATCTTTTTGAGTTCTTCCTCTTGCTCCTCCTCGGTCAGCAAGTCAAACTCGTCACTGGATAACGATTCGTAATAATCATCGTCGTCATCGTCTGATTTACGAATTTCGCAGTCCCGGTCGAGCGGCAACACTCCTGCCTCGACCAAGAGTGTGTTCCAATGAAAAAGCGTCGTTGGGAGAAATTCGGGAAACAATCCCTGGTCTTTCACGGTTTCGAGCACAAACGCGCGCTGACGGTCGTCCATCATACAGTTTCGGATTCCTGTAAAAGTTGAATCTCATTGTCATCAAAATTGGTGATCTGGCCGGGCGCAACCGCTTCGAGTATCGCGTATTGGTTTTGCCGGGAAAGAACTTTCTGGTTGCCATTGACCACCAGAAACGAGGTGACCTCGGCAAGCGAGAATTTCGATCCGAGGTAGGACGTGTCCGCCGTGTAGGAGATTCGCTCACCGGCTTCCTGTGCGGATGCTCCGGCCCAGATCGCGGCGAAAATCAACTGTTCTTCAATCGCCCTTGCCCCGGACGTGTCAATGTCGGCAATCGAAGCCGTACCGGAGGCCGCACGCATCGCAATCGCTTCTCCACTACTGTTCGCACCGGCCCCGTCAAGCAAGCTCCGAAGCGAAACGTACCGCATCACGTTCTCCGCCTCCTCCATCGCACTCCGCATTTCGTTAAAACCCGCACCTGAAGTCTCCATGAGGTGGGCAGACGCCGGTACGCCGCCATTTCCACTTTCAATCGACAGAACACCGCCGAGCGTCATTTTTTCACTACGCGGCTTCGCGTTCGCCAAAACCAACGTCGGACTGGCGTGGCGGTAAAGACCGAGGTGGTAGATCGAACTCAGTTGGTATCGCTTGAGCGTTGCCTCCACCACGTCGTAAAACGGTGGATTCTGCCATTCGTTGATTCCAAGCCGGTTCACGTTGCACACCGTAAACGGGATCATCGGAAGCGTCGTTCCTTTGAATACGGGGTAAATCGCGTCCGGCGGCGGGTTGTCGAAATCAAACGCCTTCCACCGATCCACACACTCCTGACTGTCCCCTTCAATGACGCAGGTGTAGTACGACCCGTGAGCCACGCCGAGCACCCGGTACTTTCCTCTTGCCGTCCATTGCTTTCCCGCCGGATCGTAAACGGAAGTCGATTCGTTCAACAAGACCCATTTCAGACGGGCTTTTTCACCTGGGACCGGCGTTGTCACTTCGCCGTCGAGAATCGTCTTGGCCGGGTACTCCTTGATAACAAATCGCGGGTGAATGCCGCCTATACCATGTTCGACCTGTTCAGCCTCCACGTCAAGCAACAAACCGGCCCGGCCAAAAAGGACTTGGGCGTGATTCAAGCGGCGTTTAAGCCCAAGCAGGCCGTCGTTGTGCGCGTTCCCGTAGATTTCGATGTCCTTGACCTCTTGCGGCGTCTCGGCTCTTTCGGCGACGTCGAACCGGATATTCGCCGGGTTGCGTTGCATGATCCCGACAATATCATCGACGGTCGGTCGCAACAAGTTCTTGAAACAGGCAAGATTGAAGCGAGTTTTCCATTGGAAGGAGAGATGACCGTTCGCATCACGCTCCGACTCCAACGGGGGCAGATACTCCTGCTGTTTCTCCCGGATTCGGATTGATCCTTCGTAACAATCATCGGCTCGTTCCCAGAAAGGAACCAGCTCCTTATACTTCGACGCCGCAAATTTTTGTGTGAAACTCATTTTTCCTGGTGGGTAGAAGGATTTCTCATTTCAATTATACCGGTTATTCCGCTTGTGCGAACCGATAACGTGCAGAAAATAGAAATTTTTCGTGATTTTTTTGTGGCGCATGTGGCGTTTGGGTGGCGGGCTGTCTATGATCGGGTTCTTCTAGCTTCTATTTTTATAATCTCGGTTTTCTTGGTTTTTGCATAATGCCATGCCTACCCTTATTCTTTTTGTCTTGCTTCTTATCGCCATTGGATTTTTTCTTTTTTTCTTTATACAGCGAACACAAGTTATCAGGGAAAACAAGCGTCTAATAGAAGAAAATCAAGAGCTTCGTGAAAAAGGACAAGGGTACTTTGAAAAGGGGCAAGCACTTTGGAAAGAAAATCAACGGCTTGCGAAATGGAAGACAATTGTTTATGCAGAGGACAAGGCAAAAGCAATTCTCGCAGATGCAAAAGCCGAAGCTGATTATTTAATTGCTAATGCTCACTCGGTTGTTGAAAAAGAAACTCGTTATCACAGACAGGAACTAGCCAGGTTAGGGGTTTTGCTTGAAAATGCCCACAGAGAGTACAATTATCGCAAGACACTCCCGGACTCTCACGAAAAACTTCAGGGGCGATTTGATGTACTCAAGGAAAAATTTGACAAACTTCAAGAGGATTACAAAGCAATAAAAACAGCGGGGAAGGAATCAGCTCTTGGTGCCAAAGAACGCGAAAAACTGCTTTCACAGTTCGACAAACTCGGTCATTCGTATGTTGAGGATACGTTCAAATTCGTCATATCGAGAATGACCACCAATAATTACGCTTCAAGCCGGGATCGCGTGATGAAAGCGATTGGATCATGCCGGGTAATCGGGTTCGATTGGCCGGATAATATGGAGGAGGAATACACCGAAAAGATCAAAGAGGAATTCAAGCGGATACTTCGCATTGAAGAAATGAGGCTTGAACAGCAACGGATAAAAGAACAAATTCGAGAGGAAGAAAAAGTCAAACGTGAAATTGAAGCACTGCGGAAAAAAGAAGAACAGCAACGTAAGGAGTATGAAGCCGCCGAACAATCCCGCCTCGAACTCGAAAGAGCGATTGCCAAAGCCCTTGAAGCAGCACACGGAGAACACACGGCCCAAATTCTGGAAATGGAGAAAGTGCTTGCCGAAAAGGATCAGGAAATTGCGGCAAAACAACAGGAGATTGACGATAGCCAACGAGCGATTTCCAACGCTCAAATCACCAAGTCCGGGCATGTTTACGTTTTGTCAAACATCGGATCATTCGGCGAGGGCATCTTCAAAATCGGTATGACGCGACGAAACGACCCGCAAGACCGGGTTACAGAACTGGGGGACGCATCGGTTCCGTTTCCGTTCGATGTCCACTTGATGGTTTCGAGCGATAATGCACCGGAACTTGAAAAAACGCTTCACAAGAATTTTCACACTTGCCGCGTCAACCGCGTCAATTTCCGAAAAGAGTATTTTCGCGTCAATGTTGACGATGTCCGAAAATGTGTGGAACAACTTACCAAAAAGCCCGTCGATTACGTCGCGGACCCGGCGATTTTTGAGTCGTATGCCGAACAGTACCGGGACAGTCAAAACATCACGCTTGACGATATGAACCAGCTTGAGGCCCTGTTTGAAGAAGTCGGGGTAATTGGAGATGACGAATAGCCATTTCCGCCCGCCGCTCGTCGTCCGCTTCTGGTCAGGGCCTTGTGCCGGTTGTAGGGACTGGCGGGGTTGGAAAATGTCCAATCGCCCTTGCAATGGGGCGAAAAACCGGGTAGAATAGTGATAGTGACACTGATTTCTTTGTTTTTCTTATTATAGGTAGAGTGATGATCGACAATACACGCAGGTCTGATTTACAGCGATTGGCCGTCAATCCTGTGACCGGAAAAACGGACTTGGCGGTCACTCTCTCAATGGACAGGGTAAAGTTCATTGCCAAGAGGGGAAACAAAGCCGATCTGTTGCGTGTCACCTTGATCGACAATGTTTTGCTTTATCCCAAGGCGATTTTCAGCGGAATCCGTTTTGAGGAAGACGAAAAACACAGTTGCCATAGCCCAGGTTGGCTGTGCTATTGCGGTTATCCTCCGATTGATTTCCGTTTGCCTGGTCAAGAGACGGCCCCGCCCGTGAGAAAGGTTTTTCTTGTTTTTGTGAATGAGGACCAGATCGCATACAACTGGGGGTGGGAGCGTGCCGATTCCGACACTTGGGACGAAGGGAAATACTTTCCCGTCAATTATCAAACCCGTTTTCAGGAACAAAGGATATGACCATTCTTTCCGACCAAGAGTTTGCGACACGGATATTCGAGATTGCGGGTAATCCTGTCGAACGCTTTGAACCGTTTGTGTTCCACAATACGGCAGGGGACTGTATCGAGTTTTTCGTTTCCCAGGAGGATTACTTTGCGGAACGGATCGACGATTACCTGACCCTCTACCTTGACATGGACACGGAAGAGATTGTCGGGTTTGTGATTAAGAACGTCAAGCGGATACTTGACCGGCTTGCCTCTAATAAAACGGCGACGGCTTTTGTGATCGACGATGGGAAAATACGCCTTCGGAGTTTATTTTTCTCTCTGTTTTCTCCTGACAAGAGCGAAGACCCCGGCCACGAGTTAATCGTAAGAGAGTACGCCAAGGTCGCTAAGGTCGCCGAGTCCTACCAACTGGACAAGGTGGAGATGGCCTGTGTGTAATTCACCAATTATAACTACTCTGCACCACTTCCGCCGGCCTTTCCATGAGGGCGAGCACGGCGTAGACCAGGGCGTCCAAGCGGTTCGGCGATTCCTGGTTGAGTTCCCCGGTGAAGTCGCACATTTCGTCCTCCAGAGCAACCAGTTCCCCGACATGGTGGACGCGGCCCTGTTCGTAGAGTTGCGACACCGGCTCTGCCCGGAGGAGCTTGGGCTTTTTCGCGTGAACCTTGGTGATCGGCATGTTTCGGGCCAGAGCGGAGTTGGTCGAATTCCGCAAAGCGTATTCCACCAGATCGCCCCCCTGATTCGTCTCGGCAATCACGTAGTTCGCGTTTAATTCCTGGTAGTAATTCACCACCGTGGCGGCCCATTCGTTGACCGACGCTTGCAGGGTGCGGTCGCCGATGACGTAAAAATGGTCCTGCCCGGCGATGGTTTTCACCCCGGCGGCGACGATTCCGGTGGCGTCGCTGTTTTCCTTGTTGGTGGTGCCGGGATCGACGCCGATCACAATTCGCTCCAGATCGCCGGGGACGGCGGCAACCCGGTACGGGTCAATCATGGTGGACCGCTTCCAAAGGGCGAATTCGTTAACAGCGACGGCGAATGGGGAACGCTCTGGGAATTTTTCAGTTCCGGAAACCACAATCCGGTCCGGTTCTGGAATTGCGGCGTGGAAATCTCGCCGGGCCGGATCGTCAACAAGAATGACAACTTCCGCGTCAACTGTTG
>CAZNVM010000057.1:0-1847 GCA_964576215.1 uncultured Planctomycetaceae bacterium
GGCGGTTGAAGCAAACGGGAGCGAAGTGGCTGGTCTCCCGCCTCAATCGGATGACGGTCCTGTGTGCCGTCCGGTACAGCAGCCACTGGAAAAAATACTGGATTCGGGCTACGTAATGCAAAAAGGTTTTTACGCACCCTCGCTAAGCACCCGGATGGCACCTTCGGACAGCCCTTTACAATTCGAGTTAAACGGATAGAATGCAGAATGTCAACTTAAGTGGCTTTCGAAGGGAGGCCCCAACAGTGGGAGGCTTTGAACCTGGTCAGGTGGGAAACCAAGCAGCCATAAGGAGTACCTTTCAGGTGTTAGGGGCTTCCTTTCGGAGGCCGCTTTTTTCAATGAGGAATGAGAAATGGTCGTGCTTTTTCCTCCGATGGGAAGAGAGCGAAAGCGGCGTTCTTTGGTTCCTTTTTGCCAAACATTGGCCGATCCGCAGTTGGGGCAGACAAGCTGGGACGCTCCGACAGTGACGAAAAATTCAATGCCGCCGGAGACGATTTTTTGCCGAAGGTACACCCGTAAAATATCACTTTATCTCCATTTGCTTGTAGATATCGGTACTATTTCAACAACCGCTTTTTTCAGCGAGGCGTACATTTTGGTGTCAAAGGAAAAGTGGAGTTCCCCTCCGATCACTTTGGGTTGAAACTCTTCCAGCACAGCCGTGAGGGTGGGGAGCATCGCTCCTATCGGCGAGTCGTTATCATTTTGTCGTATCAATTGGACATAAAGCTGAATGGTTTTCTCGTTGACTTCGAGCATTTCCCTGGCGGCCGCTTCATCCGTCATGGAGGTTACGCTTTTCAGTTCCGGCTTTTGGATGTCCAAACCTGTCGTCACATAATTCAGTTTCTCCGTCATCAGTTTCCGCGAGACCTTTTGTACCTCTATCATTTCCCGAAATTCCGGCGGTAACCGGGCGAGTACTGTTTCCGGCACATCAGGTTGGGCTGCCCATTCTTCCGCAAACATGGAAAAGCCGAAAACAATCTGAATCATTGAACCGGCAATGTCCGACCGTCCGAACGCTTCGGCAAACTCGGGCCGTTTTTCCGTGCTGGGATCGGCAAACCGTTCTTTTGCGAAATCCATGACGTCATCCTTACCGGCAAGACCAAAATCATCGAGCACCGGCATTCCGATCAGGAACCCGTGCCGTTGGAATACAACCGGCAAATGGGTTTGAAGGAACAGTTTTCGGATCGCGTCGACCTCCTCTTTCGGTTTCGAATCGGGAGCCGGAACCGCGACGAACAGAGGACAGATTTGCTCGTCGGCCGCTTTTTTATCGATAAGGAAGAAAATTTCGTCCGCTTTTCCTTCGTTTTGCAACGTTGAAAGGATCGGCTGCACGTACATCGCTCCGGTCATGATTCCCGCTTGAGCGTAGAAGAGTATGGGAGCGGCCTCTTCCTGATTCGATTGGATTTGCGGAACAATGTCCGTAACTTCATCGACCAGAAACTGCGTGATTTTGGCCATATCGACCTGCTTCAAATCCACGCGAACAACGGCAATCGTCTGCGAGTCCACAATCGGCGATAAATCCGCCGCCGGAAGGATGGTGTCACAGAGGAGTAGAAAAACGAAAGGCAACAGGTATCGCATGGTGTTGATGGGGGTTGGGTTGTTTGTTTTTTAGTTTTGCCGTGATTTTAGGTGGTTTTTTCAGGCAGGTTTTTGAAAGCGAGAATCAGGAAGACAAGGAACTGTCAAGAATTAAAATACCAGTTACAATTCGGTGGAATTTTCGAGAGGACTTGCAATAGCGCGCCCTTAGTAGCCAAGGGTAATCCACGATACTGCGTCCTTATTTTCCAATCGGTATGGAAATAAGGGCGCCG
>CAZNVM010000058.1:0-9384 GCA_964576215.1 uncultured Planctomycetaceae bacterium
GTCAAGGGCAAAAAAGTCAGGGATCCCGTAGAAGATATTCGGATTGAGTCGATCCGACGGGTCTGACACACCAACTTTTTGCCGAGCGAATCGCGATTTCCGATCGACCAAGCAACTCGTCGTTTCACCATTTTGGTATCCGAGTCACAAAATCGTCCGCGGACGTATCCGACCCAGGGAACATGGTATTAAAACGGTTGATTGATGACAGGGACGCAGAAGATCGGCTCAAAAGTACAAAAAGGAGAGAATACCCAATGAAAGTCAAGATGATGATCGTCGCTTTCGCGGCAGCAATCGCGATGGCGACTCAAGTGTCCGCTCAATGCGGACCGTGCGAAGCGGCCAATCCTTGCAATGCATGCAATGCTTGTTGCTCTGCACCGTGTGATCTGTTCTCCGGCCTCAAAAACCTTTTGCAGTGCCGTCCTGTTGCTGCCACTTGTTCGCCTTGTGATCCCGTCGTTGCTTGCGGTCCGGCCGCTTGCGATGCCGCTCCGGCCGCTTGCGACCCGTGCAGCAAAAATGCTTGCGATCCGTGCAGTGCCAATGCTTGCGATCCGTGCAGTGCCAACGCTTGCGATCCGTGCGGAAATTCGTGTGGATTCAAGTTCAAAGGATTCGGATTGTTCAATCGTTGCAACCTCTGCGGCCCCGGAGCATGTGATCCCGGTGCTTGCGATGCGTGCGGTGCTTGCGATCCTTGTGCAGCCAATAACTGCGATCCGTGTGGACCGACCGCTTGTGGTTCCTGTGGTTGCGGCGATTGCAGTTGCCCCGGACCGGTAGCCACCTTGTTGATCAAGTCCCGTATTGGAGCCAAAAAGTTTTTCAATAACCTCTTCGGTTCCTTCGATTGTGGTGGTTGTGGTGCGTGTGGACCAGCGTCCTGCGGTGCTTGCGATCCTTGCGGAAACGACTGCGGCCCCAAGGCCTGTGAAGTTGCCGCTCCTCCGGCTTGCGGTTGCTGCAATTAGTCCTTGGTCCACGATTCGTGGTCGGACATCAAGTTTATTCCGATCCTTTCCAGGATCGGACCCTTGACCCCGGATGATCTTTGCTCTATAAAAAGACAAAGGTTATCCGGGGATTTTTTTTACGAATTACGAATTCAAAATTTTTAGTTCATTTCGTAATTCGTAATTCATAATTCGTAATTAATATGTGGCAAGGCATTTTGGGGCACGATTCGAACGTGGAGAAGTTTCACCGGGCCGCTCGGCGTGGGCGGTTGTTCGGGAGTTTTCTGTTCATCGGACCGCCCGGCGTCGGGAAAAAAATGTTCGCGTTCGCACTTGCCAAAACGCTCTTTTGCCGGGATCGATCCCCTGACGTTTTCGAACCATGCGGAAATTGTCCTTCCTGCCTGGCTTTTCCGGGACATCCGGACCTTTTCGTGGTCTCCAAGCCGGACGATAAAACCGAAATTCCGCTGGAACTCCTGATCGGTTCCAAGGAGAATCGTGGTCGGGAAGGGCTTTGCTATGAGATTTCACGAACCCCTTTCATGGGCAATCGCAAAATCGCCATCATCGACGACGCCGATTACTTCAACGAGGCAGGGGCGAATTCCCTCCTGAAAACGCTGGAAGAGCCGCCTTCCAACTCGCTGCTGATCCTTTTGGGGACCAGTGCAACGAAACAACTCCCGACGATTCGCAGTCGCTGCCAAATGATCCGTTTTGCACCGCTCTCCAAGCAAAATCTTGAAATGATTCTCCGCAACACCGACGCCGACGAATCGTTGGAAACGTTCCGAAAAAATTTCGAACAAACGCTCTCGGCTCCACAGACGGACCCTGTCCAGCTGGCGATTTCACTCAACGAATTTATCGATTCTGCCGGTAAAGAATCGCAGGTCAAACGCGAACGATTACGGTCTGTGTTCGCAATGGTTTTGGATCACGATCGCGCTCTTGTGGAAAACACCGGGCAGGACGATCCGGTCAAAAGAACCCGCTTTGTCCGTCGCATCGAACGAACCCTCGACGCACTGGAACAGATTGGCCGCAATGTCAATCTTCCGCTGATCGTCGAACACTGGGTAAACGATTGACGGAATATCGGGCATCGGGCATCGGGCATCGGAGGGAATTCTTCACTAATCACTCATCACTCATCACTAATCACTAATCACTCATCACTAACCACTTTCCCCCATGTCTTCGGACAACATTCTCATTCGTGCGTCGGCGGGTTCCGGCAAGACGTTTCAGTTGAGCAACCGCTATTTGTCCCTTGCGTTTGGCGGGGCGGCGTGGGAAACGATGCTGGCGTCAACGTTCACCAAAAAAGCGGCGGGGGAAATTTTGGACCGGATCCTTCTCCGCCTGGCCGATGCGGCACTTCACGAAAAAAGCCGCCTTGATCTTGCAGGATTTCTTAAACGCCCAAACGATCTTTCCCGACAGGAGGTTCTCGATTTGTTGCTCCAGTCGGTCCGCAACCTGCATCGGCTTCGGGTGGGAACGCTTGACTCGTTTTTCATTCAAATCGCAAGCAGCTTTTGCCTGGAATTGGGAATCCCGCTCGGCTGGCAAATCGCCGAGGAGCTGGACGAGCAACGCTTTCTCGCCGAAGCGGTCCGCGAGGTCTTTCAGCAAACGGATAAGGCCGACGCGGTGCGGCTGATGCACCTGCTTTCCAAAGGTGAGGTCGCCCGATCCATTTCGGAGGAAGCGTTTTCCCTGTCGAAAAAGTTAATCCAACTCTACCGGGATTCGCCGAAAGACGCTTGGGAAAAACTTCCGAAACATTCTTCGCTCTCATCGGAAGAACTGGAACAGGCGATTGAACTGTACGCAAACGCCGAGCTTCCAAAACACAAAACCATTGAAAAACAACGCATCACCGATATTGACAGGATTCACAATGGTGACTGGGCGTCTTTTTTTAGTTCCGGCCCTGCTAAAATTATTGTCACTAAAAAAGAATATGTTTATTGTACGAAGAATATCGAAGGCGATTACAAAGAAGCTCTTGACAAGATTATCAAACACGCCAAGACGGAGTTGATCAACAAACTCGCCATTCAAACGGAAGCGACCGGCGAACTTTTGGGACGGGTTCTGGAGCAATACGAGCGGATCAAGGAGGAGAACCGTGCGCTGCGGTTTGATGATATCACGTTCAAATTGTCCTGTGCAAGGCTTCAGGATCGGCTGGAGCAAATCGTTCACCGGATTGATTCGCCGATACACCACCTGCTTTTGGACGAATTTCAGGATACTTCGCCGCTACAATGGGACGTGCTTCGCCCGTTCGTATTTGCAGCCATCGCTTCGGCCAAGCGGTCCGACGGCTCGTTTTTCTGCGTCGGCGACGAGAAGCAGGCGATTTACGGCTGGCGTGGCGGCGTCGCGGCAATTTTTAGCACCATTGAGAAAGAAATCACGCCGCTGAGAATCGAACCGCTCCAGAAAAGTTACCGCTCTTCGCAACCGGTGATCGATACGGTCAATGCCGTTTTTCGTGATTTGCCGCACAATGCCGTGCTTGCCGAACATCCGGATTATCTGGACGCCGCAAAACATTGGCGTTTCAATAATCACGAAACGGACAAAAAAGAATTGAGCGGGTATTGTACACTGGAGGTCGCCCCGCTTTACGATCCGGATAAAGTGGAAGAATCGTTCTGGGATGACACCGAAGAAGACGAAGAGTCCGGCGAAGCGGAAAGTAAGCAAGCCCATACGACGCTCAATTTTGCAATTCGGCGGATTGCCGGACTTCACCGGGAAACACCGCAGGCAACGCTCGGCGTTTTGGTTCGGACAAACGACCCGGTGGGATGGATCATTCGCGGCCTCAAAAAACTTGGAATTGACGCCAGCGAAGAAGGGGGCAATCCGCTCACCGATTCGCCCGCCGTGGAGATGATTCTGTCGGCCCTCACTCTGGCGGACCACCCCGGTGACACCGTTTGCCGATTTCATCTGGCGTCCGGCCCGCTTGGTTCGTTTCTCGAATTGACCGACGAAAAAGACGATTCACAGGCCGCAAAGAAGTCACAAGAAATCCGCTCCAACCTGCTCGACAAAGGATATGGGGCCGTGATTGCCGAGTGGATCGACGTTCTGGTGCCAAGTTGCGACCAGCGGAACCTTGATCGGCTTTTACAGCTTTTGCAACTGGCGTATTCCTGGGAAACGCACGCTCCGATCCGCGTCGACCGGTTCGTCGAGATGGTGAAAACCACAAGAATCGAAAGCCCCAGTGCCGCCAAAATCCGGGTGATGACGATTCACCAGGCGAAGGGCTTGGAATTCGATATTGTCGTACTGCCGGAACTGCACAAAAAATTGATCGGGCAACCTCCGCAAGTGGTTGTTGGCCACAAGGCCCCCGAGGATCCGACGTCCCCCATTGACCGGATCGTTCGTTATACGAATGAAACGGAGCAAAGTTTCCTGCCGGACTCTTTCCGAAAGATGTTTGAGAATTACCGACGGGAACAGGTGGAAGAGTCGCTTTGTTTACTGTACGTCGCAATGACCAGGGCGGTCCATCGGCTTTGCATGATTGTTCCGCCGATCAAGACGAAACCGTCGAAAACGTTTGACGGTGTTTTGCGGTCCGCTCTTTCGACGGCGGATCGAATCGATGAACCGTTGTCAATTCTGTACGAACACGGCGACCCCAACTGGAGTGCCGCGTTCAACAAGAAGCACCCGCCGCAAGACGAACCCGGTTATCCCGTTGTGGAGACGGCGGAAATCGCTTTGAATGAGCACTGGACTCCCCGCCGGAACCTGCCTCGAATGACACCCTCCCAATTGGAAGGGACCGAAACATCGCAACCCGAAATAGCGCAACCCGAAATAGCGCAACCCAGGGAGCAAATTTCGTCGCAGCAAGTCGGCAGCCCCAAAGATCGTCGGCAGGCAATGCTTTGGGGAACCGCGATCCACACCTGTTTCGAAAAAGCGTTTGCCCAAAGTCCCTGGTGGGACCAACAGAGGCCGAACCGGGACGAGTTGCTTCAAGTGCTCGGGGAATGGACACAATCGCAATCTGCGGAAATCAAGCCGGAGAAGGTTGTTGATACGTTTTTCAAAATCTGTGAAAATGCGGAAATCCGGGCCGCTCTTTCGCTTCCGAAGCAGACCGACGGACTCCGGTATGAAGTCGATTCGGAACGTAATTTCGTGATCCGCTCTGAAGGTGGGATTTTGCACGGTTCCATTGACCGCCTGGTCGTCGCTTATCGGGGAGAGCAAGTGGTGTCGGCGGAGATTTTCGATTACAAAACCGATGCGTTTCGTCCGGCGGAAGGGGAAATCCTCGAAAAATTCCTTGAGGAAAAAAAGGAGTTTTACGCTCCACAACTCCGGGCGTACAAAGCCGCCGTGTCCCGATTGTACCGCCTGCCGGAGGAAAAAATTACGGCAACGCTGGTGTTCACCAGTCCGGGCAAAATTGTTCATGTCTGATGCTATTCAACGCCAACGAAAAAAGCCGCGAACGTAATTGACTACGTTCACGGCGAAATAAGGCATCAGACGGCAGACGGCAGACGGCAGGAATTCTGCTATCTGCCGTCCGCTAACTGTTATCTCAACAACTGTGCCGCGTATTGCGGGAACTGGTTGATCATGGCCAACGCCTGCGAGCCGGATTGGATCAGGACTTGCGCGCGGGTCATTCTCGAGCTTTCTTCGGCGAAGTCAGCATTGCTGATGAGGGCTTCGGCGGCGGAGAGTTGCTCGACCGTGTCTTCAAGCATCGCTTGGTTCGGTTCAAGCGTACCACGCTGCACTGCACCGAGATTACCACGAGTTACAGCAATCGAATTGATCGCTTCCTGGACGATCCGGTCGGCCAGTTTCGTGTTGCTCTTCAGATCGGCAATTTCGCCCGACTTGAGCATGTACAGCTTGCCGCTGGCACCGCCCAGGGTCGTCGAATCGACCGCTTCGATTCCAATGCGGATCTGCTGCGCCGACACCACATCCGGTCCCAACTGGAACGTGGCACCACCGCCGGTGATTGCGAACGACGCAACCTGGCCGATCCCCATGTTGTTGATCGTGCCCGACATCTGGAGGCCGGTGTTGGAAACCTTGAAGTTGTCGCCGCTTGTGGAAGCCCGTTGACCATTGACGGTTACAACGGAGTCTGTTCCGGCCAGGTGGCTCATTTCCAGTCCGAGCGGGCAGTAGGTCGTGAACGAACCCTCGACAACGCGGACGTCGACGAAGTTGTCGCTTCCGGTCTCCATCGCTTGCAGGACCAACCGTTCGTTCGAGTCGCTTTGGCCGGTCATCGTGATACCACTGGAAGTTCCGGTGGGACCATCCAAACGGCTCGGATCCGAGACGATCTTGTATCCGCCCGTCGTCGTTGCTGCAACAACCGTCGGGTCGTTCGAGAAACCAACGCGACCGGTCGCAGTCGCAGCAGCTGCAAAAGCGGCATCAGCCTGGAACCACTTGTTAAAGTCGGTATTGGCATTGAGGGCATTGGCCAAATCATCCGCAGCGATGCCAGTCAATGTTCCCATATTCGCTTTGACAACCATGTTCATGATGGAACCGTCCGTGTTGTACTGATACGCCACAGAGATTTCCGGTGTTGTTCCGGCACCGCCCCAAAGTGTCAAACCGTCATCTTGGGCAAATATGATGTCGATCCCGGCCATTTCGATTCCCTTGTCTTTGGCCATAATCGTCATTACGGCATCGTTGAGCCCGACACCACGAGTACCGACAAGGTCGGCAGCAGCGGAGGAGGAATTGCTTGTTTTGGAAATCGCCGTTGTTGCTCCGGACGTTGCATCCGCTTGGGCATTGGTAAGAACGTTGCCGCTCACAACCTGCACCGGGCCACCGACGGCACCGGTGTACTCACGAATTGCTTCCCAGTTTGCTGCGATCGAGCTGTCGATCACGGTTTTCAAGTCGGCATTGGACGCAAGCGTCGAATTCAGGAAGACCGTCAATTTTCCGGTTGTTGCGTCAAATCCCTCTTTCGTTTCATCATAAGTGAAACCGAAGGAAACTCCGTTCATTGACGAGGTGTTTCCAAAGTTCAACAGCGTCGTTCCAGCGTGACCGAGAGTCGCATTGGTACCCGAAACGGCTGCGACTCCGGTGAGTGCGACACTATTGGCGTTACCAATTCTGGCAACGGCGTTGCTTTCAGCGATGGCCTGGTTGTTGCCGAGCAGGAGCAGGTCGTTCTGTTGAATACCGCAAGGTCCGGGAGTTCCGGTCGGTTGAACGAGTCCGTTACCATTATTGAGGCCGCAACTCTCGTTGATGCTTTCGTTTCCGCAGTAGTCGGTCGTCCAGGTTCGTCCGTTTGGATCGACGCCCGGCGGCAGAAGAAGCGAAGCACTGACACCAAGCGTATCCGCTGCGGTCAGCTTATTGAACATGTCCACGATCTGTTTCGCCGTGGTGATCGAATTCCCGGAGGCATCGGTCGCCAGATTGATCTGCAAAACGGGCGTATGGATTCCGTTGGCAATATCCTCTGCGCTTGGCATGAGAATCTTGAGTCCGAGTTCCTGGTTCGCCACTCCGGCGGCAAGCCGAATAACCGGGCCGTCGTCCATACCGGTAAACCGGATGGCGTTGTCCAGATTGACGCTCCCGTAATCGACCACGGCATCCTGATAGGAAACCCGACCGCCGGATGTGTTACCGGTAAGTGCCGCTGCGGTGAACTTGTCGCCGAGCTTGCTGTTGATCAAGTCAATAACCGTCTGGGCTGTGGCACCGGACGTATACTTGCTCATAGCGTTTGTTCCCGATCCAACCATGCGCGTTTGGTCCGACGGGATGTTCTTAATGAGATCGCTCCGGTTGACACCGTTGGCAAGCGTCGCCTGGACATTTGCCGTACTGTTGATCATATCCTGAATCTGACCGACGGTCGTTCCTTCCTTGTAAGTGATGAAGAGTTCCCCTTCATCGCCGCCGCCTTTGAACGTCATCTTGGTACCGTTTGCTATCGTGCCTGCCGGAGCAATACCGGAAAAATCAATGACAACTTCACCAGCTGCGCCACCGAGAGCAAGAGCAAATGCGTCATCAATAATGGTACTATTACCAGCCGTTAACACCGTCGCCGATGTATCGAAATAAATCGTCTTATTGTTATAATCGATAAGACCGGTGCCAGTTCCTTTGGCATCATCAACAGCAAGTGTCCAGCCGTTGAATTGCGACATATTTATTGTGGTAAAGCCAGAACCATCGACGGTTCCGGTAACTCCACTGGCCGAAGTGGCAGATGCGTCGGAATCTTTTTCAAAGAACTGCACCGAGTTGCTCGTACCACGGGTAATCGACACGGAGGTTGCTTGTGACGAAGCATTGGCACCAGCCCAGTCGGTGTTCGTCGTGATGTTGTACATCCCGGCGAAATTGGTGAACTTTTGCTCATAAGTTCCTTCGAGCGTGATTTCGACGATACCAGGGGAGTTTTTGGTCGGGTCGGTAACGATCCGGGCATCATTTTCATGCCCCTGGACGATGCGGAACGTGTAGTTTCCGGCATTGAGTCCTTTTTCATTGGCGGTGATGACGATGTCGTTATTGGCACCGGCACTGGAAAGCGTGATGCTTCCACGAGCGGCTTGTCCTTCGACGCCGGCGACAACACCGGTCGCATCGCTCATGCGATTGATCGCTTCGGCCATTTCGGCGTTGGAGGTGTTTGCCCCGAACTTGAAGAGTTCGCTTCCCTGGCTTCCGCCGATGGAGACGAGGGTATCCTGGTCGACGCCGGTTCCGTGATAAATGAGCGTACCGCGTTTCGACGCTTCAAGCAACTTGACGCTTACGTCAAGCGAATCGGCCAAACCGAAGTTTGCCGCTTGAATTTTGACGTTGTTGATGGCACTGTAGGCGTTGTTCGCATTACCGACGGTGTTAAAACCCATCGAACCATCAAGCAATTTTTGGCCTTGGAAGTTCGTGGTTTTGGCGATTCTATCGATGGAATCGATTGAAGCGTCAACCTGAAGTTGGTTTGCGGCGATCATGTCGGGGGTCATCGCTCCGGTGTTTGCCGAGGCGTTCACGAGAACGCGAATGTCATTGAGCAAGTTTCCGACCTGCCCCAAGGCACTGTCCGCGACGGCGATGACGCTGTTCGCCCGTTGGGTGTTTTGGATCGCTTGTTTCGATACGGAGATGTCACTTTTGAGCAATTCGCTGGCGATGAGACCTGCCGGATCGTCTTTTCCTGAATTGATACGAAGACCGGTGCTTAGCCGGGTGAGAACATCACCGAGATCGTTGATGTTCCGTTGTAATTGAATCTGTGCACCGATAGATGCGGGATTGGATGCTACGTAAAGTCCTGTCATGGTACGATACTACCTTTCCATTAGGGGGGTGAAGAATTCTAAATTATGAATTATGAATTTTCATA
>CAZNVM010000059.1:0-2166 GCA_964576215.1 uncultured Planctomycetaceae bacterium
GCGAAGGTGCCCGGACTGGATGACCTGGTATGTCGAACAACGTTCCCGACGGAGGGAACTTGCCTACTTTTACCATTACCACGCACGAAAAGTATTGCCTCCAAGACGACTCCAAATGAGAAAATAGTTCCAACAGTACAGTTAGTGGGGAATTCGGCTTGTCAAACAATTTGTCACCGTTTACAGTGTAGAATTCTATCCGGTTTCTTTTCTTCCTTTCATGCAAAACCTTTGGGAAATTATCGTCCTCGCGATTGTTCAAGGGATCGGCGAGTTTTTGCCGATCAGCTCCTCCGGACACCTTAACATTGTCAACGATTGGCTGGTCCGATTGGGAAATTCCCCGCTGAAAGACCCGCTTTTGGTCAATATTCTGCTCCATTTCGGAACGCTTTTTGCAATCCTGCTCGTTTTCCACAAACGGATCATTGCGCTCCTCAAAGAGGATTTCCGCGTGATTCCCCTGATTATCGTCGGCAGTATTCCCGCTGTGGTCGTTGGGTTTCCAATGGAAAAATACTGCGAAAATCTTCTGGAATCGCCGCTGTTGACCGGTTTCTGTTTTCTCGGAACAGCCGCCCTTCTGCTCTATTCGGCCCAAAAACAAAAAACGGCAACTGATGGAATCCTTTGCAAAAACATGTCGTACAAATCGGCGTTTTTCATCGGGATTTTTCAGGCGATTGCGGTTTTGCCCGGCTTTTCCCGAAGCGGATTCACCATCGTCGGCGGCTTGTTTTGCAAACTCCGTCGGGACGAAGCGGCGACGTTTTCCTTTTTACTCGCAATTCCGATCATCGGCGGCGTCGGACTGTTGAAAATCGTCAAGCTCCTCAAGCATTACGATCCGTCCCAAGCGGAAGGACTTGCCGTTTACCTGATCGGAATGATTCTCAGTTTCGTCGTCGGCGTCGCCGCCCTCGTTTGGTTGCTCCAATGGTTGCAAAAAGGTAAGCTCCACCACTTTGCGTTTTGGCTTTTGATTCTCGGCCCGATTACGATTGCCCTTTCCCTGCTTTATCCGGTTGAGAACAAAGAATCGCAATCGGAACCGGAAAACGTTTCCGTGTCGCTGTTTGAGTCGCCGGTTTTCGCACAGGAATCGGTCCAGGAAAGAAATCGGGAGATCGTCGCCCAATGGAAAGCGGAACGGAATGAGCAGATAACGGAACACGAAGAAGATCAAGCAGAGCAACCGAACGCCGATTTTGGCGATTACGAGGACGACGAGGACGTCAATCCACTTCCGCCGCCAACACCAAGACCGCTGATGGATTGTCCCGAAGAGCGGCTCATTGCGCTCGACGCAGCGCAACCGATCTGGATTACCCGGGACCGCAAACAGGTCGTCCTCATGGGCAATATCTGTTTACGGAAAGGGATGCTCGAACTGTTTGCCTGCCGTCGCGGTTCCAAGGAACACGAGTCAATCGTTTCTGTGGAAGTGAAACCGTTTTTGATTCACGCCGCTCTTTTGGCAATCGGAGCCGAACCGGGTTCACCCGCCAAGTTTTCGCCGGAATTCGTCCCTGCTTACGGTCCGGAAATCGAAATTGACCTGCTCTGGACCGACGAAAGCGGAAACATCATTCAACGCAAAGCTCAGGAACTTGTCGCGGAAATCGATTATGATCGTTGCGACCAGGAAGGATACGTTCCCGAACAGATGTCGGTTCCGTTCGTGTTCACAGGAAGTTTTTTCCAGGAATTCGAAGGAGAGGAGAGCGGACGAAGAATCACCGTGTACATGGCCGACGCAACCGGCGAGCTGTTCGGACTTTCAAATTTTCCCGCTTCGATATTCGACGTTCCGATTCACAGCAGCGATTCGAACGACGAGCTTCTTTTTGCCCCCTACACGGACCGCATCCCGGAACTCGGTACGCCGGTTACGATGATTTTGACACCCTTTGTCGGACGTGATTAACTCAAAGTATAAACGAAATGGTAATGAAACTGGGAAAAGTGTTGAAATTTAAGGGAATCGGAAATTGGAAATTGGAGAAAGTTTTTCACTTATCACCTCAGTCCGTCGACAAGTTTACGATTTTTACTGATTTTACCGTCACTTCGCTTCGCTTCATTCCGGCTTTTATTGGGGGAGATGAATAAAAGCCGGAATGGAGCATCGCGAAATGACGGTCTCGATACAAACTTGTCGACGGA
>CAZNVM010000060.1:0-11693 GCA_964576215.1 uncultured Planctomycetaceae bacterium
TTGACAGATATTTCCAGATGTACTATTTCGATACAACGTGACTGAAATACTTTACTTTCAAGGTCCATTATCTACTTTTCTGTTCCACATACCTCAAAAAACCTATTTTTTTACCCACAGATTCTGGTGGGGAACCGAAAATGCAAGGTTTTTCAGCAATCTGGCAAAAAAACAAACGCAAAACACTTGGCAATTAAAAATCACGCAAATCCTTTTACAACAATGGGTTACTTCGCTTGACAGTCAAGTCAGACTGCCAAGTTACTTAACGGCATAGGGTGTCAATCTTCTCCCCTGTATACGCCGAGTCCGCAAACGCTTCCTGCTCCGGATACGCCGGTTCTTCCGGCATTACATCCAAATACGGTACGCTATCGTGTGTCGCCGCACCGGTGACACCATAGGGGGTATTTTTAGAGGTGCCCATTATGTCGGTCTTTTTCAGTTTATTCACAATGTCCGCAAACGTGGCAAAGCTCTGTTCCGCTCGCTGGTCGAAGCTCTCGTCTGCATCAACCCGGAACCGGTGTAGAGTCTTTATTTTTTTCCACTACATTTGCCTTTTCGAAATTTTTTTCCGTTACGGAGGAGTTTTTGGAAATTCCAGAGGTGTTTTTGTGGCTTTTCGCCCTTTTTGGGGGCAATTTCTCGTTCAAAACACGATGATTTCGACGAAAACTGCCCCAGTTTTTTTTCAAAAATTCCTGGAATACGCTATGGCTGCGGAACTTGGGCTACCACCCACTCCGTTGTCATTTTGACATTTTTCCTTAAAATACCGGTAGTTTCTTTTTTGTAAACCTGCGAACCATTATCGAAAATGCCAAATTTTTTCCTTGACAATCAGGACATTCTGTTTCACCTCGATCATCTCAACCTTCGGGAAATCGCCGAAATTCAGGAGCGAAACACTCCCAACGGCGACGCCGATTACGTGCCGGAGTCGATTGACGATATGATCGACAATTACCGCCGTATCCTCGAAATCGTCGGCGAAGTCGCGGCGGAAATCCTCGCTCCGGGTGCCGATCAGGTGGACGCCGAAGGAAATACGCACAACGCCGCCGAAGGAACCGTTACGTTACATCCGCAGGTTCAGAGGAACCTCGACCGGCTCACACGGGCCGACATGATGGGCTTCACGATCCCGCGAAAGTACGGCGGACTCAATTGCCCGATCACGATTTACACCATGGCGACGGAAATCGTTGCCCGGGCAGACTGTTCGTTTATGAACATGTTCGGGCTTCAGGGGATTGCCGACACGATTTATGCGTTTGCGTCCGAGGAGATCAAAGACGAGTATCTGCCGCAATTCAGCTCCGGCAAAGTAACCGGAGCAATGGTTCTCACGGAACCGGACGCCGGGAGCGATTTGCAAGCGGTCCGATTGCGTGCCGATCAGGACGCCGGTGGAACCTGGCGGCTTAACGGTGTCAAACGATTCATCACGAACGGTTGCGGCGAAGTTTTGCTCGTCCTTGCCCGAAGCGAACCGGCCATCAGCGACGGTCGCGGTTTGAGTCTGTTCCTCTGCGAATGTTCCTCCGCCGTGAAAGTGCGGTGTCTGGAGAAAAAACTCGGGATTCACGGTTCGCCGACCTGCGAATTGGTATTTGAAAACGCCCCGGCCAAATTGATCGGCGAGCGGCAACGCGGTTTGATTACCTACGTGATCGCGCTGATGAATGGTGCCAGACTCGGAATCGCGTCGCAATCGCTCGGCGTTGCCGAAGCGGCATTCCGGCTGGCAAGGGTGTACGCCAATTCCCGTGAACAGTTCGGTGCCCCAATTGAACGGCTTGCACCGGTTGCCGAAATGGTTACGGACATGCAAATCGCAATCGAAGCGGCCCGGTCACTCACTTACGAAACGGCAAGGGTTTGCGATTTGGAAAACAACACGAATCGCCTGATTGAGCGGGACAACCACAATCTTTCGGACGTGGAAAAGCGGGAGATGAAGCAGACCGCCCGGGGTTACAAACGGCTCAACGCAATGCTGACCCCAATGAGCAAATATTTCGGCAGCGAAATGAGTATCGAGGTAACGAACAAAGCGGTGCAGGTGCTCGGCGGGTCTGGTTATATCAAGGATTACGCCGCCGAACGGTATTTACGTGATGCAAGAATCACGAGTATTTACGAAGGAACGAGCCAGCTTCAGATCGTTGCCGCCGTCAAAGGCGTTACGTCCGGCGTGTTCGAATCCTACGTCGCCGAGTTTGAAAATCGTGCTTACGGTCATCCGCTTTTGGACGAATTGAAAGGAGAACTGATCGCCGACCGTACGAAAATCATGGAAGCTGTTGAATTTGCGAAATCGAAGGGCGGGACTTACGTTGAACTGGTTGCCAGGCAACTGGTGGACGCTGCGATTGCCGTAATTATCGGACATTATTTCCTGTCGCAGGCGGTGAAAAACGACCGCAAGGAGCGGGTTGCGAACTACTGGATTCGCAAGAACAAATGCGTCGTGCTGCAAAAATACGAGGACGTGAAACTTGGCAACACGCAAGCCGTCGACGAATACGCCCTCCTGGCAGGCCCGGTGCCGGTATTGGGATGAAATTGAAATGGTAGTGAAACGGGAGAAAGTGCTGAAATTTGAGGGCATAGGGCATAGAAAATACTTATCACTTATCACTTATCACTATGCCCGACTGTTTTGAGTACTGAAAATCGATCAATACTATCATGAAATCAACACGCTTTAACGTTATTATCCAAAAAGACGACGCATGGTACGTCGCCAAGTGCATTGACAATTCGGTCGCTTCACAAGGGAAAACCGTTGAAGAGGCTCTCGATAATCTGAGAGAGGCTCTCGAATTGTATTATGAAGATGAACCCTTCAGTGTCCTACCCGTTCCGGCATTGCTGACATCAATGGAGGTTGCCGTCTGATGGGTTCAAAATATCCTTTACTATCCGCGAACGAGATTATCAAAGCCCTTCACAAAACCGGCTTTGAGAAGGTTTCACAGCGTGGAAGCCATCGGAAATTGAAAAACAGTTCCACTCCAACTCGAACGGTAATCGTGCCAATGTACAATGAAGTCGCTCGTGGAACTCTTCGAAGTATTTTGGAACAAGCCGGCACCGATCTGGAAACTTTTTTGGACTTGCTCTGAAATTCCATCCGGCGACTGTGCTCCGTCTCTTTCTTTGTGGGCTGTCATTTTCCATTTGTCATGTTATTCCGTTACGCTTATCGTTGTTTGACCGAAGTGTCGCCTCGATTGAATTTCAAGGCGGCACGGCTCTGGGTCTGGAAAGGATTGTGGGCGTTGCATGCTTACCGAAAACGCCTCGAGCGAAACGAACTCTTTCCGCCGTTTCTGTTTTTCGCCTTGACCAACGCCTGCAATCTGCGGTGTCGCGGCTGCTGGATCGCGGCACAGGGCAAGCCGGATACGCTCCCGCCGGACACTGTGGACCACGCAATACGTGAAGCGGCGAAACAAGGCGTCTATTTTCACACGCTTCTCGGCGGCGAACCGTTCTTGTACCCCCCGATGTGGGACTTGATCGAAAAGCATCCGGAGTGTTACTTCCAGATCATCACCAACGGCGGATTTTTCACAGACGAAAACGTTGCAAAAATCAAACGACTCGGCAACGTTTCCCCGCTGCTTAGCATCGACGGACCGGAAGAAGCGAACGACGAGCGGCGTGGGGCCGGCACTTACGCCGCCGCAATCGAAGGGGCGAAAAAACTGCAACGGGCAAAAATCCTCTACGGCGTCGCAACGGTCGTTACCGGGGCGAATCTGAGGGAATCGTTGACCGAGCAGTACGTACAAAAATTCATCGATCTCGGCGCAATGTACCTGTGGTATTACGTTTACCGCCCGGTCGGACCGGACCCGGCCCCGGAATTGTGCGTCAATCCGGAGAACATGAAGGAATTTCGTACCAAATTGCTCGTGCTCCGAAAAAGAATGCCGATCATCCTGATCGACACGTATTGGACGGCACAAGGCCAGGCCGTTTGTCCCGCCGCAAAGGGACTCGGCTTTCATATCGGCCCTAAAGGGAGCATTGAACCTTGTCCGCCGCTTTCCGTTGCAAAGGAATTTTTGAACGACAACGACGGCAATCTTTTCAAAACGATCAACGGGAGCGGTTTTTTGAGAAATTTCCAGCGGTTCGTCGCAGAGCAATTCGCGGAGAATCCAAACGGCGAAGGTTGCGTGATTTTAAAGCACCCGCAAAAGCTGGCGGAATTTTTTCGTAACGAGAATGCACAAGACGTCAGCGGTCGGGATTTCCTGGGCGAACTCGACGCCGGTGAACCGAAACCGTCGCATCTTATGGACAAGCCGATCCCGGAAGATTTTTGGCTCTACAAAATACTGAAGAAAAATCTCTTTTTCGGTATGGGAGCTTACGGTTAAGAGACCTCAATGTGAACTACTCAAACCGTAAACAAATTGGAGGGCATAGGGCATAGGAAAAACAGTAGTATCTTCCACCTTTTCCTCGTCGATGGCAGAGTGAAGATGAGAGTCGAACAAGTCAAAATTCTATGCCCGATGCCCGATGCCCTTAAAATTTCAACACTTTTTCCAGCTTCATTACCATTTCGTTTACACTTTGAGTGAACTATTCAACGCCCATGAGGCGACATTTTCCGCTAACCCAAGTTCCGCAACCATAGCGTATTCGGTCATCCGTCGCATTGTCCGTCAACACTTCCGCCTCGATTTCCTGCGTCTTTTCGTTCACCGCCAGGTGAAGTTTACGCCAAGTCCGGCGTTTGCTCCAGCCGTGCTTGCGAACTTTCCATTCGCCTTCGCCGTAAACTTTCAAGCCGGTACTGTCAACGACAAGACGCTGGGCCAGATGGTGAAAAGTGTCGGTTTGGGTGACGAACCTCGGCGAATTTTCGACGAGCTGGGCAAAATCCAGTTGGTGGACGTGATTTTACCGACGCGAGACGGCCCGTCGATCCGACGACGCTGCATTCCGGTGCCGACGGAGCACCAGGAAATATTACTGCAACGCTTGGGTTTAAATCTCCCCAGGCAGTTCAAAAACGATTTTTGAAAAAAATGTAGTGGAAAAATTTGGGGAATACCCCGGAAAAAGCAAGTTAGAACACTACGGGTTGCGGAACTTGGGTTAGCGGCCTGCGGTCAAACCCCGCTTGATCAACTTCGAGGGAGATGCTCTAATGAGACGGTCGTTTGTTGCCGCCGTTTTACGAGAAGGTTGATATGTCAAACATTTTTTCTCTGATTTTCAACTGGGTACGCTACATTCTGGTTGTCTGTCTTGCCGTCGTTTTGATCTGGTGGGGACTACAACCGCCGGGGCAAGGACGCATGAGCGGCACGTCGGAAATCGAAGAATCCGCAGAAACCGCTCCCCCAATCGTCCAATGCAACGGAACGACAATGGGAACCGTCCCGTTCTGCGTGAAGGCTACTGATACTCAGGTACAGGAAAAAGAGCTTCTTCAAACGGTTCAAGACGTTTTGGACTTGGTCGATTCCACCATGTCCACTTTCAGAACGGACTCCGAAGTTTCCCGGTTCAATCAATCGAATTCGACCGATTGGTTCCCCGTTTCACCGGAAACCGCACAAGTTGTGCAAATCGCGTTGGACGTTTCCGAATTGACACAGGGAACGTTCGACATTACGGTCGGACCGCTCGTCAATCGCTGGGGATTTGGCCCGGAAGAGTATTCGACCCTGCCGGCACAAGAGGAAATCGACGAAATTCTGCAATCGGTCGGCTATCGGTATTTGGCCGTTCAAACGAATCCGCCGTCGATCAGGAAAGACGTTCCACATTTGAAAATCGATCTGTCCGGCATCGCAAAGGGATTCGCCGTCGATCAGGTTGCCGCCGCTTTGGAAAAGAAGGGAATCAAGAATTACATGATCGAAGTCGGCGGTGAAACCCGGACGAAGGGGGAGAAATCGCCCGATAGACCCTGGACGATTGGAATTGAAATTCCGACCCCATCCTGGGTGGAGGAACCGAAAATCCAATGCAAAGTTCACCTCGGCTCGCAGAGCATGGCGACCAGCGGCGATTACCAAAATTTCATCGACGACAAAGGGATTCGATTTTCGCACATCATTGATCCGCGAACCGGTTGGCCGGTGGAAAAATCGCAAATTGATCTGCCGGACTCACGCCAACGGCTTGGTTCGCTTTCCGTCGTCGATTCGACCTGTGTGCGAGCCGACGCATTGACGAAAGGATTTTACGTTCTCGGCGTCGAAGAGGGATTGAAATTTGCCAACGATCACGGAATTGCCGTGCTGTTTTTGCTTCGGGAAGAAACGGGAACCCGACGCGGCGGTCCGGGATTCACCGTCCGGGAAGTGAAGTCCGAAGCGTTCAAAAAGAACGTGAAAATCGTCGAGTGAATCACGCCTCTCATTCGGTCCATGAATCGTTGACAGGAACCGTATGCGATGTTTCAACAATTCTCATCAGTTCGCAACTCGTCATTTCTCATTTCCCATTGAAAATGTTTGTTATCGGTACACAAAATCGGAAAAAAGGGCTTGAGCTTCAGGAATTATTAACGGAGTTTGGCATAGCGATACGAACGCTGGCCGATTTTCCGCAGAAGATTGACGTGGTGGAAGACGGAACGACTTTTGCGGAAAACGCCAGGAAAAAGGCGTCCGAACAGGCGGTGTTCCTGAAAGAATGGGTAATCGCCGAGGACAGCGGCCTTTGCGTGGACGCTCTGGGCGGTGCGCCGGGAATTTATTCCGCCCGATTTTCCGATCCCGGTGCGACGGACGAAAAAAACAACCGGCTACTGTTGGAAAAATTGAAAGACGTACCGCTTGAAAAGCGGACCGCGTTTTACACCTGTTCGGCGGCGGTTGCGGACCCGACTGGCGAAATCCGGGCAACTTCTGAAGCGTATTGTCGCGGTCGCATCCTGTTCGAGTACCAGGGCACCGGCGGGTTCGGGTATGACCCATTGTTCGAGATCGTCGAATACCACCAAACCTTCGGCCAGTTACACCCAAGCGTCAAGCAGGCGATCTCCCACCGCTCCCGGGCGATACGGATGTTGGTGCCGTTTTTAGTGGGTTTGCTCTCAACAGAACCGCAATCGTAAATTGCGGTCCTTTTTGTTACGTGATTCAAAGTCCGAACAGCCGTTTCAGTGCGTTCAGCAACGAACCGGATTCCGGCGGTTCATCACGAAGCGATTGCATCGGCGGATGAAGCAGTTTACCGACCAAACGGTCAAAGGAGTACCGGATTTCCGCTTGTTCCTGCTCGTTAAGATCGGGCAGTTTATTGAAAAGCCGCCGAAGCTCTTCTTCCTTTCGGGAATTCCAGCCTTCGCGAAGCTGTTTGATAATCTCGCCGGTTTTTCTGGCTCGCAAATCATTATAAAACCGCTCGTTTTCCTGTTCGAGAATTTTTTTCGCTTTCGGCACCTCCTGGTCCCTGAGCCGCCGGTTCTTTTCGCACGCCGCCTGCAAGTCGTCAATCGAGTAAAGATAAACGTCCGGTAAATCGCCGATAGACGGCTCAATATCCCTTGGCACCGCAAGGTCCAACACGAAGAGCGGCTTTCCCTTGCGAAACGGTTCGATTCGCTTGAAGTCGGCGTAAGTCAAAACCGGCTCGGTCGCCCCGGTCGTGCTAATAAGCAGGTCGGCGGTTTTGAGGGCCTCGAACCGAGCTTCCCAATCGACGGCGGTTCCGCTCCACTTTGCAGCCAACTCTTCCGCTTTGTCGCGGCTGCGGTTGGCAATCGTGATCGATTTCGCACCATGTTCCTTGAGGTATTGAAGCGTCTCCTCCCCCACTTCGCCCACTCCGAACAAGAGCGTCCGTTTGTCTTCAAGCCGCTCGAAAATCCGCAGCGCGAAATCGACAACGGCGATACTCGGAATACTGACACGGTGTTGGTACAGCTTCGTTTGCGAAGCGACGAGCTTGGCGATCTTCAGAGCGGATTGAAACAAAAAATGCGTGATCGGCCCGGTCGAACCGATTTCGTCTGCCGTCTGGTAAGCGGCTTTAACTTGAGCGAGAACCTGTGATTCGCCAAGCACCATACTGTCCAAACTGGTTGCCACGGTAAACAGGTGGAGCGACGCCTCTTTCCCTTCAAGCGAAAAACCGTGTCGAAAAATTTCGTCGGCCTGCTCCGGTATCAGTTGTTTTTCCCGGCAAAGAAACTCAAAAAGCGTCCCCGCGTCGGGCAGAGCGGCAATTTCGCCTGCCACGTAGAACTCGGTCCGGTTGCAGGTCGAAAGCAGGACCGCCTCGAATTCGTCATGCTGCTCCATCCAGTTTTTCAAAGCGACTTCAATCTGCTGCGGCGCAAACGCCACCATCTCCCGAACGGAAACCGGAGCAGTGTGATGATTGAGGCCGACAACGGAAAGCATTTTTCGTCTAAATTAACAGTTCGACGAGATGTTTGATCGGAATATGTTTCATGGTCGAATCGAGATTCATCATACCGCCGAAGTGCATGACGCAACTGATGTCGGTGGTTACGACCAGATCGGCTCCGGATTTGCGGATGTTTTCGATCTTTTTCTTTCCCATTGCCAGCGAGGTTCCCGCCATTTTGACGCTGAAGGTGCCACCGAACCCGCAACACTCCTCCATGTTCGGCAATTCCACGTAGTTCAGGTTTTTGATGCTGTGAAGCAGTTTCATGGCCGCTTCCGCGTTTCCCAGTTCGCGCCGTCCGTGACAGCCGATGTGCATCGTTACTTTTTTCGAAGCGTCCGGAAACGTCGCACCAGTGTCGGTGATGCCGAGGACATTGACGAGAAACTCGCAGATTTCAAAGACCCGCTTTCCGACGACGGCCCCCAGAGAGTCCGGGGCGGATTCTTCGTAGAAAACGCGACACATTGCCGCACAGGAGCTGGACGGGGTAACGATCCAGGAGTACGGCTCAAAAACCCTGGCGAAATGGTCGATTACCTTCTGGGCGTCGTGCCAATAACCGCTGTTGAACGCCGGTTGACCGCAGCAACTTTGCTCTTCCGGGAAAACGAGCGGAATTCCTGCGTTTTCCAGTAGTTTTACGGTCGCTTTCCCGATGGCCGGGTAAAACTGGTCAACGTAACAAGGGATGAAAAGGGCGACCTTTTCTCCTTGTGTGTACGGGGGATATTCCCACTTCGGTCTCGCTTTTTCAATCGCTTCAATCATCGGTGTTGTAATGAGTCGTGTGTTGCCCTTTTAATCGGTACTCCGCATCTTGAGATGTCTAATTACCGCTCGATTTTAGCAGATTACTCAACCTGTTGCAAGAACGGAGGATTTACGGCGGAAATCGGGAAATCGGGGTGCGCCGTTTATTCTGCCCAATTCTTGTAATGCCGTTTGTAATCCGCGACCGGGCCGTTGATGGTACGCCGCAGGTACGGAGAAAGTTTCGGGAACGATTTGGCGGTTTTGTCGGACGAAGCGTTCGGTCTTTGCGCCAACATTTGCAGGTAACTTGCCAAAAGCTGATGCGTTTGCGGGGAACCGTGAATCAAATAATGAACCCAGGCCCACGATTCCCGATATTCACGGACATCCATTTCGCCGATGTGTTCCAGATTTTCCAGTCGATCCAGGGATGGAACCGCACCGAATTTCGCGGCAAAACGGATTTTCGAAAGATACGGATTCCGAAAAGCACGGTCCTCCGGTTTCAACTCAAAGTATTTGGCCAACCCTTCGTCCAGCCAAATCGGAACGGCATGAATCGAAGCGTGAATGATCGCGTGAGTCATTTCATGCCGTAAATCAATTTCAAAGTCGTCCGTTTTTTGGAGCAAAACGATCCCCGGTCCCCCTTCTTTTTTCACGTAAAGTGCTCGTCGGTCGGTCGGAGCACCGGGAAATTCCTGTTCCAAAAATTTCAAATACGTCTTTTCATTGGAAAAAAGACACAACTCGATTTTTTCGTTCGCTTTCGGTATGGCGAGATATTTTTTCAAATCGGTTTGAAGCTGCGAAATCTCGGCCAAAATGGTCTGCATCCCACTGAGCGGGATGTCCGACTGGCAAACGACGACGCCGCAAACCTGCGAGTGGGGAAGACGCTTGGAAAACGACGGACGCAGATCAAGCGTTGACTGCTGTTGCGCCGCAACGAAACCGGGCAAGAACAACAATAAAATAGAGAAGAGTTCTCTTAGCCGTCGCACCCTGTGCGACGTTGTTTGTAAAGTGAAGTCCCGGTCAAATTCCATCATGTTTTATTTCTGTACTGCAAATTCTTTCACAATCATCGCACAGGGGGCGATGGCTAATTCTCAATACCGATGAATTTTTCTGTAAAACCAATAACCGATTGCGGCGATGAACAAATTTCCGCTCCAAATGAATAAGGGGGGAGTGGTTCCTGATTTGCCCCATTCAAGTCCGAGCATTAAAAGTGGGTAGTAGAGAATCAAAATCGGAACAAAACAGGCGAAAAAGCTGGCAAAAATATCCGTTCTTTTCGACCAGATTGCCAAAGTCGTTCCAATCCAAACGAAGGCCAAACAACTGAACCCGGCGGCAAAACGGCGTTGCGGTTCAAGATTCAAACGGTTAAGCCGATCCTGCTGCTCTTCCATGTGTGCGGCACTTTCCTGCCAAACCGGTTGCGAAAATTCCTCCAAATTTCCGAAACAGGCAAAAGTCGCCCTGGCGGCAATTTGGTTCTGGATTGTTTTTTTGCCCTGCTGAACCTTTTCAATTTGGTCTGGAATGCTTTTGAGCGGCATTTCCGAAGGGCGTGAACTTGACGATCCCGACGGAATCAGGTTGTTAAGCGGAATGCTGGTTTCGTAATGGTCAATAACGCCATCGGTCGTGGTCTCGGCAATGCGAACTTTATTAATCGAAATCACACAGCGGTCATTGGGGACATCAATTCGAATTTCCGCCCATTCCGCCGTAACTGTCATCCCCTTGTTGATGATTGTCGGACCGAGGAGTCGTCTGTTTTCCACTCCTTTGACACTGATTTCGATACCGGCCCCACTCCATCGATGGTCTGCTCGCAGTTGACTGTAAATGATTTCTTCGAATCCGGCGACGATAATTCGCGTGATATTTTGTTGCCCCCAGGGGACGGCAACTTCCAGGAACCAGATGTACCCGATGCTTACCAAAAACGCAAAAAAAATGACCGGTCTGATGACTTTCCACGGAGAAATCCCGAGTGCCTTGAGTGCGATAAATTCGTTGGAACCGGCCATTCTTGCGAAAAACGTCGTCGTCGCCAAAAGCAAAACGACCGGAATGGAAACTCGAAGCTGTACCGGAATCGTATACGGAAACATGCTTAGAGCGATTGGCAAAGGTATCCCTTTGCTCACCGCTTCCTGCGCGACAACTGCCAGTACGAGAATGCCCGTAAACACGATCAGCGCAAAGAAGAACGTTTTGAATACTTCTCGGAAAATATAGATATGGAGTGTCTTCATTCTCAGGAGGACAACAAAAATATTTCGGAAAGCGAGACTATCCGAAATATTCTCCTCCAAGTCAAGGGCAAAAAACGGTATTATTGAGAAGCCGTTGACGGACCGCACTTGGGGGGACATCAGGAGGATTGCAAAGTCGCTTTTTTCCTGGGAACGCAGGCTTCCAGCCTGCCGGTGAGTTCGTAGGCATCCTACCTGCGCAGAGCGGAGACTCCATTCCGCAACCTTCGCGCAGGCTGGAAGCCTGCGTTCCCAGGGACT
>CAZNVM010000061.1:0-5987 GCA_964576215.1 uncultured Planctomycetaceae bacterium
GGACCGGGGAGCGATTGGTTACGATTTGAAAACCGCCGCCGAACATGATGCCGCCTGGCTTCGGAATTATGGGTTCGGGTGTCCTTCGCCGCTTCCGAATGGGCGACTTGCCGCCATGTCTCACGCTGGACCGGTCATCACAAAACTACAAAAAGCCGTCGGCGAATCGGACCAATCCGGCAGCCAACAGGACCTGAGTACATCCTCACTGAAATCCGCCGTGGAAAAGCCGGTGCCTGTTACCATTGAAGCGATGCCTTGCCAGGTGAGTTTGTACGACATCTCCCCAACGCCGGATAATCGAATTCTTGCGACGACCGCACGAAATGCCCTTGCCGTCATTGATCCGGAGACGGGGCAAAGTTACAGAATCTTGCAATCACCGGTACCGGTTCACAGCGTCAATTTCCTCGGTGAAAAGCCGATGCCGCGATTCTGGCCGGACTTCGTCGACGAGTCGGCGATTCCGTCAAGTCACGATTCAAAAGGATATTTGTACTGCGGGAATGTGTTCAACTCCAAGCAAACCAATGCCGAATGGGATCGTGTCCGGGCAGTTCGAATCTACATGGGGAAACCGCTCACACTTCGAAGTGCCCGGCATCAATACGGACATATCGGGACGGTTGGCGTTGATCTTGGGACGTTCCCGATCATGCCGGATGGTTCGTTCAACGTCGAGGTGCCCGCCGACGTTCCCTTGGCGGTCCAGGCGGTTGACGCCGAAGGCCGGGCCGTCGTCAACGAGCTGAGCTGGATTTATACCCGACCGGGCGAAATCCGCTCTTGCGTCGGTTGCCACGCCGACCGTAACGCCACGCCGGAAACGAGTGCCGCGTCGTCCCGGCATTTTCGAGCGATCAACCTGACGCTCGGAATCGATTCGCCGCAATTCCGTGCGAACAACGGGGCGAACGGCGGCGTTCTCAACCTGCAACTCGAACGGATGCGTGACACCATCGGGATCAACCTTCACCCGGAAGCCGCAGAACTTGCGAAAGCCAAGTCGCAACCGGGAATTCGGCCTGTGGTGCAATATCTGGTGGACGAACTGCAAACTGCCAAAGAACCCGGTCGCCGCTATGCCGCCATTCAACGCTTGGGAATCCTTCGGCCTTGCGGTATCGCTCCGATGCTTTGCGAAGTCATGCGAAAAGACTCCAGCGACGAAGTGCGAATGATTGCCGCCATCACGTTGGCCTGTTGCGCCACGTCGGAATCGGTGCCGATGCTCTTGGAAGCACTGACCGACCCATACGAACAGGTCGCTCACGCCGCTCATATCACTCTGGAGCACATCACAGGGCATGTTGGAGAAGCTCCAAAATTGGTAAAAAATATTCCGCCAAAGGAACGCAAAGACTACTGGGAACGGTGGTTCCGGGAAAATTCGCCGGAAAAGATCGAAGCGAGGAACGCCAAAATTCTGGTCGGACCGTTCGACTGGAACAGCACGCCCGCTTCGATCCGGTTCCGGAAAGCGGTCGAAGCGTTGGCCCATTACGGCCAATCGGAAGCGGTGAAAGCGTCGCTCCGCAAAATTCTCGCCGAAGAGGAGCAAATTGACACGTTGTCGAAAATCACCGTGATTCGTACCCTGGGTATTCTCCAGGACGAGCAGAGCGTTTCGCTCCTGACGGACATTTTGGTCGATTGCAGTGAGAAAAAGATGCCGCCACATGTTCACAGTAATGAATTCGGCTGGGCCGCCATGCCGGACCATATCGGTGGTGCCGCTGCGGAAGCTCTTGGACGAATTGCCACGCCGGAAGCGGTGGACGGCCTGGTGCGTGGATTCCAAACGCTCCAGGAGTTTTGGTTCTACACGTTCCGAACGGCGGATCACAGTTGGCTCATGGGAAGCGTTTCGTCGATCATTCATTTCCGGATTCTGGAAGCGTTTGAAGCGATCAAAGCGACGACGGACATTGACGTACAGAAATCGGTTGACACCCTGGCCGATCCGATCATACGCAGTCTTCCGATTGACTCGGACCGTGGCATCCTGCTCGACAACGACGACTACGAACGATTGGTGGGGCGGATATTCGCCGACTCGGCACTGTACGACGAGTACTTGGAAGCGTGCCTGAACGTTTTGGAAGGCAAGGCGGGTGACAAAACCAGGATGAAAGCGGTTTCCGATTCGCCGCCTGCCGTTTCGACCGGTGCATTGGAACCGACCTCACGCTCCGCGATGGTGATTGCCGTTCTCGTTCAGGAACGGACGAGCGAAGAGCATCGCAACCGTATCCGGGCCGTGTTTGCGGATTTCCAAAAACGGGAGGCGTCACGGGAGCGTTCCTGGACCTGTTACATGCTGGCCCGTGCTTTGGGACGGCTCAAGGACACCGAATCGATTCCGTTGCTTTTGAAGTGTCTGATCGAGGAAAAGCGGGAGTTTGACTTTGGCTCTCCACCGCCGCCGAACATCTTCCTGACCAATGCGATGACACCGGTCCACCGTGCCTCGGCTGCCGCCGCATTGGGAATGATCGGCGATCCCGTCGCATTGCCGGTGCTTTTGGCGATTACGGAGGATTTCAACAACATGATGGATGTCCGTGACGCCGCCGCTCATGCAATCGTGGAAATCGGACGAAAAATCACCGCGGAGCAAAAAGCGGAAGTGCCGAAGGATTTTGTCGGGCGATTGAAAACCGTTGCGGAAACGTACCCGGAACTGTATCCCGGCAAAACGTTGTCGCGGGCGTACGAAATCTGGGCGACGGCCCGGCAATGATCGTACCCGTTGCCGTCGGGTTCGTGTTTCCAGGTTTACTGTACGGAAACATCCCAGCGAATCCGGAAAAGAGCGTCGTTGAGACTGGAGTTCTTCCAACTGGGATCCTTGATATTTTTGAAGGTTGCTTCGGCCTCCTCGTAAGCTCCCTGGCTGATTTGCAAGTATCCGATTGCTTTGCAGAGGCGGTCCACGAAGAATTTTTCGCGGATATTTGTTGCGGTTTGCATTGCGTCGGCGATTTTCCCGACTTCCGCCTGGCCGCGACAAATCTCCGCAAGGATTCGATCCCGCATTCTCCGTCCCAGCAGGCGGTCGATTTTTTTACCCCCTTCTTCGGAAAGAATTTTTTCGGCTTCCCTGACGGCTCGTGTGAACATTTCTTCGGCCTTTTCCCATTCCTCCGCTTCGTGAAGCGTTTGCGCCAAACTTAAACAGACGCCGGCTGCGATGTCTTTTTGTTCAGCCGTTTCGCAAGCTCGCAAGGCGTCTTCCACGTGCCGTTTTCCGTTTTCCGAATCGCAAATTTGATAGAACAACGCCGCAAGTTGCGCCGACCGGACGGCACGGGCCTCCGCCGACGGTAACCGGGGGACCAATGCGGCAACCGTTACAAGAATTTGTTTTTGTTCGGCGGACGGAAAGGGAGCGGTTTCCGGCACAACGTACCAGTTTCCACTGACACGACCTCGTACTTCGCTTGCATGACGCCGCAGTTCGTTCTGGAACATCCGGAGGCCGCAATCGATCTTTACGGTCAAATCCTCCGTGTCGGAGAGAGAACTCCAGAGTGTGAGTATTTCTTCCCGCTCCGGCAAAACTTCGCCGACTTCCAGGGTGAGTGCCATTTGCGAATAAATTCGCTCCATCGCAAGGAGTTGATTTTGCGGCGAAGAAATTTCTTTTGCCGTTTGAAAACCGAAGGAAAACATATTTTTCCGAACCTGTTGATGCAGCGGAAGTTTGGAAAAATAGGAACGGAAAACCGCAGTAGCCTCCTGCACGATCAGGTCCATGGCACGGTCCCGAATTGCCGGATCGGAAATCGACCGGGCCGCTTCTCTTGCGTCAACGAGCAACCCTTCCTGAATCAGTGTTACGACCAAATCGAACAACCGTTGCGGCTTGTCGGCCCCATTTGACCGGAGAATTTCCTCAAGCGGTGGATAGGTATAAACATTTTCGTTCAATTTTTTACTCAACCGTTGTACGGTCGCCTCCAGAGAGTGGCGTAGTGCCGTTTTGGCGGGGGAATTCTGCATTTCGGCGACGGATTTTTTCGCATTATCAAACTGTCCGATTTTGATCTGTTCCCAAACCAACGACTGTAAAAGAGACGTTTTCGCCGGACCGGGCAACATTTCCCGCAATGTCTGGAAAGCTTCCTCCAACAAACGGGCCCGGAGTTGGATTTCGGCAATCCGGCTGAAATCCCTGTCCGTTTGCGAAGTTCTTTGAGAAAATGTCAGTATTTCGCCTTCTTCATGGAGCAAGTCCTGTGCCGCCTCAATTTCCCCCGCGCTAACCAAAATTGCGGCGAGTGCCGTTCGGGAAACCCCCTGTTTATTCTCAATATCCAACCCCTTGATTCTTTTTGTTGCCCGATTGAGCAGGAGAACCGCTTCCTTTTTTTGTCCCCAGTTGAGAAGCTCCATTGCGGTGTTCGTCAGGATTCGGATGTCTTCCTGATACATGCGATTCTTCGAAAGCGGCTGGGGCGTCAACAACTGCCTGGCTTGTTCGAGAAATTGTTCGTCGGTCAGTTCTTCGTTCTTCTGTTCTATTTCGGAAAAAAGCGGAGGCATTCCGCGTGCTTTACGAAGCGTCGCCGACCGTGGATTGTCCACGAGGGAAAGCAGTTGCACTTTCATCGGCGTCGACAGGGAACGTGTCTCAATCAGGGCACTGCGAACCAGATCGTAAAGGTTTGCATGGACCATCATTTCCGATTCGAGAAGCTGTTGGAGAGTCTCTTGTCGGACTTCCTGGTCCTCGATTCGGGCGATATTGATAAAAATTCGCTCCAGCGTTTGCGTCACCAGGTCCGGATTCCGGATTTTATTTTGAAACACCGCCGACGTTGCATCCGAAGCCGATTCCATCACGGATTCTCTCGAAAAAGTACCCACTTGAGCACGACTTTCAATCAGCTTTTGATAACATTTCGCCAACAAGGGGGGCTGCGTGACTTGAGGAAGCGTTGCCAAGGCGTCGGCATATTTTTGAAATCGAATCTGTTGTTCCACAATGAATGCCAAAAGAAGATTCTTGCGATTCTCGTTGACGATGGAATTGGCCGAGGCAAGAAGATGTTTTAATGCGGTATCCAACTCCCGGTCAAGATCAAGAACGGTACAGGCGTCCAGAATCTGAACCAGTGCGTTTTTTTGATCAGCGTCCTCCGGATTGAACGTGGTCTCCTTCAAGAGAGCCAAATAATTATGAATGGCGGAGACCGCTCTGGGGCGATCCGTCGACTGATAAAAAAAGGCCAATGGCGGTGCCAGACTCATACGGAGCGGACGCACGGCAGGGCTGTTTCCCAAGGCAAATAACGCCTCGTCAAGATTGGTGCCGACGTTTTGATTGATTTGAGCGTAAATAATGGAGGAAATCGCCAACGCTCTTTCCGCCGGGTCCTTAAGCCGGTCCGCCGCTCGAATCGTAGCCGAAAGATTGCTGCCGAGCAACACATTCAAAGGCAACGACGGTTTGGCCAATTCCCGTGCCGAAGCAATGTCCCGTTCGGTTCGTTCCCGCCAGTAACTGTAGGAAGTCGGATCCAATCCTTCATACGAGGCCGTCGAGGTTGTACGAACTTCCGTATGAACATGAGGAGACAGGAAATGCCATAACGGGAAAAAAAGCAAAATCAGAAAAAAAACGACGATCAAAAACTGTTGGCCGGAACTTATTCCGGACAAAATATCCAGTATTGGGTGCGTTTTTTGCTTTTTCATCGGGTACACAGGAAAGTGAAACTACCATTCCAGAAAGCGTGATTCTACCGGAGCGCGGAATTTATTGCAAGTCTCCAAGTTTGTATGAATGGCAGCCGGCCAGGTCGATAACAAGTTTCGTTTTTTTGCGTTTCCGTTAGCGGCGGGGCAAGCCCCATAGGTTTCAACTTAAGGGATAAACGGAACAGAAAGGGCGTTCTTTCGTATGAAGTAAGAGATTTTGGAAGAAATTTACTTTTACGGAAAGGATACCCTATGAACAAGGTTAGCGAACGGGCCCAACG
>CAZNVM010000062.1:0-12741 GCA_964576215.1 uncultured Planctomycetaceae bacterium
ACTTCCAATTTCGCCGCCCGATCTTGCGGCATCCATCGGTGGTACTGTATCGCCGACTTCTGTTTTCAAAGGTAACACTTTCAATGTAACAACAGGAACGATCAAGAACATTGGAGGTGTGGCATCCGGTAACTATACAGTGACCTTTTATGCGTTGACCAGCGTTCCGACTTCCCAAACGCAAGTTACTTCAGGAACCAATCTCGGTTCCGTCACCATGAGTAATCTTGCCGCCGGGGGATCGACGACCTGCCCGCTCAATGTCACCAATACCAACAGTGATAAACTTGCTATCGGAACCTCCTATTACATCGCTTGGAATATCACCGGTGTCAGCGGGGAAACGGTTACAAATAATAACTGGGGCTACAACCCAACAAAATTCTCCGTAGTCGCTGAGACAATCTCCGGTGCCCCGACCCACAAGGTTTTCACCACATCCAGTGTTTACAATGTCGAGCCGGGCAAATCCTTTGTTTTGGACATCAAGCATCAATTACTGGACAAAAAGGATCGCTTTGGCACCGGGCTTGGACTTCGTATTGAGTATGATACCACCTGGTTGACTTACACCGGCTATCAATCGTATCTCGCAGGCGCACTAAACGCTCCCCGTGAAGATACGAAAGGTGTCATCATCGTCGCCTGGAACGACCAGTCAAGCAACTGGCCGGGCACCGAACAGGCGGTGGACCTGCTCAAGGCACTTTTTACCGTGAAGGAAGGTGCCCCTCGTGATATGTCCACCTTGATTCATATTTCGGTGACTTACCCGACCGCCGGTTTTAACGTTGAAACACCTCCGGCGATCACCGTCAATTTTGCCAAAAACACCACGCTTGACATTAGCGGCACCGGGACCGTTACCCCGGACGATGCGAATTTGTTGTTACGCTATCTCTACGGTTACACCGGTGTCGGTTTGACGCAATACCTTGTTACACCTGGATCGGGAAGAGTCACTGCCCCGGAAATCATTGGATATATCGAAAGCAATCGTACCCTGTTCGACATCGATGGTGACGGCGATCTCACCCCGGACGATGCAAATTTGTTGTTGCGCTATCTCTATGGTTATACCGGCGAAGGTTTGACACAATATCTCGTTACCAGCAAATCAACGAGAAAAACCGCTACGGAAATCATTACCTATATCGAAAGTGCCTTACCGGTGAGCGTCAAGGCATCAAGCGTCATGGCCGCCGCTTCCTTTGGCCCGGCAAGTGCAATGGACATATCCCCTGCCTCCGCTTCGGAAGTGCCGACGCAGCGGATTACCGCAAAAATGGATGTCACCACCGCCACACCGGGAACGCCTCTTAACTTGAAAGTCAAGCATGAGATTCTCGACCGAGAGGAAGATCGTCTGGCGAGGGGAATCAACCTGATTGTTCATTACGACCCCGATTATGTTGTGTATCAGCCGATAGGATCAACGAATTTCCCTCTTCCCGTTGGCCCCTTGTACCATAATTCGGAACAAAATACCATCACCATTGGATGGAATGACCAGTCCAACAACTGGCCCAACACTGACGCGATTGTGGAGTTGCTCAGTCTGAATTTCCTTGTCAAAGAGGACGCCCCGAAGGGTGAAGCGGTCTTTGAAATTGATGTACGTTATCCGACAACGGGCTACAATCTGATACCGGAAGATGGCGTCATTTTTGTCACCGTTACAATTGAAGATGTTAAAATACCGATAACACCACCAGAGGATTTCCGAAGCGTCGAGGACGGAATCACGGATTACAGCGTTATTTTGGCCTGGGAACCTGTGGACGGTGCCACCGGCTACGAAATCCAATACCGGTTGGATGGTGGTAGTGAAGAGGATTGGACGACCGAGAATGTGATTTACGTTTATGATGGCCTGGCGGTCGTTTACGGCCTTGACGCCGAAACCCCGTATAGATTCCAGATTCGCTCTTTGAAAGGCGACGAAACGTCAGAATGGACACCAGAGGATGGTATTATTGTAACGACTCTTCCGCCACCACAAGAAGGGATTATCGTCGATACATTAGACGACCTTTCGCTTCGTGAAGCGATTGCCCTTGCCGATTCAGAGAACAATGTTATTACGTTTGCCAAAGAGATATATGGTGGCACCATCATACTGACCGGCGGCGAGCTTTATATCGATAAAGACATCATCATTGACGGGGCCGGGGCCGACATCACTATTGACGCCAACGGTCTATCAAGGGTGTTTAATATCGCCTTTGGCACCACCGTCACTTTGGTTGGCCTGACGCTTATAGGTGGCCTCACTACCGGCAACGGGGGCGGGATTCTTAACGCAGGGATGTTGACATTGATTGACTGTACAATTACAGGCAACGAAGCCAAACGTGGCGGCGGAGTCGCAAGCACCGGGACCACCATAATCGTAAACAGTACCATTTCAGGTAACACCTCACACTCTTACGGCGGCGGGGTTTACGTTCAGAGCGGCACCACCACGATTGAAGATTGCATCATTACCGGCAACAAAATGGAACCCATCAAGATACCCGGTGGGGCGGTATCAGGCGGCTCAGGAGGAGGTGTTTATAATGCCGGTACGTTGTTTGTAACCGGCAGCGAGATCACCGACAACGCCGCTCCGTTATTTTCCGGTGGCGGTCTGTCGAATGAAGGGAAAGCGACCATCGAAAATTGCCTTATCGCACGCAACTCGGCGGAATGGGCTGGTGGTGTCAGTAATTCCAATCACGGCAAAATAAAGATTATCAACTGCACCATCGAAGATAACACCGCCCGGCAAGGCTATGGCGGGGTTGGTAACGCCGGTGATTTGACCTTGACCGACACCCTTGTTACAGAAAACACCGTAGGCAAATACGGCGGTGGACTTGGCAATAACATGGGTAAGGCGGTGCTCAATGGAAGTACGGAAATTATCAACAACACTCCCGATGATATTTGGAGTAAACCAGAAGATGCGGTGATTTACCATAACACCCTGGTCGCTCCCGCTAGTTTTGGTGCTGTACCGGTTGCCCCGGTGTACGAGATTTCCACCCCGACGGAAGGGGAATTGTTTGCGAAAACCTTGACCTATTGGGAATTTTCGGCGGCGGCGATCTCCTCAAGTGCCATCAAAGATTGGGAGGTGAACTGGGGCGACGGATCGGAACCGACACTGGTTCTCGGCGGTCCGCGAAGCCGGATAAACGTCACTCATTATTTCCGTGAAGCGGGAACGTACTCGGTGACGATCAAAACCACCGACTTTGACGGGGTGGTCAACACCATCACCATCGGCACTTATACGGTCAAGGAAAGGGTAGTGGAACCGCTCTCCGTAACCGCTTCTATTGGGCCTGAACTGGGCGTACAAGAGTTTTCCTTTGAGGCACCAGTGGTATCTGCCGCCGCTCCGATGCAATTTACAAGCGAAAGCCGGTTTACGGAAGATTACCTTTCGGACCTCATGGAGATAATGCGTCAGCGGCAAATGCTGGACCTGGACCTGTCTGGGCAAAAGTCCGAAGGTGTTTCCTTCACGGAATTGATTTGGGAGGACGACGAATTGTTCGATGCTGAATGGATCGGGTTTGCGGAGCAACAGGAAGATTCCGATTTTTGGGACGGGATTTTCGAGAACGATCTGGTTTTGTTGAAATAAGAGGGGATAAATGGGGGTATGTTTTAGCCGAATACCCACTATGCCAGGACCGAAACATACCCCCCATAACGCGATAGGAAGCCCCTTACGGCATCAAACCGGACTGAAGAAAGGTATCGAACACGACAACACCCCCCTATCCCCCGTGTGTCTGTAAAGTTTTTTTCCGACTTGCTTTTCCCATAGATTCATGTAGAATGGGTGCATGGAAACGCTACAAAAAGTACCACCGAAACGACGACGAAAGCGACCGGCGACCACTGACACCGGGTCGGGGACGAACCCGTATGACCGGTTTGCCCGGAAAACAATGGGCGATCCCGTGATTGCCGGTGATGTCTTGCGAAATTATGCCGATCCGGTTGTCGCAAAACACGTCGATTTAGACAGTTTGAAACCAGAACCGACGCAGAATTTTGGCAAGAGGTTCAAAGAATTCACAAAGGATATTTCCTTTATTTCGCATCTGATCGACAAAAAAGGCAGGTCGGAGGTTCTCATCATAACGGAGCATAAATCGCAAGTTGAGCCTTTTGTACCGTTACAGTTACTGGTTTATCTGGTTTTTACATGGTACAAACGGTGGTGTGATGCCGGGAGACCGCAATCAACTAAAAACTTTCGGCTACCAGTTCCAATTTTGGTGGTGTTGTACAATGGGAAAGCGGATTGGAAGGGCAAGCTTAACATCAAGGATTTGGTCGCCGCCTTTCCGCCGGAGTTGGAACAATTTATCCCGGAAGTCAAAGTTTTGTTGATCCGGCTGAATCGGTTCGACATAGACCACCTGCCCGGCAAGCCGGAGACCCAGGCGGTGATCGAGTCCATGATCCGGGCCACCGATGGCACGTTTGTCGCTGGTTTGGAAAGTGTACTGGGGCGTTTCAGAAATACGACCTTGGATGATCGGATTCAAGAATTGATTGAGGACATTGTCCGGTATTGTGATTCTGTGGAAAAAATCACCCCCGGCGATGTGGACAGGGCAATTATTAACAGTATTCAAGGAGAAGAGGGTATGTCAAAAGCAGTTGCTGCCGTTAGAAAAGCCTTTGCAAAGATTGCACGGGACTACGAAAGAGCCGAAGGAGGAGCGAGAACAATTGTCCGTGTTTTGGCTCGCCGGTTCAAAGTCGTTCCAAAATCTATCGAAAAAAAGGTTTATACCATAAAAAACATCGGCCAATTGGATGAACTGGCGGACCAAGCCGTTGATTGTCAGTCGCTGGCAGAGTTTACTAAGTTTCTGGAATCGCAGAAATAATAGAGATTGTCATTCCCTTGTACCCCGGCGATGTGCCGGAGGGATGCGCCGGTTCCCGCTTTTCCTTTCTTGACCTTACCGGATCAACCGCCTGGGGCCCGGCGGAACGCCCCAAGCCCGGCGGCAGAAAAGCAGGGTCGAGGAAACCCCGGAAAAGGCTTCCCAGAGGGAAAAGCGGACCAAACTGCCGGGTAAAACCTCCTTCGGCCAGCGAAACGGCGGCCCTTGGGGTGTCGCCTCGCCAATGAAGCGGAGTAGCCGCTGGTCGCCAAGCGGGACGCCGGGATCGACACCGAAAACCGGGCAAAAACCGCCGCCCTGGCCCAAACCCTGAAAAGCGAGGGCAAAACGCCCCACAAATCGAACCCCACCCCGGCGACATCGAAGCGACCCGCGACAAAACCTTCCCCCCGGAAAGCGGGTTGGCCGCCTGTTAAAAGCAAGCCCCATCACCCCCGGCGACGCCCAAAAACAGGTACTCACCGACGTATTCTTCTAGGTCCGCCAAGGGGAAATCGCCCTCATTACCGGCGGGGGCGGGGTGGGGGATAGGGGCGGCTTGGAAATCTTTGGCGGTTGCTTGAAATACTGGGGGTGGGTGGTAGAATGGAGGGAGTCGTTGTGGTTCGCATTAGTCGGCTTCGAGATCGGACTAAAAACGCCATCCATAACGCAGTGCCATTGTGAAAATGAGAATAACGGGGGTGGTGATACTGGAAATTGTGGAAAAGCCTTGATAAATACAAAATGCCAAAAGAAGTATATGTTGGGATAATCGAATCAAAAAGAGATGGTTACTATTCCATTGGACATATGTGGATGAGTTGGGGAGATCGTAAGCCAGTCAACCGCAAATTCAGAGGTTATATCCCACGTCTCGAATGTATTCCTCCTGAAATTCTAAGCGATGTCCAAAAATTGATTGATTACCTTAGGAACACCCCCATACCTGGGGTCTACATTGAGGATAAGGAGGCAATGAGAATTGAAATTAGCAATTCGACTCACGTTTTGGCTCACGTTAAAACAAAAGAAATACAGCTTGACAATACCCGACATAAGAGACTTGAAGAGATTTGCTTTATTCCTGATGGATCGAGCCGTGTAAGCGAGGGAACCTACTCGCTCGACACTACTAATCCATCATACGACAACTGCGTTTCATGGGTGGGAAAGAAAATCAATACTGTTCGCGATGGTACAATTCGCATAACTCACCCCGCAAGAATCAGAGATATGTATGACGAATGGGACACCAGATTTAATTGAGAAAAAAGACGAGGAAAAAACCACATGAAAACGATTACTTCGTACAGTTTATCAACACGAATGGGACATGCCTTAGGCAATGATGATGTCCTTTGGGCTATTATTGTTTCGTCTAACGATGGTGGTGTCCAGTTTTGTGAAGGCGAGAATGGACTAAATCGAGTCTACTTGAGTGGCGAGGCAATAAAAGGGTTTAAGATAGAGAAAATAAATAGAGAATCACATTTAATCCTGACCTTCACGCGTAACTCAAGCGAGGAGAATTACTTTCTTGGGAAGATTGTAGAAAATGACTTAGCCTTTGCGAAAAGTTGGATAGAAAGTGTAAATAGAATTTATTTGAGTCGTTCATTCCCAGCTTTAGTGTTGCTTTTTAGACCAAGACAACCTATACCTAACGTTCCTGATGCGCAGAGGCTTCCGATAATGCCTTTTCATCCTTAAATTTGAGGATATACGGCTTGTCCTCCGCTTGATAAATTGCTTGGGATGCGGGGAACCGATCCTAAAGTTTAAGGTAGTCAAGGCACTGTTGTCAGATAAAGTATATAATTTCAAAAGGAGATTTAGAATGATAACTATCAATTTCTACTCATATAAAGGCGGAGCTGGGCGTACGGTTTTAATGTCGCAAATAGCGAGATGCTTGGCCGCTTTAGGAAAAAAGGTCGTTATTGCGGACTTTGATTTCGATGCCCCGGGAACCCCTGCGGCTTTCAAGAAAAGTTTCAAAGATATTAAAGGTGGCATTTATGATTTAATCAACGGTATAGTCGATGGTCCCGACGCTTTTGAGAGTTTTACGGACTGTGACCCAACAGACACATGTCGCTTCGAAGAATTCAAGAAACGCCTTAACGACTACCTAATTGATGTCGAAATCAAATTAAACGGCAATAGACAAAGCAGAGGTGAGGGTGAAGGTTTTATCAAACTCCTTCCAAGTGGATATGTTAATCCTGCATATTGGAATAACATTTCTGATATTAGTTGGCTACAAATTTTATCTTCTAAAGGGAAAGGTTCATTCATTGATTTTGTTATAGACGCTCTCAAGCCCGCTCTCAAAGAAATGGGAATTGATTATCTTATTATTGATTCCAGAGCGGGTATAACCTATTATGGTACTATTGCCCATAGCGTTGCCGAAGTCAACACTATGATTGTTTGTCCAAACGTGGAAGCGGAACACGCCCTCGAGACTTTTCTTATCCCCGCGTTTCTTAACGTCGAAAGCACAGAAAAAAGAACTGTGTTTATAGTGAGCCGTATGCCTTCTGAGCTTGCTAAAGATAGAGATAAAACCTTTCAGAACATGGTAGAGCTGATGCGAAGAGAAATGCCTACAAGGTTTTATACTCAAATGAAAAAACTAAAACTGCATTCTGATATTGAAACCCATTTTAATCCATCGATTCGGGTAATGGATGAACGGTTTTTGCTCCCGGTAAATGAAAGGCCCTTTGTTGTGCGACTTCATGAGGATATTCTCATTATTCTCGCCGCTCTATGTCCAGAATTGTTGTCCGAAGGGCAAACCGACCTTTCTTTAGAAAAACAAGCTCATACTTTGTGGGAAGAAATCTATGGTTATCCATTTAGAATAACACGAGAAGAGCGTATATTTAGGCTCTTTGATGATACGGGAGAGATGAGAAATATTGATGACGAACAACGTAATGTTGCTTTTAAGGTCGATACATTCCTTAATTTGCTGCGAGATTTCCGCAAAACACTGGAGGATGAACTCAAAGATTTAAATGAGGCAAAAAGGATGATGGAAAGGGCTTTATCAAATGCAGGAAAACAGTGCGGCGCAAGTTTCGGTGCCTCTCTTGATGAGCAATTGATAGAAAAAGAAAAGATCGGAAAAAATGAATATCAAAGGAAGATTCAGTCCTGGTGTGAATTTGACACAAGAGCAGGATTTGGGTTAATGTCCTACGATGGGAATTTTATAGAAATAAAAAACCCCTTTATCCAAGACCCGGAGTATATGGCTTTTATCACGGGGTATGTGATTGGGGTTTTAGAAAAATTACTTTACCCAGATATGCCAGATACCATTGAAAACTACATAGTTGAAGACGGCATTAAATACAAGGTTAAAGTATAACCTCCGCGAAGAATGGTTTCATTGTTTGAAATTTACTTGTGCATCCAAAACAAATCCATGTGAGATAGGAAAATCTATCATGTTGCAAAAAGACAAAAAAGTTCTCATGCTGTGTACTGGGGGAACAATCGGTATGCTTCCGAAAGATGAGAACGATCCGAGTAGTCCTCTTGTTCCGGCCAAATGGGAGCGAATAGAACGCCATGTTCCAGCATTAAAGGAACTTTCGTTTCATGTCGAAACACGAGAAATGACACTCATCGATTCTTCGGATATGAACCCAAAATACTGGGTTGAAATCGCAAAAGAAATTCACCGTAACTATGATCAATTCGATGGTTTTGTTATTTTACATGGCACGGATACCATGTCTTATACAGCAACTGCTTTGTCCTTTTTGCTCGAAAATCTGGGAAAACCCGTTATTGTTACCGGTTCGCAACTCCCGCTTGCCGCCGCTCGGAATGATGCGGCTCAGAATTTGGTAACTTCACTCATGATAGCCGCTTCCGAAGGCGTCCCGACGATTCCTGAGGTGTGTATTTTGTTCAATAACGTGCTTCTTCGCGGCAATCGTTCTCGCAAGGTTAGCTCGACGGGTTTTGCGGGATTCAACTCCCCGAATTTTCCTCCGCTTGCAATAATTGGTGAACATATTGAAGTGAACGAGAAAATTGTACGGAAAGCTCCGTCGAAAGGCTCTTATGCCAATGATTTTCTTGCGGAAGATGTTATGATGTTTAACATTTTTCCGGGGATCAGTCCCAGTATGTTGAGAGGTGTTTTTTCAATAGATGGATTGAAAGGTATTGTGTTGTGTACGTATGGAACCGGCAACACCCCTACAGACTCAAATTTTCTGAGAGAGATTGAGTTCGCTGTTAATGAGAAAAACCTTGCGGTTGTAAACATTACCCAATGCACTCAGGGGATGGTTGAAATGGGACTGTACGATGCGAGTTCGGGGCTTTTGCGGCTTGGTGTCATTAGTGGAGTGGATATGACTCCAGAAGCCGCACTGATAAAAATGATGTTCTTGCTTGGACATGGGTATAATAATATTGATATCGTCAAAGAGCAGATGCAAAAAGACATCTGTGGCGAACAGAGTTATAATGTGTTCAATATTATTTATCGGCATGGGAATACGGTGGATGGTTTTACCCGCTTAGATGCACAACAGTTTTCCGGTGGCTTTGATCCAGAGCAAATAGCCACGGCAAGCATCAGGTTCGATGGAACCAAGGCTAAGGGGAATGAGGAATTCTTAGAATTAGCCATTTTCATGAATTATCCATCCGCAGATACAAAAACGAGCACTGACATACCGCAATGCCTCGGCATCATTAAAAAGCAATATGAGGAAAAAAAGCCAATTGATTGCACGCTCACGTGTACAGCGAAAGCACGCCAGGTCATTTCTGACCCCAAACGCCCAGTGCAAATTACGGTTGTTTCTAAAAATGGCGATGTTGAATGGGGTAATGTATCCTTTTCGATTTATACCAATGTGGTAAACGATAAATGAGGACAAGAAAATGATAGCTTTTAAGCCTAATGTAAGAGTGGTAGCCATCGATAGAATAAGTGCTTCGGACACGAATCAGGCTATCCGTTTGCACTTTAATACGGGGTACACCCATGTTGCCCCAAAATCTTTTTTGGATGCGGCCTATACGCTAGACAGCAGTTTTACCGCTGATTCAAAAGTGGTAGATGAGTTTTTGTCGTGGGGGATTATTCAGGAATTATCTGATACCGAGGATCAATACACACTGTCAAAAGGTAAGCTCGCTAAATATACGGTTCATTTGCCTCGAGTGGATAATACTGGCATTATGACGGCTGTTCTTTTGCAAGAAATGCGAGTCAAAGTTATTCTTTATGAAAATAGAATAGTAACTCAAAATGATGTAGAAGAGAATATATATTTCAAATCCGATGACGTTGGCAAAGATGTCATTTCTGTTATCCAAGATAATAATTGCGATAATCCCATTCAGTTCTCTCCTTTCGGGTTTAACTCGAGTGACCTAAATGAGAACTCCGATATAATCGTCAATTCTGATAAACATAACTGGATTAACGACGAGAGATTGATCACAATAAACACGTGGAATTATAAAAACGCACATTTTGAAAATTTTAGGCTTTTTAATGATAGGATTGATGTATCTGATGACTTGAAAAAACTGGTTGATGGGTATATTTTGGCTGTCCGGTCTATCGATGATATGCTTTATAGCATTATGAAAGGACGGTTCAATTAGTCTGTATCAGTGCCCTTGCCCCGACCAGTTTCGCGGGGGACGTTTCCCTTTGCCGCTTTGGTGTTTTTTCCTTGAAGAAGCGACCCGATCCCCCTTTCGGGTGGCCCCTCCGCCCATCAAGCGATTCCAAGATTTTCCCCGCCATCGCAGGGCCAAAGCGTTTGTTTGTCAAAGGTTCTCGCTTTTCCCTTCGGGGCGATGTTGGCGACGGTGCTTGGGATGTTTTGTGCTTATTATGTCAGTGACCTTGCCCCGACCAGTTAAGGTTCAAACCAAAGATTAACGATGAAACTAACCGACCTGAAAAAGCGGCTCAAGGCGGGCGAGTGGAACGATGTCGAGTTCAAGGAAGCTCGCATCGGTCTCCCGAAGTCCGCTTTCGAAGCGGTTTCCGCTTTTGCCAATACGCATGGCGGCTGGCTGGTTTTTGGTGTCGCCCAGACCGGGGAATCCTACGAAATCTGCGGCGTCGAAAAACCGGACAAAATTCAAAGCGATTTTCTCTCCGTTCTTCACGCCGATGCCCGGATCAATCACGATGTCGAGATTACCGAACAAAAATTGATCGTCGGTGACAAGACGGTGCTGATCTTTCGCATCGCTGAGAATGACCGGACACGTAAACCCGTTTATCTGGATGGTGATATCCGCCGCACTTTTTTGAGGCGTGGCGGATGCAATTTCAAGGCCCAAATGCAGGATATTGAGCGTCTGCTGCGTGATGCGACCACCGATCGTTGGGACAGCCAGCCATTCGAGCGAGTGACGCTCAAGGAGGCGTTTCATCCGAGCAGTCTGCGATGGTATCGAGACCGGTTTCACCCGGCGAATCCAGGCTTTGATCCAAGGCAACCGGATAAGGATTTTTTGTACCACTGGGGATATCTGGTCAAAGACGGCAGGCGATTGTTCCCGACACGGGGAGCGGTGATGTTGTTCGGTTCGCCGCTTGCCGTTCATCAACTCATTCCGCGTCCGACGCTTGATGTGCAGTTTCTTGGTTATTCAATGAACGACCCTCTGCCGGAAACCCGCTGGATCGACCGGATCGTTTGCGAGGAAAATATCGTCCAGGCGTGGGAGCAGTTGTTGGCGAAGTACCTGTTTTTCATGCCGAAACCATTCCGCGACATTGATCCGGTAACGCTAACCCGTCGTGACGCTCCGCCCGGTTTTCGGGTTTTTCGAGAGGCGGCGGTGAATTTGTTGATTCACCAGGACTATGGCGACCACTCACGGAAGGCGGCGATTAAGTTTTACCGGGACGGTGTCCAGTTCTGGAATCCCGGCGACGTTTTTGGTGACGATACCCGCCTTTGGGAGCCGGGTGAGAAGGAAGTTCGCAATCCGTCCCTTGCGATGGCTTTCCGCCGAATCGCCATGTGTGAACAGGCCGGGACCGGCTTGCGAATGATCCGTGAGGAATGGCAAAAACTCGGACGCCCTGTCCCTGTCTGTAAGAACGACCGCTCGGTGAAAGCGTTTGAATTCTTTTTGCCGGACGGAATGAGCGAATTAACGGAAGGATCGTACAACGACATCGGAACCGAGCCAAAACCAAAAAGGGACCAAGAAGGGACCAAGAAGGGACCAGGAAGGGACCAGGAAGGGACCAGGAAGGAGTTAAGCCAGGATCAGAAAGAATTACTTCGATTGTTTGAAGGGGAACACTCGATCACCGAACTTCAGGAACGGATTGGCCGTTCCAACCGGACCAAGTTTCGAGATCAACGCCTCAAACCTCTCATCGAAGTTGGGTTGATCGAAATGACCGAACCGGAAAAACCGACAAGCAAGAATCAGCGGTATCGCTTGACAACAAAGGGGCAGAAAATTGCCTCCACGAAATCGCTGGACGAATTCGAAAAAGCCCTCGGCTAAGGTGCCGACAAAGGTGCCATCATCGGCGAGGTGCCGCTGGTGGTGCCGTCAAAAAACGGACGAACGGGCACGAAAGGGAACGATTTTTGAAAGTCGTAAGGCATTGACGTGTTTTGAGTTGTGGCGTAAGTCATTGTTTCACAATGGTTTACGACGAATCGCCGACAATCGTTCTCTTCAGTCTCTTAATCCGTGGGTCATTGGTTCAAGTCCAATAGGGGGTATTGCGTAAGCCTTGTGTTGTCAAAGAGTTACGGCGACACAAGGCTTTCTCGTTTTGATGATTCCCGCCAAAAGGTGCCGAAAA
>CAZNVM010000063.1:0-2229 GCA_964576215.1 uncultured Planctomycetaceae bacterium
TGATATTCAGAAAGATACCAGATCGAACTCCGATTCGATTCCGCAAGAGGATTTTCCGTGAGCTAAAGTTGATTTTTCACAATCAACCCTTTCACAGCGGAGATTCCCATGCTTTACCTCGGTATCGACTTGCACAAATCACAAATCACCATTAACCTTCGCAACGAAAACGGCGATGTCATTCAGGCGGGACAAGTCAGCACGCAGCATGACGCGATCTCGGAATTTTTCAACGCACTGGTCAAACAAGCCGGGCGATGTCGCGGTTTCATGGCCATTTTCGAGGTCTGCGGTTTTCACGACTGGCTTTATGAAAAACTCAAAACTTGTCGTTGCAAGGAAATCGTCGTTGTTCAACCGGACAACTCATCGCGGCTCAAAACAGATCGTCGCGATGCCAACGCGCTTTGCGAGTTGCTCTGGAACAATCGCAAACGATTGCAGAACGGGGCAAGACCGAATGGCATCCGGCGGGTTTTTTTGCCGGAATATGCCGATGCCAAAACGCGGCAACTGGCCAATTTACGGGAATTTCTCGTTGCCCAGCGAACGAAGGTCATCAACAAAGTCCGTGGAATCATGAGAAAACACAATATCGATCAGGACGCGCCGTCGCAAAAACGTTATGGCACGCAGAAGAATCGCCGGTGGCTCGAACAATTGGAATTGCCGCCCAACGATCGAACGGAAGTTGACATTCATCTCAAACTTTGGAAGGAGTATGACGAGAGAGTTTTATCCGTCGAATCGGAACTTGCGAAATGTTACGAAGGCAACCCGGCCATCATGCGGTTGACATCCGTACCGGGTATCAGCGTGATGGGAGCGATCACGCTTTTGTCACGGGTGGGAGACATTGCCCGATTCAAGACGCCGGACAGCCTGGCAAATTATTTCGGCTTGACGCCGGGATGTCGTAACAGCGGAGAATCGAAAAAACGGATCGGCAGTATCACCAAAACCGGCAGCCGCATGGCACGTTATGTTTTGAACCACGCGGTCAATCACGCCGTGCGAAAATGTCCTAACATGAAAAACTGGCATAAGAAAATCAAAATGCGACGCGGAAGCAAGACGGCACGAGTGGCCGTAATGCGCCGCCTGGCAACGATTGTCTGGCACGTTCTCCGCTGGGAGATCACGTATCAGTTCCGATACGATCAGCCGGTCACGACAAAGAAGAATGGCAATCGTCACACATCGGCCAAAGGTTTTGTAAGGCATAACAACAAGAATCCTGGAAATGAAAAAACGCCTTCGACCTGTCGAAACAAATCGAAAGCGTGATTCCCGTTGGCCCGGCTATTCCTCGGCACGGTTGCGCCTCCGCAGAGCCTGCCTCCGCTTCACCGAACAAAAAAATATAGCATACGAAACGACAAAAGGAACATGATTTTACGAAACGTTTGAATCGTTTGTTGTCGAACCGTGACGAACGGTTCCCTGAAATCCATGAGGTTCGTTCCGTTCCATTGATTTGGAGAAAACTTTTTCTCGCGAACGTCTTCGTGATTGGAACCCGTGATTTTCAGGACAATCGAAGAAAATCATCAGTGCCGATGCCACGTCATCGGGCGTCCCGTGTTGCCATGGGCCGTAATCACGAAGGGATGGATGGAGGCGCAAGCGGCCCGAAACCGCCGACAAACAGTCAAGGCAGCCTCGAAATTATGTGACATCACGACGAATTTCAAACACCTTTGAACAAAACAATTCATCATCAAACCATCAACCAAAACCTAACCCAAAAACTTCGATTGAAACCGAAGCCGGAAAACGTATCGACTGCTCCAGAAATATTTCACCAAAATTTACGGGAAATCCTCTTGACAAAGGGGTATCTTTCAGGGATGAACTGATACGAAAAATGCAGCCCGACTGCTACCACGCGATTATCACGCCAAAACAAAAACAAAGCAACAACGGGAATGCTGGAGCATTTACTTTGATACCTCGTTTTGCGAAGGTAGAGTAGCCTGTGAACAATCACAACGTTTTTTACGTCGGTCAAAACTTTTGGACAGGCACAGTTGTTTATATGTATTTAGAGTTGAGAAAAACAATAAAAATGATACAAAAATAAAGCAGCAAGTAATAATAGCAAAATTGATTGGATGAAAAAGCAAATCCCCTGCCCCATCGAATTTTACGATATCTGGATGACTTCGAGCATAAATAACAGATATTTTATCGTTCTTATTACACTTCCATCCCTGAAAGATACCCCTT
>CAZNVM010000064.1:0-21672 GCA_964576215.1 uncultured Planctomycetaceae bacterium
AACTGCATTGTTTAAAATAGATCGAAATTAAGGCCCCCCCTGGGAACGCAGGCATCTTGCCTGCCCCCGGGTTCGCAGGCTTCCAGCCTGCCACGCGCAGGCAAGATGCCTGCGTTCCCAGGGACTTTGCAGTTCTCTTGCAATTAACCTTTCAGTTCCGCCAACACATAAGGCCCTTCCGGCAAGACGGCGATGGTGGTTTCCGGGCCGTACTGGGCAATCGCTTCGGCGATTCCCTGTTCGACGCTTGAAATCGGTTCGACGTAAAACTTTCGCAATATTTCCGGCGAAAGGGCGTCCGTGTAAAATTGGACTTTCCCTTTTCGTAACGCTTTGGCCAACTCTTCCATCTGCCATTGATTGAGTACGAAAAACTCGTCCCGAAAAATCGCGTCGGTGAACTGTTCAATTTTCGGGAACTTTTCGGCAATGAGGTCAAACTCCTCGCTTCCAAGCCCTTCCGAGCAGGAGGAGGCGATGATGATCGTGCCCCCTTGCTTGACGATGTTCAGTGCCGCGATGATCCCCTTGACCGCCTGGTAAAAGGTGGTGTCAAGCGGATACCCTGCTCCACTGGTAATCACGACATCGACCGGTTCGTCCACAGTGTCCACCACGAACGTTCGGGCAAACTTTACCCCTTCCTCCAGAGCTGCGACCATTTCTCCGGCAACCGCTTTGAGGATGCGCCGCTTGGAATCGAGAACAACGTTCACGATAAAATCGCAACCCGCTTTTTGGGCGATCCAGGTGTTTTCTTCGTGAACCGGATTTCCCTCAAGAAACCCGTTGGCCGCCTTTTCGTGTTCCAAAAATTTCGGTTTGTGCCAATCGGCGATAGTTTCCTGTCCGCAAATGCCGGGACAAATCGCTTTACGACCGCCGGAAAAACCGGCCATGAAGTGCGGCTCGATCAATCCTGTTGCGATTTTCAAATCCGCTTGCAGGTATCGGGTGTCAATCCAAATCGGCACCCCGCGCGGCGATTGGCCAAGATACGTGTGCTGTGACTCTTCCCGTGCATAATGGTCTTCGATCCGGTAATGAGCGACAATCTCCGGTCCGCACATTTCCAGCCGCTCTTCTTTCGTGCTTGGACGATGCAAGCCGGTCGCCACGAGAATCAAAATGTCTTCCCGACGGATTCCCGAATTTTCCAACGAGCGGAAAAGCGGTTTGAGAATCGTTTCGTTCGGAACCGGTCTTGTGATGTCACTGATGAGAACGCATACCGTTTTTTTACCCCTTGCCAGTTGCGAAAGCGGAGCGGTTCCATTCGGTTTTTCCAAGAGGGTTGCAATTTCCGCTTCCGGGTCTGCAAGCGGCGGCAACTCCTTGTAACCGAGGCATTTGACGAGATTTTTTTCCGGAACGTTTATCGAAAGCGTTCCACGACCATAGGCGAGCGGGAGTGTTGGCATTGTGAGAAATGAGAAATGAGAAATGAGAAATTGGGGGTGTATACCTCATTTTAAAAACTGCGTTCCTCTAGCCCCTTTGGTTTCGAAGTTTTTCGTGCGAAGGTTGTAGATGAGTTGTTGCACGAAAATCGGTTCCTCGTATTCGTCGTCCGCAGTTCGTTTGATATACACCTCCGCCGGAGTTCCCTCAACAATGACGGTTTCCTTGAGTTGGTTGAATTTTACCGATTCCGCCCTGGAGAAAATTTGTTTTCCCTCGATGATCGTCCTCCCGGACGCCGTTATTTCAAGTCCTTGCTGTTGCGTTTGCGGATCAATCGCTTTCGCAACTTCCAAAACGTCGCAGTCGAGTCTGTAACCCTCTTTTTCCTTCAACTGTTCCCGGTTGTCCACATCGACCTCGGCATCCCAGGTCGGCACAGGACAATAGATGCAAATTACGGAATTGGTTGCCGTCGCATCGAACAATTTAAAATTTCCCAAAACGCGACCGTAAAAGTAGAGATCGACCCTGGTTAAATTCGTATTCGTACCCGGAACGTCGGCATTACCACCCTTGTCAAGAAAGGTCGCCCATAATCGCCCTTGTCCCGTTCCTTGGGCGGTCCCGTCAAACTGACCCGTTTCAGGAAAAAGCTGGATTTGATCGAGATTTTCCCCCTTCAGAACGGATTTCTTTTTTACAGGGTCGGTTTGATCGTATTCTTCACACACGAAGAATACTTTTCCGAGACATTCGATCCGTCGGACTTTCGCATTTTGCGTTTTCGGTTGAATCAGCGAAACCGGTTGATCCAGGTCGAGGTTAAGCACATTGCAAAAAAGTTCTTGTCCGGGATATTTTGCAACGACGCTTTTTTCGAACGAAATTCGTGTTCCGTCGAAATTCATCCCCCCCGCCCAACGCACGACGAGCAATTTTTTCTGCGGCGGAGCAACCGGGGAAGCGTTGGCAGCGGGCGAACCGGCCAGCGACGACGTTAAATCATTCGACAACGCCAATTGGGTGGACGTGATTTCTCCACCCCCTTCGATTTTGATCTGGTTTGTCTGCTGATTGAGAGTCATGTCCAAAGCGGTTACGGTCGATTCCATTCCTGCGATGGTGGCCGGAATGGACGGTGTCCCAAGCAGTTGCACGACGCTGTGATCGCTCGACGGACTCCAGGCACGAATTTCCGTACCGTACATTTTGATCGGATCGGACGGTTGCTTCGGATTCTTTTCTTCCAAAGAGACCCGCTTCCCTCCGCCGCCGAGAATCAATTGGCCGATTTCCATAGCGTTGCCTCGCATTTTCACGAGGAGTTCCATCGTGTCGCCAAGCAATTCGAATTGCGAACCGTTGGAATTGCCCCCCAAAAACGAGCGTGAGGAACCTTGTTGCGGCAAGGCGATTGCCGGATTGGAAGTCGGAGAGGCGGTCTGTTGCGGGCCGACGGAGGGTTCTTGTCCGTCTTCGTAAAACCAAACGTTCATTTCACGAACGTCACAGACGCCGTTTTCCGTAACAAAGCGAACATCCTTCCGAATGCGTGCATGGCTCGGTGTCAACGATTGAAAACTGCCGGTCAAAGCGGCTGGCGAGTTCATCGCTTGTTGCGATGAACCTGATGAACTGATCGTGAGCGGCGTTGTCTGGGGTTGTGCACCGGAAACCTGGCGAATGAGCGGGTTTCGAGCCGTCGCCGGCGGTGCAGACGTTTCTCCAAGTTTCTGCTTGAACCAAATCACGGTCTCCTTGGCGTACATCGTTCCGAGTTTTTCCACATTCATGCTCATTTGCCCGAAGAGTTGGCAACGAACCAGTTCGGGATTCTCCGTATCGGGGTACGCCTCCAATTTATCGGTCCAATCGAGCTGGAACGTCCGCTGTTGTTCCGGCGGTTTTTCGGGCGACATAATTCCATAAACTTTTCCGCCGTTGAGGGCGAAAAGTTCGCCAAATTGACCGTTTTCTCCGAACTTATAGGAAATTTTTTCGCTGACCACCCATTGTTTCCCGCCGTAGAGCGACAGTTTAACCGTTTTGTTCAGCGTCAAATCACTGTCGAGGACGAGACGGCCTTTCTCGAAATCGTACTCCAGTTTGTTCCCCTCTGCAAGAAAATCGTTGTTGTTGGGAGAACGAACTTTCGCATTCCCCACAGCTAACATTTTTCTGGGGGCAAGTTGCTGAAGACTCCCCAGTTCGTTGTTGGGAATCGGCTTTTCGCCCGACTTCGGCTTGGGCGCAAATTGAACTTGAAGTTGACTACAGACCAAATGATCGTATGACCCCTCAGTACGCCGGACGATGTCCACGTCCGTGTTAAACGTTCCCATCCAGTAGAGATTGGAATTGGGATCGGGTGCGAACTCGATGTTCCTGCAAGTGACTTCAAAGGAATCATACTGGGGTTCACCGGTCGGCGTTTTCCGATCCGACGGCGCATTCAGGTAGATTTTGTTGACCCGTTGAAGTTCCATGCGACTGATCGTTTTTTCGCTCCTGGAATTCCTCGGATCGCTTGACGCAAGGAAAATACTGAGTGTGTTTCCGGTTCCATGACTCATTCCAAACCGGAAATCAACATCGGAATTGGCCAGAATTTGGCTGTCGCTAAAAATGACGTTTTGTGTGGTGATGAGCAGGTCGTCCTTCGGACCGGGTTCCTTCATGTCACTTCGAATGACAACTTTGCCGGCAAGCTGTCCATTGACAAATTTTACTTTATTTCCGGCGAGCGGATTGAATGGACCATCGAACCCAAGCGTCGCACCGCCGGTACTTTGAAGGATGATCGCTTCCCGAAAGAGTTTTTCGTCGTCTTTTCCACGTTCACCTGTCAGAAACAAGACCGTGCAGGGATTCATTTCAATGGCACTTTTGACCTCCCTGCCGTTTTTGACCTCCTTCTCCTTGTAATCGTCAAACAAGAGAACGAAGTTGTCTTTCCAGATACTGAATTTGCAGGATCGTTCCCAATCTTTTTCCTGAAAGAGATCCGCCAGGTATTTTTTCCACTCCGCATCCTCCGGAATGGCACCCGTGTCACGCATGCGCGCCATGAAACTGTCATCCCGTGGCAAAACAACCGGAACAACAATTCCGGCGTAAAGCCAATACGCCGCCAATACGCCGAGAAGACTCAAAACGGGCGTCGCATACGGGTTTTGGAATAATCGTTTCATTATATTAATTCAAGGGCATCGAGAATCGGGCATCGGAAATCGGGCATCGGAAATCGGGCATCGGGCATCGGGAATCGGAAATCGGAAATAGGGGCTACGGAAAGTGTACCACTAACCACTAACCACTAACCACTTATCACTTATCACATGTATTGTTGAATCACGCCGTCCCAGCGTCGTTGGGCTTTGAGGATGGTTTCGACCAAATCGCGGACAGCTCCACGTCCGCCGGGAGACTTTGTAACATAATTGGCGGCACTGAGGATTTCTTCGGACGCTTCCGGGACGGTTACGCCAAAACCGACCGCTTTGATACAGGGTAAATCGGGAAAATCGTCGCCGATGTAACAAATTTGTTCGTAATTCAACTCCAGAGATTGAGCGATTTCGTCCAGCGTTGCGAGTTTTTGGGCGACGCCTTGCCGAACGAGGTCAATCCCAAGCTCCGTGGCGCGGATTTTTACGATTTGGGACGTCCGACTTGTGATCAAACCGAAATGATACCCGACTTTCTGCCAAAGTTTGATCCCGAGGCCGTCCCTGATGTTAAATCGTTTCGTTTCGATCCCCTGATTATTAAATTCGACCCCGCCATCGGTCAAAATCCCATCGACGTCGGAAAGAATCAGTTGTATCGGTTGACACTTCTGTTGAAATTGAATCATCGCAAGTCCCTGCTGGTATGAAGTAACCGGGAAAAAAGGTTCGGAATTCTACCTTTTTACCCGGTTCAATGCAACAGGAAATTTTCCAAAAAAGAAGCAAAATGAGAGATACCCAATCAGGGCTACGCACGCAACAGGACCGCTTACTGCGTGCGCGGCTCTGATTAAAAACTTGGCTATTTTTTGCAACAATCGCCGCATTTGCAATCGGCACAGTCGCAAGCTCCGTCTTTGCAGGCGTCGCAGCAACCGCAACCGTCGCAATTGGCGCAACAGTCCTCTTTTTTGCAACAACAGTTTTCGCATTTGCAATCTTCACACTTGCAAACCCCGTCGTCACAACAATCGCAGGCACAACACGCCTGTTTTGCAGGGCAATCGCCTTTCTTCTCCACCGGGCAACACCCCTTTTCCGTAGAACAACAAGGTTTTTTCTCGGGGCAACTCTCCCTTTTCGCAGGAGTACCATCGTCTTTCGAGCAACAAGTCCTGCTGGAACCGTTATTGACCGCAAAAGCAACGGACAGCGAAAGAATGACCAATGCGGCCAAGCCGATCAGGAATTTGTGGTTCTTCGTCATCATCAATTCTCCTTGATAAAAAATTACGGGGATATTTTCCAAACAACTCACAACCTCTACAATGATTGTACAATTTCCGGGGGAATTGTAAAGTCCACTGTTTTTCTCAGGAGGATTGCAAAGTCGCTTTTTTCCTGGGAACGCAGGCTTCCAGCCTGCCAGTGAGTTCGTAGGCATCCTACCTGCGCAGGGCGGAGACTCCATTCCGCAACCTTTGCGCAGGCTGGAAGCCTGCGTTCCCAGGGACTTTGCAATCCTCCTGCTGTTTTTCTTACCTTTTGACTCTCCATGCAACGCATCGACAATCGCCATCTGGACGAACTGCGTCCGATTACGCTCCAGAAGAATTTTGCCGCTTCCGCCGCCGGGAGTGTGCTGATTTCCGCCGGAAAAACCATGATATTGTGTACGGCAAGCATCACGGAAGAAATTCCGAAATGGATGCCGAAAGATTCGACCAAGGGCTGGATCACCGCCGAATATCGGATGCTTCCCGGCAGCACGGCTCCCCGATCTCCACGCAGCGACCGGCCCGATGGGAGAGCAACGGAAATTCAACGTCTCATTGGGCGTTCCCTCCGGGCAATTGCCGACCTGGAAGCTCTCGGACCGCGATCCGTTTACTGCGACTGCGACGTGATCTGTGCCGACGGGGGGACCCGAACGCTCAGCATCACCGGGGCGTACCTCGCGCTTGTCGAAGCGCTTCGTTCGATACAGGACAAATTGCCTGATCCGCAAAAATTTCCGCTGGTCGACTCCGTTGCGGCGGTCAGCGTCGGAATCGTCGAAGGCAGGCCGCTGTTGGATTTGTGTTACGTCGAAGACGTGGACGCCGAAGTGGACATGAATCTTGTGATGACCGGCTCCGGAAAATTCATCGAGATTCAGGGGACCGGCGAAGAAGCGACGTTCACCGACTCGCAACTCCAGGAAATGCTCGCCCTGGGCAAAATCGGCATCGCTCAATTGACGCAAATCCAACGAGAAATCACCCTTTTTTAGCCGGTATTCATGCTCAAAGCCGAACTTCGCCTCGCCATGAAACAGGTGCTTCGGAATCTTACGGACCGAAGCGGGCGGAGTGCTGCGGTCTGGCAAAATCTTGAGCGATTCGAGGAATTTCAAGATGCGATTCTTTCGCAAAAAACGATTGCCGTGTACGTCAATCTGGCAACCGAAGTCGAAACGGCCCGATTTTTCGGGAAAATCATGGGCCAAATTGCGGTTCCGTACTGTGAAAACGGGCAATTGGAGCTTTTTCGGCTAAAAACGCTCGACGAATTGGTTCCGCAAACGCTTGGGATTTTGGAACCGAAGCCGGAATTGCGGGCCGACGCAAGCCGTCGGGTTTCGCCGCAGGAACTCGCTTTGGTACTCACACCGGGCCTGGCGTTCGACCGAAGCGGCGGACGGCTTGGACGCGGAGCGGGATACTACGACCGTTTCTTCGCACGGATTGATTCCGAACGGGAGGAGCCGGTTCCCAAATTCGCGTTGGCGTTTGACTGCCAAATTCTTGACACCATCCCAGTCGAACCGCACGACATTCGGCTTGACGGAATTATTACCGAATCAGAAATCATTCGGATTGTTTGATAGACTCACGGTCATGCGATTCGCCGTGCATGCGGCAACGGTTCGTGCAACATCGTGCGGTAAACCGTTTACAAATTCAGCGTTCGACCGATTCTCGCAAGCACCCGGACCTTGCCGAGAATCGCGAGGGTTTCGAACAGGCCGAGTCCGACCGCTTTACCGGTGGTTGCGACCCGGACGGCGTGGATGATCTGGCCGACCTTGATCTGCTTTTCCTCAAGAAAATCCCCCATCACCTTTTCCAGCGTCGCCGGTTCAAACTGAGCGGCGTCGAGCTGCGACAGCTTTTCCCGAAACGCCGCCAAAAGTTCCTTCGCCGCCGGGTCGGACGTAATTCGCTTTTCCAACGCCTTTTCGTCGTAGGGAAACGCATCGTCGAAGAAATCCGCGAAATCCAGAATGTCGCCCGAGACCCGGATTCGCTCGCCCGTTGCGGAGATCAATTCCCTGGTAAAAGCGGGGAGTGGGGAGTGGAGAGTGAGGAGACCTGCTTTTTGTAAAAACGGCAAGCAAAGCTCGTATTTTTCGTCGACCGTCTTTTTTTGCATGTGCATTTCCTGAAACGCGAAGAGCTTTTTGGCGTCAAACGACGCGGCTCCTTTGATGACGCGGTCGATGGAAAACAGCCGGGTCAAATCTTCCATCGTGAAAAACTCTGTCTTATCGTCAAGCGACCAGCCAAGCAAGGCAAGGTAATTGACAATCGCTTCCGGGAGATAGCCGACCTGCTTGTAAAAATCGACGATCACCGGGTTGAACCCGTCGGTGGTTGTTTCGAGTCCGATTTTTTGGGCGATGCGGTTTCCATGTTCGACCAGATCGGCAAAATCCTTGTTTTTCAGGTATTTGTCGAGTTTCCGCTTGCTGAGTTTCGTTTTGCTGCCCGGCTCGGCGACGAACGGCAAATGGGCATACTGCGGCAGGCGATACCCGAGGGCCTGGATCATAAAAATCTGACGAGGCGTGTTCGAGAGGTGTTCTTCGGCTCGAATTACATGTGAAATTTCAAAATCCTCGTCGTCGACGACGTTGGCCAAGTGATAAATGAACGATCCGTCGGCCCGCTGAATGACGTGGTCCTGCTCGTTGGCCCAATCGAATTCGACCTTGCCGCGAACAAGATCGTCGATGACGAGTTTTCCTTCCCGGGGCATTTTGAGTCGTACCACAGCACTACGTCCGGCGTTTTCGAATCGGATTTTGTCCGCTTTCGTTTGGGCCATGAATTTCCGGCTGTAGACAAAGGTTCGCTTTTCGGCAACGGCGGCGTCCCGTTCGGCCTGAATTTCTTCAGGCAAGGCGTAATCGTTGTACGCAAACCCTTTGGCAATGAGCTGGTTGACTGCCGCTTGGTATTTTTCCGAACGCTGCGATTGATAATAGACGGCAGACGGCAGGTGGCAGGCGGCAGAAGATTCAGGTTTGACGCTTGCGTCCGCTACTGTCTGCCGTCTGACGTCTGTAGACTCTTTTCCTGGTCCTTCGTCCCAGTCGATTCCAAGCCAACGCAGTCCGTCAAGGATCGGAGCAAGAGCCTCTTCGACGTTCCGTTGCTGGTCGGTGTCGTCGATTCGAAGGATAAATTGTCCTCCGTGTTGTTTGGCGAAGAGATAATTGAACAAAGCGGTGCGGACTCCGCCGATATGCAAATAACCGGTCGGACTGGGAGCGAAACGGGTACGGACTCTCATGGTGGTTCGGATAAAAATTGACGTTCAACCTTAACAAAGAAGGCTGGAGAAGCTATTCTCCCGCTCCTTTAATGATTCCGTTTTTCTCATCAACTTTCAGAATTGTCGGTTTGTAATTGGCGAGTTCTTTTTCGTCGACATTGGCGTAAGTGATAACGACGATGATATCGCCGACCATACCGGCTCTTGCGGCGGGACCGTTCAAAAGCATGACCCCGGAGTCTTCGGGGCCTTCAATTGCGTAAGTGATAAGCCGCGAGCCGTTGTTGAGATTCAAGACGTGAACCTGTTCGCCGGGAAGAATATTCGCCGCACGCAGAAGTTTGCCGTCAATCGTAATACTCCCTTCGTAATGCAAGTCCGTTGCGGTCAGGGTTGCCCGATGAATTTTCGACTTGAGCATAATACGTTGCACGATGAAACTCCTCTAAAGTTGCAATGTTTGAAAGCCTAGAGTTTACAGGCTCGCGTCGAAAGTGGAAGGAGGGAAGAAGAGGATTGCTTTTCCCGCGGGTACAGCAAATTTTGTGACATTTCAGCGGAATATTCACAGAAATTGCTATTTCCCCAATAGTTGATTTATGGTACTCAAAGTGTAAACGAAATGGTAATGAAACTGGAAAAAGTGTTGAAATTTAAGGGTATCGGGCATCGGGAATCGGGCATAGGTGATAAGTGAAAAACTTACTCCAATTTCCGATTCCCGATGCCCGATTCCCGATTCCCGATGCCCTTGACGGTTTTGAGTATCTGTTTGTTTACACTTTGAGTACAATAGCAAAAAGAGTTTGAGGCTTACCTTCCGGTAACAAGAGCTACGCAGCCTCCCCCTCGGAAATGAGTAGCGGGATTTCCAAAACGAACCGTGCTCCGCCGAGCGGCGAGTTAGTCAAACGTACGTTTCCGTTGTGTTCCTGAAGAATTTTCTGCGTGACCGCCAGGCCCAGACCGGTTCCCTGCTCCTTTTTCGTCGTCTGGAACGGACGGAACAATTGGTCTTTTTGTTCGTTCGGAATACCTGCTCCGCTATCGTCGATGGTAATCTCGACACGTCCGAACGCTTCGTTCAGTTTTGAGGTAATCTCGATTTTCCCCTCCTCTTGTTCGGCAACGGCGTCAATCGCGTTGGTCAGTACGTTGGTAATCGCACGGGCCATTTGTTTGGAATCGAAACAAAAAGCAGGGATCGAATCGTCCGGCGTCCAACTCAACGAAATTTCCAGAGGTTGCACTCTTCCTTGCATCAATTCGACGGCGTCGTTGATGATTTGATTGATGTCCCCGAACGAAAACGCCGGTTCACGCTCTTTGCTCAACGCAAGCATATCGAGAACCATGTCGGAAATCAGCCCTTGATTCTTTTGGACGATTCTCCACCCCTGCGAGATCAGTTCCTCATTGTGTTCGTCCAAGCCTTTTTCAATGAGAAAACTTCCACCGGTGATTCCCTGCAAAATATTTTTAATGTCATGCGACAACACGGCGACCGTTTGTCCCACGGCCGCCAAACGCTCCGCTTGAAGCATACCGCGATAGTACCGGGTATCCTCTACGGCTAGTGCCGCTTGATGAGCGATGGCCCCCATCAATTTCAAATGGTCCCGATTGAAACGCCGTGATTGCTCCTTCTCGGGATCGTCCGGCTCCTGCGATTCGCCGGTCCCAAAAGAATCCAGATAAATCACGCCGATTGTTCCGTACCGTCCCTGCATGGGAACGCAAATGACGTCGCGTATCGAATCGGCGAGAATACTCGCTCCGGGATCCCAGCGGTCGTCCAAACTAGCGTCGTTCGTTAAAATTCCTTCCTCGGTGTTCAGAACGTAATCGAGAATCGTTTGGCTGATCCTCATCGGTGATTGCGATTCGGCGGTATCCCGTGTTCGGAAGACTTGGGGAACCAGGTTTTTCGACTCGTTCTCAAAGAGTAAAATACAAGCCCGATCAATGTGAACCCAATCGAAAATCAAATCAATGATCCGGTGAAGCAAACGGTCCGTATCCAGCGTCTGGCTGACGACCAGTGCCGTGTGGTACATCATTTTCAGGTGTCCCTTGGCTTTCCGTAGCCAGGGACTTTGACGAGCTTCCGAAAGGCCCTCGGAAATACTTTCAAACAGCCATGTTCCTTCGTCTTTCGGAACGGATGCAATGATTGCCGCCGCCGGGTCCATTGCATCCGAATCAATTTGGACATTCACCGCCCCTTGCGAACTTCCCTCTTCTTCAGAATCGGTTTTTGTGTACAGAAGCAACGTTCGTCCGATTTGAATCTGGTCGCCGCTGTGAAGCAGGGTGGACTGAACCCGTTTGCCGTTGACAAAGAGGCCGTTGGAGCTTTTCAAGTCGTAAATAATGTCCTGTCGGTTGTCTTTTCGAATTTCCGCATGTTTTCGGGAGACTTCCGGATCGTGAAGCTGGAAAATATTGTTCATTTCCCGACCGATGGAAACGACGGTCTCCCGGATTTCAAAACGGCAACCTTGATCGCTCCCTCGAATCACGAAAAGAAAAGACATAAACTTGGAGATGATAGAGGATGGGAAATCAGGCTTCAGGCATCAGGTGGCAGGAAATTGATTTTTCACTCATCACTGATCATTGATCACTGATTCCCGATGTCCTTACTGGTAAAGCCGATGGGTTGCGATGTACGTTTCCACGGCGTGCGGCGTTTGAAAACGGATGCGTTTTCCTTCGGCGAGGAGTTTCCGAATTTGGGTCGAGGAAAGCTCAATAAGCGGCATCGGAACGAGATAATTTCGAAAAAGTTCCAACCGCTTTGGAGAAACCACCGACGAAAGTGCCCCATAATCCGGGAGCGGCGTATTCGGTCTCGCCGCAACGACCGGAATTGCAAGTTCGCAAATTTCTTCCGCTTTATGCCAATTCGGCAAATCGTTCAACATGTCCGCTCCGAGAATCAAGTACAGTTCCGGGCCACAGAACGTTTCGTTGAAGTGTCGTAGCGTGTCAATCGTGTAATTCCGCTCGGCGTGTGAATCAATTTCGAACCGGCTTGTGCAAAATTCGTCGCAGCCGCTCAGAGCGAGATTGACCATTTCAATCCGATCTTCAGCCGGGGCAAACGCCCGGTTCGGCTTGTGCGGCGCAACCCCGGTTGGTACGAAAACGATCCGATCCAGCTTACATTCCCGTAAACAGGTTTCCGCCAACAAGAGATGTCCCCAATGAATCGGGTCGAAACTTCCCCCGTAAATGCCGATTTTCATAGTACACTTATTCCGTCATTATCCACCACAGCCCTCTTCTTCCGTCAAGTTATACAATTCGTAAACCCGTGTGTCAATCTGTCAGCAGTAAAGCGCAAGAGAACTGCAAAGTCCCTGGGAACGCAGGCATCTTGCCTGCGCGAGGCAGGCTGGAAGCCTGCGAACCCAGGGGCAGGCAAGATGCCTGCGTTCCCAGAGGCGCCCTCAATTTCTATCCATTTTGAACAATGCAGTTCTCTTGTAGCAAAGCGTCTCTTGTTTTCTTGCTGATTTCGGACTACAATGACCGCACATTAAAGAATCGTTCTTTTCCACGAAAATGAGAAATGATATTCGTCAAACTACGGCAATTACGCTTTCTGTTGCGTGTTTTCACCGCAATTGACGGAACGGCGTCCGCTCTGTTTGCGATTGCGTCGCTTTTGGTGCTGGACCTTTGCGGCGACCGTTTTTTCGAATTTTCGCAGTTCTTCAGGATACTTTTGCTCCCGACGCTCGCTGTTTTGATCGGCATGATCGTTTGGAAGCGGCTCCTCTCCCGGCTTTTTTGCCCCATTCAAGATTGGCAACTTGCCCAGCTTTTCGAGAAACGTGAACCGCGTTTGAACGAATCGCTGATTACCAGCGTCGAATTACAGCGGGAAGGGCAGGAAACAGGCACCTCGTATTTTCTCCGGGAAACGGCCCAACGGGCCGCGTCGCTGATTGAACCGATTTCCGTTCCTTCGCTGTTTCGATACAACCGGCTTGCGCTGCGGGTCGTCGCTGTTCTTGTGTTTCTCGGCGGTTTGATCGGTTTGGGGTTCGCCTTTTCCGAAACGGCACACCTTTGGTTTTCGCGGAATATTCTCCTGTCCGAAAAACAATGGCCTCGTTTGTCCCGGATTCACGTCGAAGGGTTCGACGCAAACGGCGTCGCCAAAATTGCCCGGGGCGATTCCTTTCTGCTCACCATTCTTGCGGAGACGGCTACGCCGCAGGTTCCGGGTTCCGTCACTTTTCAACTCCGTACTCTTACCGGCGAAAACGCCAGATCGTTCACCATCAATCAATTCGGTACGAGAAAAATTGACGACGTGGAATACCGCTCCTTTTTCCACACGATTCCGGAGCTATTTGATCCCGTGTCGCTTTCGATCACGGCGGGAGACTCGCGGATCGATGGTTTGACGATTGAAACCGTTCCGCCGCCGATGGTGCCCCGAACGGAACTGTTGCTTCGTTTCCCGCCTTACATGCAGCGGACCGACCAAACGATTCAAGCGACAGATCGGGCGTTTATTCCGGAGGGAACGACCGTAACCGTCCGCAACGGGACGAACAAACCGATTGACTCCGCCGCGATTTCCGTCAATGGTCAACCGCCCCTTGCCGCAACGATTGCGGAGGACGGTTCCTTGTCCCTCGAGTTGCCCGACTTGCGAACGGCGACGCATTTGGAATGGACGCTCACCGATTTTGACGGAATCAAAAACCGCAAACCGATTCGACTTGAACTGGAAATCGTCAAGGATCAACCCCCGCTCGTTTCGTCCCGGTTGGATGGAATCGGACAGGCGATTACGCCGATTGCCGTACTCCCGACGCTCGGGGAAGTGACGGACGACTACGGCTTGTCAGAAATTCGGTACAGATATTCCGTCGCTCGCCTCCAAAGACCTCATGCAGCCGACGACGAACCGTCGGAAATCGCAGGGCCGGAGTCGGAAGGGATCCGACAGATTGCGTCGCTTGGGGGAACGATCACGAATCAACCGCTTGGCGAAGCGTTTTCCGTTGCGGAATTATTGGTGCAACCGGGGGACCGCCTGTCACTGTTGGTCGAAGCGACCGACGCTTTTTCCCTGCCGCCGCTTAAAGGTGAACCACAGACGCAACCGCATTGCGGCGTCGGCGAACGGTTCGAACTGGAAATCGTGAGCGCTCCACGGCTCAAGGGAATTCTCGATGCCCGCGAAATCGGTCTGAGGCAACGGTTTGAAGCATTGATCGAGGAAGTGAAGCGTACTCGCGGTTTGCTGGAGGAAATTCGATTGGAAAAAACGTCGGAACAGATTGCGGAGGAGGTAAAAGCGAAAAAAGAAGCGGAAAATAAGAACGAAATTCCGACGCCGAAACCGGACCGGATTGCCGAAGAGCAGGCAACGCAAGCGGTGTACAACACGCAGCGTTCGCTTCGGGATTCCGAAAAGGAGAAGTACGATCTCGGTGGTATCATCAAGGGATTCCAGGGAATCCGCAAGGAGATGCAGAACAACCAGATTTTCACGCCGGAAGCACAGCAGCGTCTCGACACAGGACTCCTTGACCCGATGCGGCAATTGGTCGAAAGGGATTTTTTCGAGTTCGACGAGCTTTTAACCAAACTCGGTCGTGATCTGGAGAATCGGGAAACCGTCGAGCGCAACGAAATTCAAAAGTCCCACCAGGCGGCCCTGACGCAATTGGACCGAATCCTGGCGAAGATGGCGAACATTCGTGACCGCATGGTCCAAATGGAAAGTTTCAACGAAGCGATTGAATTGCTCAAGGAAATCATCAAAGAGCAGGAATCCATTCGAAATGAAACGAATGAGGAGAGGAAAAAACAGTTGCGTGGTCTGTTGGAATAATTTAGGGAATCGGGCATAGGTGATAAATGACAAATGAGAAATGAGAAATGAGAAATGAGAAATCCATCCCCTATTTCCTATTTCCTATTTCCTATTTCCTATGCCCGATTCCCTATGCCCGATTCCCGGTGCCTCAAACAATCATTTTCACCAATTGTTGGAGGGTCGCGGAAATACTTTTTAACGGAACCAATCGTTCGGCCCCGCCGCGAGCGTGGGCTTCTTTCGGCATTCCGAATACGACGCAGGAGGCTTCGTCTTGTGCGATACACCGGGCACCAGCGTCACGCATCGCTTTCATGCCGTCGGCACCGTCGGACCCCATACCGGTCAGCATTGCTCCGACCGCTTTTCGCCCGACGTTTTTCGCAACGGACTGCATCATCACTTCGACCGAGGGACGATGTCCGCAGCACAACGGACCATCGAATAATTTGACCCGCCAACCGGACCCGAATTTGACGACCTCCATTTGTTTGCCTCCGGCGGCAATCAGGACACGGCCATCGACGATCTGGTCGCCGTCTTCCGCTTCTTTGACGGTAATTTGAGATAGGGAGTTCAGACGGTCGGCGAACATTTTTGTAAAACCTGCCGGCATGTGTTGAACAACGACGGTGCCAACCATCGTCCGAGGAAAACCGCCAATCACTTCCCGAAGTGCCTCTGTACCGCCGGTCGATGCACCGATGACGCAAATTTTCGTCGAAAGGGCACTTCCGATCGTTTTGGCAATGCCGGCACTGCCAGGCGTTCCGACACCACCCCCTCCCGGTGCAACGGCACGGTTTTTCCAGTGGGAAACGTTTGCCGTCGACGCAATTTTGACTTTCGTACACAGCTCGTCCATCATTTGAGCGAGTGCCGCCACTCCCGAAGGTTTTGCAACGAAATCGACCGCTCCGGCCGCCATTGCGTCGAGAGTGATTTTTTGACCACGCTCCGTCAAGCTGCTGACCATCACGACCGGAACCGGATACTGCGGCATCAGTTTTTGTAAAAATTCAACGCCGTTCATTTTCGGCATTTCGACGTCAAGCGTCAGGACATCCGGTCGCAATTGGACGATCATGTCCCGTGCCGCGTAGGGATCACCGGCTGTTCCGACGACTTCGATGCCGGGATCTTTTTTCATTCCTTCCAGGAGAATCTGCCGAACAAGAGCAGAATCGTCGACGATGAGTACACGAACTTTCATTGGAGGCATTTTTTTTAATTACGAATTACGAATTACGAATTCAAAGTGTAAACAGATTGGTTATGAAACTGAAAAAAGTGCTGAAATTTAAGGAAATCGGAAATCGGAAATCGGGGAGGATATTTTACACCCGATTTCCTATTTCCTCTACTGTTTTGAGTTACCATTTGTTTACGGTTTGAGTTACGAATTATTACGGGAGCACAGTCTTCGGCTCTCATTTCTCATTTTCATTCCTCTTTTATGTAAACGGCGGGTTTTACGTACTTCCACTTGGTTTGGTCTCGGCCAAGGGTTTCGGAGTGTCCGATGAGCAAATATCCGCCGTTGACCGTGTGGTTGTACATGCGTTTGGCCAACTCGATTTTCGTTTCCATGTCAAAGTAAATCATGACATTTCTGCACCAAATACAGTCAAACGGTTTTTTGAAGGGGAGCGTCTTGTTCATCAGGTTGAAACGCCGGATGACCGCTTCTTTTTTCACCTTCTCAACAACGCTCCACTGGTCCCCTTCCTGCTTGAAGTATTTCTGTAAAATCGCCGGCGGAACCCCTTGAAGCCGCGTTTTTTCGTAAACGGCCTTTTTCGCTTCGACCAACGCTTTTTCAGAAATATCGGTACAAAGCAAACCGGCGTTCCATTGGGAATAATTCGCACCAAAATACTCCAGCATTGCGATAATGATGGTGTACGGTTCCTCCCCGCTGGAAGCGGCGGCGCACCAGATACGAAGGTCATTGTTGTTTTGCTCGCGATGCCGTGCGGTCATTTCCGGTAAGATCGTTTTGGTGAAAAAATCGAAATGATCCGCTTCCCGAAAGAAAAACGTGTGATTCGTCGTAATCTGGTTTGCCAGTTCACTAATCGCTTTATCCGTTTTATCCGCTATAAGCGTGTCGTAATACTGCTTGAAATTTTGGAAGCCACGCTGCCGGAGTATTTTTTGCAAGCGACTGACAACGAGGCTCTTTTTTTGGTCTGACAGGGATATACCAAAACGTTCATAGACCAAATCGCGGATCGCAACAAACTCCTGATGGGTAATCGGCATCATTTCGCCGTAAGCTTCGTTTGTCATGATGTTTCGAAGGAGAAATCGCGGAACCTGACCCGCCTGATGGGAAAACGTAACGACACGGACTATTTCTACCGGTAAACTATAGCATATTAACTCAAAATAGTAAGCAAAATTTTGAAATTTAGGGGATCGGGAATCGGAAATCGGGAATCGGGGATAAGAGATGCGGAATGTGTGTCACTAACCACTAACCATTTATCACTCATCACTTATCCCCGATGCCCTGTATCTTACAACATTTCTCCGCAAAACCTCGATTTCCGCTTCGCTAAAATGGAAATACCGCTGGAGTTGTCGGTACTCGTCTTCGAGCGTGCTACCAAAAAAGGCGGGATCGTCGGTTCCGATCACAATCGGGACGCCGTAATCGAACAATTTTCGGACCGGATGCGATTCCCAGGATGCAACGGCACCGAGTTTCACGTTGCTCGTCGGACAAATTTCCAGCGGAATGTCTTTTTCGATCAGGAGCTGCATGAGCGACTCGTCTTGCGCCGCGGTGATACCATGTCCGATCCGTTCGACTTGCAGATGTTGAATCGTTCGACGAATGTGGTCCGGTCCGCAAAATTCGCCGCTGTGTGCGGTGCGATGCAGTCCGAGTAACTTGGCCCGGCGGTACACGGATTCGAACGGCGTTATCGTCTCGTAACATTCCGGCCCGGCCAAATCAATCCCAACGATTCGCGGGTGCGGGTACCGTTCAATCAGGTCGAGCGTTTGGTGCCCCCACCCGGTATTTCCTCCGGTGCGAATGATCGAAAAAATCATGTTGACGCAAACGCCGAGATTCTTTTCCGCTTCGTCAAGCGCACAAGCAAGCGGCGGGAAAAATATTTCAAACGGCACGCCGCGCCGAACATGGGCCAGCGGCACGTAAAACGCTTCGCAATACGTAACATTTTGCCGGGCCAAATCTTCCGCAAACGCCGCCGCGAGTTCGTAAAAGTCCTGTTCCTCGGTAAGTGGTTCGAAAATTTTCGGAAAAATCGCGTTAAACTCCGTAAAATTCCGGAAGGAATACGTCGCATTGTCCGGTAGAGTCCTTCCCTTGCGAACCGCGATATTACGCAGCGTCCCCAATGAAACGCTGCCCTCGAAGTGAATATGAAGCATAAAATATGAGAAATGAGAAATGAGCCGGAAATTTTACGTTTTCCGTCGTTGTTTCGCAAGACACGTGCGATGTTGAATTCTTCGCCCTTACACGCTCAATGTCCGAAAAAATTGCAATTGACCTTACCCGACGGATTTCTTATACTCCGCAGGGAGGATGCTTTCGTGTTTTTTCGCCGCTTTTTAACGGTTTGCTCGCTTTTGGTGCTGGTCGCCGCGGTTGCCGGTTGCGCTTCCCGTGTCGTGGAAACTCGCCTCCAAAAAGTCGCAACGGATCCGCTGGAAAAAAAACGTTTTCGCCTGACTTCTCAAGGAGATTTGGCGTTTTCCGAACACACCACGCTGACTTTGCGTGCGTACGACATCGAAAGCACGGCCAAAACCGAACCGGTCGCCGCCTTGGTCTCTCTGCAAAAACTAATCGAACGAAACCCCAATCCGAATTTACTTTACGCTTTTGCCGAAATTGCCTATTTTGAAGCGCAACGTTGGGAGCGTGACAAGCCCAAGCTCGCCCTGGAAATTTATTACGCGGCCTTGATCCATTCTTACCAATTTCTTTTTGATCCGAAATTCGAACGAAACCGTAATCCCTACGATTCGCAATTCCGCGATGTTTGTCTGATCTACAACCAGTCGCTTTTCCGCATGCTCCGCCTTCTCGGAAACGAATACGAGTTTGTTCTCAGTCCCGACCGTACTTACGCCGTCCAATCCCTGGGCGAAACATGCAATATCAATTGTTCCATGCTCACCGCCGACTGGAAAGGGGAAGAGATCGAGAAATTCAAGTTTGCCGCCGACTACGAAATCAAAGGACTTCAAAACGAGTACAAACAGAGCGGGCTCGGTGTTCCATTGATTGCAATTCGTAAACAAGGGTTCGGGCGGTCTCCCGCCGAAAAATACTATCCACCCGGCCTGTGTTTTCCCGTCACGGCGTTTCTTCGCCCCCTTGACGAAAGAACCTCGCAATTTCACGCCGTGTTGGAACTGTACGATTCGACCGCCGTAACCCATACTCAGGTCGAAAATGTCCTGGTTCCGCTGGAAAGCGATCTGACAACGCCGCTCGCCTATTTTCTGTCGAACCCGCGTCTCAATAATCTGAGCACAATCGGCCTGCTTTGGCCCGACGAGCTTTTGATTTCCCGATTCATCCCCAAGCCGGGCGACGAGTTAGCCAGGGAAAATTCGTCGAAGCAAGCCGCGAAAAGCAACGAAAAAGAAAAGGAAAAAGAAAAGGAAAAATTGTCCGACAAAATCCAGGACAAGTTGGTCGAGTACGATTTGATCGACGAGCCGGACGAGTTTTCCACGATTCAACAGACGAATTTTCAAGTCAATCCCGGCGAAAAGATTGATCTCACGTTGGTCAATCATCTCGTGAAGAAGACGGAAAAACAGTCCCAGCAAAAACAGGCCGCCGGTTCCAATTCGCTGTACGGAATCTATATGATGCAGCCGTATGACCCAAACAAAATTCCGGTCGTGATGGTCCACGGTCTCTGGTCGTCCCCAATGACTTGGATGGAAATGTTCAACAATTTACGAAGCATTCCGGAAATTCGGGACAATTACCAATTTTGGTTTTACTTCTATCCGAGTGCGCAACCGTTTTGGGTTTCTGCGGCACAGCTTCGGGAAGACCTTGTGGAAGTCCGCCGAACGCTTGCTTCACACCGAAGCACGCCTGCTTTGGACCGGATGATCCTCATCGGACACAGCATGGGCGGTCTCGTGTCGCGGATGCAAACCGTAAGTAGCGGCGACCGGTTTTGGCAACTCGTCAGCAATAAGCCGTTGGAAGAACTCCATGAAGCTCCGGAAATCAAGGAGAAGCTGGAAAAATGGTTTTATTTCACGCCGGACCCGTCGATTGACCGCGTGATTACGATTGCGACGCCGTTTCGCGGAAGCGATTATTCCAATAGTGTCACACAATGGTTTGCGAACAAACTGATCCGGTTGCCCAAGACGCTCACCAGTGTCATCAAAGAGATTCCACTCAAGAATAATTCGTCGTTGACGAATAATTCGCTGTTGAAAATCGAAACGTCCATCGAATCGTTGTCGCCGAAAAACCCGTTGTTTTCTGTGTTGCTTTCCAGTGAAACGCCGCCGGATGTGCAGTTCAACAACATCATCGGGTTGGAGCACAAAACCGGATTGGCGAAGTACCTTGAACGCGCCGGCGACGGAATTGTCGAATACAAAAGTGCGAAAATCGATGGCGTGCAAAGCGAAATCGACGTTCCGGCCCCGCATGGCACCGTCCACACGCATCCCCGGTCGATTATGGAGGTCCGGCGAATTTTGCTCGAAAATCTTGCCGAGACCCGGCAGGCCGCTTTTTAAAACGCCCCCTCACGCACATCTTCGCAGTATTTTTTCACGGCGTCGGTGATGATTTTTCCGAGGTTGGCGTAAACTTTAACGTGTTTGGGAGCAGTCTCTTTGAATCCGAGAAGGTCGTGGTAGACGAGCACTTGACCGTCGCAATGCGGTCCGGCTCCGATCCCGATAGTCGGTATGCCGACGGACCGGGTTACTTCGTCGGCGATTTCCGGCGCAACGCACTCCAAAACCGCCGCAAACGCTCCGGCGTTTTCGATTGCGTTTATATCTTTTTGAAGCTGCTCCTGGTTTCGTTGCAGAGAGAAGCGACCGAGCATTTTGATTCTTTGCGGCTGTAAACCGCAATGGCCCATCACGGGAATCCCGGCTTCAACGACCGCCTGGATCGTTTTGCGCCGGTTTTCCCCCCCCTCGATTTTCACGGCGTCGGCCAACGTGTTTTTGAGAATTTTCGCAGCGGTTTTGACCGCTTCTTTCGGACCGAGCTGGCAATAAGGGAACGGTAAATCGACGACAACCAGAGCGTTTTTCGCCGCACGCACGACCATTTCGGCGTGATAGATCATTTCCTCAACGGTAACGGGAAGCGTCGTCGATTTGCCCTGCACGACATTTCCCAGACTGTCGCCGACAAGGATAATATCGATTCCCGCCGCGTCGACCAGTTGCGCACTCGGATAGTCGTAGGCCGTAATCACGCTGATTTTCGGGCCTTCCGCTTTTCGCCGCTGTATCTGGGGAATGGTAACTTTAGACATGGAACCGATTCTACCGCAACGAACCGTTTTGTGAAGCCCTTTGACGCAGGAGGATTGCAAAGTCGCTTTTTCCCTGGGAACGCAGGCTTCCAGCCTGCCAGTGAGTTCGTAGGCATCCTACCTGCGCAGGGCGGAGACTCCATTCCGCAACCTTCGCGCAGGCTGGAAGCCTGCGTTCCCAGGGACT
>CAZNVM010000065.1:0-5063 GCA_964576215.1 uncultured Planctomycetaceae bacterium
GACTTGGCGTGAAAGTCGGCGGGAACATTGTGATGGCGGATTTTACGGCTCATGGCGGTTTTGGAAAAAAGGAATGGAAAAGGTAAATTGCCAATTTTACCTAATCCCCCCAATCGCGCAACCGGGGATTTACGCACCCGGGAGTCTGTAAAAAACCGGTAACTGCGGTGTAAGGCACACATCTTGTTTTTCATACAAACAGGAGTATAACGTGGGTTAGAAGCTGTCAAGAATTAACTCAAACCGTAAACAAATTGGAGGGCATCGGGCATCGGGCATCGGGCATCGGGCATCGGGCATAGGGCATAGGAAAAACAGCAGTATTTTCCACCTTTTCCTCGTCGATGGAAGAGAGTCGAACAAGTCAAAATTCTATGCCCTATGCCCTTAAATTTCAACACCTTTTCCGGCCTCGTAACCAATCCGTTTACACTTTGAGTGAGTAAGAATGAATATTCTCGCTTTAGACATCGGCGGTTCCAAGATCATGTCCGCCATTGCAACCGCCTCGGAAAGGGGAGGACGTAAGGCGTGCGTTCTTGACCGGATTGCCAAAAAAACTCTGCCTCCGGACACCAATGCAGCGGGGCTGCTTGAAGAAATTCGCGGTATCCTTCCCGACGAGAAGACGATTCGGCAATGCGGGGCCGTTGGTGTCAATATTCCCGGCCTGGCCGATCCGAAAACCGGGATGTGGATTTACGCCCCGTTTTCAGGTATCCAAAATATCCCGATTGCGGAGATTCTCTCCGAAATGGTCGGCGGAAAACCGGTTGCGATTGACAATGACGCCAACGCTTGTGCGCTCGCCGAAAAATTGTTCGGAATCTGCACGGAAATCAACGATTTTCTCTGGATCACGATCAGCAACGGCATCGGCGGCGGCTTGGTGCTTGACGGCAAGGTTTATCGGGGCCCGGGCGGCAATGCGGGAGAGTTCGGACATTTGGTCCTCGTGGAAAACGGTGCTCTTTGCGGTTGCGGTAATCGCGGATGTATGGAAGCGGAAGCCGCCGGACCGGGAATCGTAAGGCGATTTCGCAATGAGTTTGAAAAACGCTTTGGAAAGGAATCCGAAGCATTGACAGCGGCGGAGATTGCCGATTTGGCCCGGCAAGGCGATCCGGTTGCGATGGACGTTTATCAGACGACAGCCCGATTGCTTGGACAAGCGGCGTCTTATGCCGTCAACCTGCTGAATTTGCCGATGATCGTCCTCGGCGGTGGTGTCAGCGAAGCGTTCGACCTGCTTGCTCCGGAAATGGGGAGAACGCTTCACCGGTTCACCTTTCAAGCCGCCAACCCGAACGTCCGAATCGGGAAAACCGCACTCGGCTACGAAGCCGCCCTCGTCGGTGCCGCCGCAACGGGCCTTCAGGAATCTTGAACGACCAACGGCTCCCGGAAAAACGGAAAAATTTTTTCTTGAATTTCATATTGACACATTTTTATTTTTTGCTAGAATCCCGGCATATCGAAAATGAAGATTGCTTACTTGCTTTAAGTTTTAGCGATTTTTCTTGGATGGAGGAGTTGCGACTCGCCGAATATCATTCGAGTCGTCTTTGCTCAAGAGCGTATCTGTTTGGAGCTGAAAGGATCGCTTTTGCCAAGTTGTGAAATGTCCTCGGAAGGAGGAAGTTTTTTTGCGGGAAAAATCGCTCTTGTATTGTTTCCGGTGTCGTTTTAAAGGATTAAGAAATCACAGACAACCACACAATTGCGGCCCGGAGTGTATTTTGACTCGTTCTCCGAATTTCATGGAATATTTCGGACAATTTCGATTTTTCCCGGGAAACACAGGGAAATTGCCGGGACGTTCTGTCCTTCATAGACTCTTACGTAGACTTTACATCTTTTAACCTTTACTTTATTTCACAAGTTTCATGGCCAATTACAACGCAGGCGGTAACGGTAACGGTAATAACAACCGCCGAAGCCGGGGCGGTCGTTCCCAAAAACGAAATCCTCAAAAAAGCGGCTCTCCGCCGATCTCTCGTGCCGCCGCCTCGAAAATCGGTGTTAAAAAAGGGGGAAAACCAATCGGCACTTACCCAACCGTGGACGATCCGACCGATCCGGAATCCTATTATGAAGCCGGTGGTGTTCTGGAGTTGCATCCGAACGGTTACGGTTTTCTCCGCGATCCGAACAACGACTACACCCGTGCTCTTGCCGACCCGTTCGTACCGGGAAACATGATCGAAAAATTCGGTTTCCGGGAAGGGGTCTACATGAACGCGATGATCCAACCCGGTAAGAAAAACCAGGGACCGCGCGTCAAGGAAATCATTGACGTCGAGGGAATCCTGCCGGACGATTACGCCAAAGTTCCGACGTTTGAAGAGCGAACGCCGATCAATCCCGATAAATGGTTGCAGCTGGAAACGACCAGGGACGTGCTCACGACGCGGGTTATGGACCTGCTCACGCCGCTTGGAAAGGGGCAGCGTGCTCTTATCGTTGCTCCACCTCGTTCCGGGAAAACGATTCTTTTGCACCACATTTCTCAGGCAATCGTTGAGAATCATCCCGACGTTAAGGTGATCGTCCTGCTCATCGACGAACGTCCGGAAGAAGTAACCGATTTTCGCCGGGCTGTCAACGCCGAAGTCGTCGCCAGTTCGCTGGATCGGGAAATCGAATCCCATGTTCGCTTGGCGCAGCTCGTGATTGAACGGTGTCGCCGGTTGGCCGAAATGGGGAAAGACGTCTTTCTGCTTCTTGACTCGATTACGCGGCTTGCGAGAGCGTTTAACAAGTGGGTCGGCAACACCGGCAGAACCATGACCGGCGGCGTTGACATTAAAGCGATGGACATTCCGAAAAAACTGTTCGCAACCGCTCGGATGTTTGAAGGCGGCGGCTCGCTGACGATTGTCGGGACGGCACTCATTGAAACCGGTTCACGAATGGACGACCTGATTTTCCAGGAATTTAAGGGAACGGGCAACATGGAACTCGTTTTGGACAAACGGCTTGCCGAGCGTCGGGTTTATCCGGCGATTGACATTGGGCTTTCCGGTACCCGGCGCGAAGAAAAGCTGTTGCCGCCGGAGGTGATGAACGCTACGATCTACCTGCGCCGGACGCTTTCGACGATCCATCCGGTCGAAGCGATGGAACAATTGACGCAAAAACTGTCGAAATTCCAGACGAATTACGAGTTCGTCCGTTTGATTAACGGGGCGCAAAACCGGTTCGATTGAGAAACGCCGCCGCTAACTGTTCGGTTCACGATCAAACCTTGCGATCGATGGCACCAAATCGTAAATTTTGATTTTTTGACCGTAAAGGTGATTGTAGTACGCGGTCGTCAAGCCACGAATTTCCCCTTGCACGGAGCGTTCCCAAGAAGGCCGCTCCGCATGTTCCGTGAGCTCCGTGAGCTGTTCAATCGCGTTTCGCCCGGCAATGCTCAAAAGCAGGATCGGGGAACGGTCAACGCGGCACTCGGGACAGACGACGCCCCCGTCCACCGGAGCAAAATAGAGACGTTTTCTTAAACTCACGGGTTCGGACGTTTCGGACAAATCTTTTCCACATTCCACGCAAAAATTCAATTCCGGTTTTTGGCCAAGCGTTTCGAGAAACAGCCATTCGAACCGTAAAAGCGAGCGTATCACAAAGGTTCCGCGTTCGAAATCGACGAGCGTGTCCCGTAATAAATCGTACAAACCGGGATTCGGTTCGCCGGGCAGCGTGAATTTGTTCACGAGTTCGGAAACGAGATATCCGGCATTCAGCCCGGCAAAATTGTCACGAGTCGGCCTGAACCGCCAGAGCAATTTCGACTCGGTCAGGATGTCGAGCGATTCCGATTTCTTTTGGATCACGACCAAACGAACGCGGCTCAAGAGGTCCAGCGACGACTCGAACGGACCTTTCAAGCGTCGTCCCCCCTTGGCGATCACGTTCAGCTTGCCGAAATCCCGGGTGTACACCGCCAAAACAAGACTCGTTTCGCTAAAATCGACCGTTCGTAACAGGATTCCTTCCGTTTGATCCACAGGAAAAAAAGTGTGAGGTGTGAAAAAGGGGACGGTAAACTAAACGCGACCGTCATTTTACCACGCAAAATTCAGTGCCGCAATCGTGAGAAAGATTCCGGTTTTCCCTTGAAAAACAGGGGTTATTCAATTCCCCCGATCGTTTCCGGCTGGATCGGCCCGGATTCGAGATAGGTTGCCAGAAGAATTTGCGCCGCGATTTTGTCCCGACGATCTTTACGTTTTTTGTTCGTGAGTTTGGCACCCCGCAAATACCGTTCCGCTTCAACACTGGTGAATCGCTCATCCACAAAATCAACCGGAACACCGGTCTGCCGCTTCAACCAATCGGCAAACGCCATCGCTTCTTTTGACTTTTCGCTTGCCTCGCCGCTCAGATGGACCGGAAGACCGACGACGAATTGTACAACCTGCTCTTCACGAACCAATCGCTGAAAATATTCTGCGTCCGCTTTCTCGCTTTTTCGGGGATACGTTTCGTAAGGACTGGACAGAATGCGGTCCGGGTCGCTCATCGCGATTCCGATCCGCACGGTTCCGTAATCAATTCCTGCGACGCGCCCCATGATAATTGTTTCTGAAAAAAGTGCTCCGTTTTTGAGATCGTCGCCGCAAACGTTGCGAGAAACGGGAAAGGGATTATACCACAAAAGTCCAGGCGGAGCGGTTGCCGGAATTGAAAGTCTTTCAAAAAGAGGGCAGAAATTACAAAATCGAATTCTCTCCAAAGCAGGTGTTTTGCTGATTTTCGAGCGGTAAAGTTTGTTTATTTTTTGCACTTTAACATCGCAGGGAAAAAACGGGGCAAAATTTTCACAAAATCGCCAATGAGAATGTGTTTTTCCTCGGTTGGCATCTCTTTTGCATTTGCATAAATGTGTTCGCACGTTGTGAAGAATTGTCAAACGTAAGCAGGAGGATTGCAAAGTCCCTGGGAACGCAGGCTTCCAGCCTGCGCGAAGGTTGCGGAATGAAGTCTCCGCCCTGCACAGGTAGAATGCCTACGAACTCACTGGCAGGCTGGAAGCCTGCGTTCCCAGGAAAAAAGCGACT
>CAZNVM010000066.1:0-9666 GCA_964576215.1 uncultured Planctomycetaceae bacterium
GGATGCCTACGAACTCACTGGCAGGCTGGAAGCCTGCGTTCCCAGGAAAAAAGCGACTTGACAATCCTCCTCATTCCCGGAATGCGAACTCGCAGGGGGTTGGTTGCCCTCGTCGTAATTTCCCATAGAATCACAGTTTCGTAATTCGTAATTCGTAATTTGTAATTTGTAATTCAGAATTAAAATGTCTCGTTCGATCACGATTTTTGATACAACGCTGCGCGACGGTGAGCAGTCGCCGGGCGCAAGCATGAATTTGAGCGAAAAACTGGAAGTTGCGTCTGCACTGGCCGAACTCGGCGTGGACGTGATCGAGGCCGGTTTTGCAATTTCTTCCCCAGGCGATTTCGAGTCGATCCAGGAAATCTCCAAGCTCATCAAAGGCGTTTCGGTCTGCTCGCTCTCCCGCTGCCGCGACGCCGATATTGATTGCGCCTGGGACGCCCTGAAATACGCCGAAAATCCCCGGATTCACGTCGTTCTGGCGACCAGTTCCATTCACCGGGAATTCAAGCTGCGTAAATCGGAGGACGAAATTATCGAAATGGCTGTCGCCGGGGTCAAACGGGCCAGAGGATATTGCGGAAACGTCGAGTTTTCCGCCGAAGACGCCGCCCGGACCGACATCGATTACCTTTGCCGCGTCGTGGAAGCGGTGATCAACGTGGGAGCAACGACCGTCAACATCCCGGACACCGTCGGCTATACGACGCCGATTGAAATGTTTGCCCGGATCGAAATGTTGCGGAATCGCGTTCCGAACATTGACAAAGCGGTGATTAGCGTTCACTGTCACAACGATCTCGGTATGGCGGTTGCGAACAGTTTGGCCGCCGTTCACGCCGGAGCGGGCCAGATCGAATGTTGCATCAACGGTCTCGGCGAACGGGCCGGGAATTGTGCGCTCGAAGAGGTCGTGATGGCTTTGAAAATCCGGGAAGATTTTTACCAGGCCAAAACGCGAATCCAGACGCCGCGTTTGGTTGCGACGAGCCGGTTGGTTTCGACCGTAACCGGTCTGCGTGTTCCGCGAAACAAGGCGATTGTCGGACAAAATGCGTTTGCTCACGAATCCGGAATTCACCAGGACGGCGTTCTCAAAAACCCGACGACCTACGAAATTATGAAGCCGGAGGACGTTGGATTTCAAAAAAACGACATCGTTCTCGGCAAACACAGCGGACGTGCCGCGTTGGTTGCCCGCGCCAAGCATCTCAGTTATTCGTTGGCCGTCGAACAGTTGGACGCCGTGTTTGAGGAGTTCAAAAAACTTGCGGACCGGAAAAAGCAGGTTTTCGACGCCGATTTACGGGCTTTGATCGAGCAGAATATCCGGGAGCAGGGTTCCACCGGGATTTTTGTGCCCAAGTCCGAATTGAAAAAGGCGGAATGGGTGCTTGGTTCCTACGAATTACGCACACGAACGGGAAAGAACCCGGACGTTTCGATCACGTTACAGTGCGGCGACACGCAGTACACGCAAAGCGTCGGCGAGGGGGACGGACCGATTGACGCCTTGTTTCAAGCGGTGCTCCAGATCGTCGGGGTGAAAGCGACGCTCAAGGAGTATCACGTGCAAAGCGTTTCGGTCGGCGAGGACGCCCAAGGGGAGGTTTCCGTTTTGATCCAGACCGGCGAGGGGGACGAACACGTCTTCCGCGGTCACGGCGTTTCCACCGACACGATTGAAGCGACCATCCAGGCAATTCTCGCGGCAATCAACCGCTTCACCGGTACTCTGCGTGTTTAACGGATGCTTGGGTGTTACGGTAATTCCGTTTTCAGCTTTTCCAAAATGGCCGGGTAGTGTTCCAGAACCTGCCGAATCTGTTTATCATTGCCCCCTTCGTTGCAATTGATCGCCGCAAGACTACGGTGTCCTGTCGGAGAACGGTCTTTACCCGACGAATTTCTCTTGGGGTGCAACGTATTGTTTTCCACGATACACAACCGCGTGTCATTCAATACCGCCATTGCCCAGAACCAAACATCGTCCGCCGTCGGCGAAAGTTTCAAAAAGAGGTCTTCGCGTAAAACGTCCCGATAAAGCACGTTCGGAGGATAAAGAATCCCGCCGACACCGGTTAATAGAACTCCAAAAGAAGGCGTTACTTCCCGAAACGAGACCCGCTTTTTCCAGTCCAAATAGCTTGCAAGTTGATCATTACCATCGAACAGAATGATATGGCCGCAGTGACCATGAACGGCGTTTTTATTTTTCTCGTGAGAAAGAAGCAACAACTCCAGCATGTCGGACTGATAATAGACGTCGTCGTCAAGTGTAACGATAATATCATGAGGATATTCCCGGAGTGCCGGAATCAGTTTTTTATACGATTTGATGTCCTTGCAATACCTGATGGTCAGCCCATGATCGACAAGTTTGAGCAAAGTTTCCGGCAAGTCGCCGTTCCGGTTGGGAAACTGCTCTTCGGCAAGCCAAAGAAGAATTTCGTCCGGCTTAACCGTCTGTTTGAGCAAAGAGTAAATCGTATATTGAATTCGGGGAATTCTCGGCGGAAAGGAAGTCAGTGAGAGAATGACTTTGGGATTTCTTTTGTTCGTTGTAACACCGCTCTCGGACCCAAGCAGGTACTTTTCGAAATCCGCAGAGATTTTTTTCCAGGTGATCCAAGGGGCGGAAATTCGTTTGGGTATTTCCCGAAACAATTTCTGGATTTTCCACCAGAGTTTGGTGACACCTTTGGGTTTCTGTCTCCGTTTTCGTGTTTTTTGCATGATTTCTTGTTCCCGGTGCTTTTTCAGGCCGCTCTTTTCAAGGTGGGGTATTCTTCGGAACGAGCCTCCCTGAGTTCAACCAATTCGCGTGAAAGCTGACAAACAAGGTCGAGAAGCTGTTCGTTTTCAGGTTTGTTTTTTCGTCCGATAAAAAAAAATCTCCCCGCTTCACGCAAAACGCTTACAACGGAGCGGAACGCTTGACGCAAAGAATGCCGGCACCATGCCATGCGATTGCCCGTAAGCGAAAGGTAATAATCCCGATATCGCGGGGCGGCCTTTGTTTTGAGATAGTCGATTTCCGCTTCGCCGAGTCTCTCAAGGAACATTTGGTTCGCTTTTTGTCGGAATTCCGGGCGGATGGCGACGGCGATTTTCATGCACTCCCGAATTTTTGTCGCGATAAATTCGTCCTGATACAGCGGGTAGTTGCCCGTTGTCCGCAAATCCTCTTCAATGAGAGCGTAAATTTGAAAAATGCCCAAGCGGTTTTCACCAAACGAAGTTACGGTCGAAAAAGGCCGCTGTCGATAGTAATAGAAAAATCCCGGCAAAAAAGCGATTCTTTCGGCCCTGGTGACCGCTTGCCAAAAGAACAAGCTGTCTTCGTGAACCAGCCCCTCGGGAAAGCGGAGCGAATGACGCCGCAAAAAGTCGGTCCGGTACAAACTTTGACAAGCACTATGACTCTTGGAAGTGAGGAATCGTTTCTTTTGTTCCGGCGTGTCGTAAAACAAGAGCGAACCTTTTTGAGGACTTGGTGTCAGGGAGGACGTAAGCTGCTTGTAATGATACCGCTGAAAATGGACAAAATCCGCCTGAGTTTGTTCGGCGTAGTAGTAGGTGTTTTCGCAGGTTTTAAGGTCGATCCAGTCGTCGGAGTCGACGAACAGCGTGTACTTGCCTTGGATCGAAGGATAAGCGGCATTGCGAGCAGAAGATTGTCCGCCGTTCGGTTTGTCAATAATTTCGATGCGGGAATCCTGGTCGGCGTACTCCTGCAAAATCGCCCGGGAACCGTCTGTCGAACCGTCATTGATGCAAATGATCTGAATGTCGCGCATCGTTTGGTTCACGACAGAATCCATGCACTGTCGTAAATATGCTTCGACGTTGTAGACGGGAATAATGATGGAGATTTTAGGCGACATGACGCTTTGGAAATATTGAATGACTTTGTAACTGGACGGTGTCCGGAGAATTTTTTTTGTGATTATTTACGGTATCGATAATGAGTTTTTCCCATTTATCCCAGATGATTTCGGGAGCGTATTTTTTCACGGATTCACGTCCTGCCTGCCCCATCGTTTGGCGGAGTTGGTGATCGCGCATGAGCGTTTGAAGTTTTTGTGCAAAATCTTCCGCATTGTTTTCCGCAAGAAACCCCGTAACGCCATCCTCGATCAATTCATTCACACCAGGAGCGGTTTTGAGTCCCACACAAGGAAGACCGACCGACATTGCTTCCGTAAGAGCGCAAGGGAATCCTTCATGCAGACTCGGAAAAGCAAAAACGTCACTTTCTCTCATTACGTCATAGACTTGCGTTGTTGTTCCACGTAAAAACACTTGTTGTTCCAATTGATACCGCCAAATCAATTTTTTTGAATAGGAGTGATAACCTTTTTTTGGGGATTCACTTCCATAGAAATTGATCTGCCAGTTGGGATACTTTTTTGCTATTTTCGAAAACGCTTCAATAAGCAAGTGCTGCTGTTTGTCTTTTTCAAATCTACCAACCATGCAGATGGAGTATCGGCTTTTCTCGGCATATGTTTTTGCGGGGACTTGCTGGACGGTATTCGGGATTGCCACAACTTTGGTGGAACACAATCGTTTCACCGGTGGGATGTAACTTGGCAGGAGCACTTGAATCACGTTGCATAGATCAAGAGGTCGAAGATCATGTCTGGATTTGCCGAGGAGTTCCGTAAATGGGTTGCCATGTTGTATCACAATCACCGGTAAACCGCTCTGCAATCGGGAAACGGCAGGCATATCCGACAAAAAGTGGCAAATGATAATATCCGGCTCATACTGTTCCAAGACAGGTCGCATTTTTTCCGCGATACTTTGACTCTTGACCGGAGTAACGGGGTTCGGCACATAGTGCCGAAATGGTTTGGTCATTTCCCGGAAAAGTTTCAAATAGAACGGTGAACGAAAAATCTTTTTACCGCTTCCATTGAGGTTCACGAAATTCACACGTTCGTCAAGTGGGTAAAACGGCATACCGGAACTGATGTCATTGCATACGGCAAGTACCTGATGCCCCCGGCATACAAGCGCATTGGCCATATTACAAAAGACCTTTTCGGCACCCCCGGCCGAATTGACAACGTTGCCAGTACCGTTAAATAATAGGATTCTCATTTGCCTTCTTCTTTTGGGGTGTAGCCGTGAAATTAGGTAACGTGCGGGATCGCAAAACAAGGTTGCTAATCGGCAAAGAAACCTTATTTCTACCTTATTTTTCCGAACAAAACAACCTTAGCCAGAAAACGCCCCAAAAAACCAACCTTATTCCCTTATTCGAACCCGGTGGAAAATAAGGTAATAAGGTTGAGGTTTCGTGGGCTTTCGTCGCGACTAAGGTTGTTTTGTCAGGAAAAATTAGGCGAAAATAAGGTAGTTTCCTCAGTTTTCGAAACGAAAAACTACCTAAAATCACGGCTACACCCTTCTTTTGTTAATTCTTCACGCAGTTTTCAACTGTTTTTTGATTGGTTTGACAATCCAGCGGCGAATAAAACGCTCGGGGAACTTGATGATCGTTTTCATTTTCGTTTCTGGAGTTTTCCACGAAGCGGCAAAATGATGTATGGCATGAGTGTTTTCAGTAAAAGCCACCATTTTCTGAGTCCTCCCATCCATAGGACAAAACCAGTCGCGGGGGAAGAGAGTAAATCCGCAGATCGTTTGTTTTTCATTATTGGGAACAAAACCGTGGTCAAGACAGGCTCGCGTTATGTCTTGAGTGTTTGTTGTCATGTCAAACGAACCATCCGGTTTAATAAAATGGCGGTCATTATATCTCTTAAGGAGCTCCACGAATAACGGAAACCCCTTCCGGCAACCCATGATACCAGTTGGTATGTACGTCTCGGATTCAAATCCCGACATTGCCTCAAGATTCAAAAAGCCATCAATCGGTTTGACGAGTTCACAATCCGTATCAAGATAGATGCCACCGAAGTTCACAAGCACCCAAAGCCTCGCATAATCCGACACAAATGCCCATTTTTTGGCCTCATAGGCTTCTTTTACGTAGGGGCTTATTTTTAGATCAAAATTACTCTCGTTCCACTCTTTAATCTCGTAATCCGGGCAGAACTTTTCCCAGCTTTCAATACATTTCACCGCCAAAGGGGGTAGCGAGTTGCCACCGAACCAACAATAATGGATGACTTTCGGAATCATGTTTTTCTCGGCTGTTCAGTTATGATTCTTTATTGATTTTTGTAACGCAACGACTTTACTTTTTCGTTTTACGTGGAAACCGTATCAATGCCATCGGCACACACAGACAGCACAACCAAAAACATTTTGCTTCTTGAAAAATCGAAACCCAAGATGCTTTCGTTTGCCGTTTTAACCTTATCCATTTCCGCATGGAATTTTTTCGGGTACGGAAAGGAAAGGCTTTATCTGTAAGTTCATAACGGTACGCCAAAAGCCCCATGAGCATCTCGGGTTCGGGATAACCTTTTCGTGTTATACCGTCTTCCAGGTATTCCTTGTATTGGAGGATTTTATTGACGCATAGATAATCATATTCTTTAGCGATTCGAACATACATAATTCCCTCTACCGCAAACTTTTCTCCGTCAAAAACGGGAAAAAGATATTTTCGTTGAATATCGGTTTTGTGAACGACCGTTTTATCGCCGCCGATCTTTTCCCGCCAGTAAAAGTTAATGTAATTGTTGATTGAAACATCGTTGCGGAACGGCTTGCCGATAATTTTTTTTGTCTCTTGGTTTCCCGATAAAAAAAGGAGTCCCACGACTTTCGTGTTATCTTTAATCGATTCCCAATGGTGGTTAATCGTACTTACAGCATCATCGCTAAGATAGTCATCGCTATCCAAATAGAGGATCATCTCACCTTGTGCCAACTCGATACCACGATTTCTGGCACGGTTAACGCCTCCGTTTTCTTGACGTTCGTAGAGGATTTTGATTTTTTTTTCTTCCATCCATGCACGGAACAATGCTTCCGTATTGTCCGTACTGCCATCATCAATAACGATCCATTCAAAGTCCTTGTTATCCTGTCTCAAAAGGCTTTGATAGGCCGCGTTAAGGAGATGACCACGATTGTAGGTGGGAGTAACTATTGAAAGCATAAATGCGAGTGAATAAGGGAAAAGTGGCAGGAGGGGATTCCTTCGTTACTTGGGAATAAGGTTAATCCATCGGTCATTTTAACGTTATTGATGATCGCATAAATTGGACAGTAAGCTACACCGTTTAAGTTCAACAATCTCTTTATCTCTCTCGGCAATCAATTGGTTGAGTTCGTCAATTCGCCGTTCGAATAACAGATTTATTTCCGCAGTCGATTTTCGCAACTTGATCAATGTTTCGACGGGTTTGATGATGAATCTGCGGATTACCCTGTTAATTGTGCTGATCGTGTCGATTGTCAACCAAACCACGTGGTTTCCACGCAAAAGTACCAAGATTTTCTTACGTGTCAAAATATCAAGACTTTTTTCATTTTTCAGAAAATGGATTTCATCTTCATCGATGGTTTCATGTAACCATTGGATGACCTTCGTTTTATAGGTTTTTTGCAGTCGTGGAAATAGAGCGACAAACGTTTTGTATTTATCAACAAGGAATTTCTCCCTATATAATTCGTATTTTTCAACCTTTTGCAAATACTTTTTGAGTAAGGCATCTGCTTGACAACTTCTGGCAACATACTCACCCAACTGTCCCTGTTGTGACCCATCTCGAATCAAATGGAAATAAAGTTTTTCAGCAACCACTTCTGTTTTCGGTTCGTGAAGCAGTAGATACCAATGACAAAAATAATCTTCCGGTATCATCTCTTCGGGAAATCGAAAATCAATTTTCCGAAGAAAATCAGACCTGATGACGCGGTTCCAGGGGACAATAGGGAATTGAAAATGGCAGACCTCTCGCAAAGAGGGAACAAGCCAACGACGCAAATCATGCTTCGACGCCTCACGGGGACGATTTTTTTGTTTTTCTTCTTCGATCACATGTTGGAAGAAAAAGACGACATCTGCTCCGCTTGATTCCAAACGGTAATACACTTTCTCGCAAAGGGTAGGATCAATCCAATCATCGGAATCAAGAAAATAGGTGTATTTTCCTTGAACGTGTGCAAGACCGGCATTGCGTGCCTGCCCCGGTCCCCCGCTGGTATTGACACAGGGAATGATTTTGATCCGTTCATCCTTGTCCGCATATTCCTGAAGGATTGCAAGCGAACCATCCGTCGAAGAATGATCGACACACAAAACCTCAAAATCGCCAAACGTCTGTGCAAGTACGGAATCCAAGCACTTTGCCAAATACTTTTCGACGTTGTAAACGGGGATAATGATGGAAATTTTAGGCGACACGGCGTTGTGAAGATTCCTCTGATTCCTGGGATGGAAGTGATAAAATTTCGACAGTGGTTGTGTTTTTGCCTCCATCCGATCCGCGAAAACACCCTGTGTGCTTCTGACGAATGTGTTGCTTGGTTGTTGCGCCGCCCTTCTTTTGTGTCCGGTCGTCTGGTTTGCGTCGTTGTTTTCGAGTTCAATGGTCAAATCCCCTTCCATCAAAACGGGCAGCGGCGGCCAAAAATAATTTTGCATGGCATGGAGAATCCTCGAAATTTTGCGAGTCGTCCGTGTGAAATAACGGTAAGGAGGACGAAAAAAACGCAACAGATACGGACAACGGGAGGAGACTCCTTCGATGGTCGAATTTCCTGCCAACGTTCCCAACGTGATGGGAAACGGCTGTATCGTTACTTCACGAATTCCCATAGGCCAGTAGCAATAAAGCGTGTCATCATACGCGGCCCTCATCGGCAGACACTTCTTGATGATCGTTTCCGCGGCATGTCTGTTGACAATACTGGCACCTGTTCCAGAGGCCGTTTTCAAATCGCAACGTAACTGAAATCCGTGTGACAACGTTGCAAAATTGACCCCTTTTGTCGGTCTGTTTCCACTGAGTCTTAGCAAGTCCCAAGAGCCGGAATACCGCATGGCCTCATGGAGCACCTCCACGAGCTGCGGTAACGGAAAAACATCATCCTCGCAGATCAACGCATGGTCTTTTCCTGTTTCAAGAAACGTTTTTAACGCTTTGATATGGCTGAAAAAGCAACCGACCTCATTGGGAACCGCCTTGCGCCCATGCCAAAGGAAAAACCTCCAGGCCGCAAAATCCGGATGCGGGAACGTCAAATCCTTCCCCGCAACGGCGGGAACACGGATCACGTTCAGACCAAGCGAGCGGAACTTCTCCGAGGTCGCCGCCCAACGATCCTGGGCACGGTCCAGATTGATGATATAACAGTCCAACATAACTTCCCTGAAAAAACGCTTCGGCCGTTTTCAACCTGACCGATGGAAGAATCCCTAACGGTTATATCGATAAAAACGAGTCGTTTCTTTAGGAAAAATCGTTCGCAGAGGGTCTGAGTGAGTTAAAATGCAAAAAATAGGCAACAAAGGTGATTGCCGATCTCCCCGGCGGTGGAGGAAGCTGTGAACGGTCCGGCTACCGCCACCACACGACCTTTTCTGGCAAACAGGAGGATTGCAAAGTCGCTTTTTTCCTGGGAACGCAGGCTTCCAGCCTGCCAGTGAGTTCGTAGGCATCCTACCTGCGCAGGGCGGAGACTCCATTCCGCAACCTTCGCGCAGGCTGGAAGCCTGCGTTCCCAGGGACT
>CAZNVM010000067.1:0-3332 GCA_964576215.1 uncultured Planctomycetaceae bacterium
ATTCATAACTCGTTTCGCCTCACTGCAAAAGCCGATTCGAGTGTTATTTTCACGGACAAAATTCAGATGCACGTCTTGGAGGCGTGTCAAGAAAAAATCGACCGGGTAGGTGAATTGCCACCTGCTCTCGGTGCCTGGACCAACTTTTTCTATTTTTCTCATATCAAAAGTGAGGACGAAATGAAAACACTATTACAAGACCAACCGATAGTCACCCAAGCCTACGGGAAGTACAAGCAGTTCAATCAAGACGAAAGGCTCCGGGCAATAGACGAAGCCCACCAGAGGTACTTACATGACCTTGCGACGGATATTGAAGAAGCCCGTGAGGAGGGTAAGATTGAAGGCAAGATTGAAGGCAAACTCGAAGGTAGGACCGAGCGAGACATGGAAATCGCCAGAAATATGAAGAATGACGGTTTCGATGCTGGTATTATTTCCAGAATAACCGGCCTTTCCCTCGCAGAAGTCGAACGGTTGAATTGACTTTTTCTCGATTGGAAAAACGGACGATATGAAAATTTCGATGCTAGAAATGGACGAAATGAGGGAGCAAATATAACGACGTTTTTTATCGCTCTTGTCCTTGAATGAATGACGTTTCGTTGCGGTTTCGGAGTGGAACAAATACCCACCACAAGAATAGTTGCTTCCGCCGATTCCTGTTGGTGGAATGAGGAGAGCGTTTTGGGGATTTTCGAGGTGGAGTAATCCTTCCTCACCGCCCCCCCGCAGAACGAATCGGAGGAGGTATTTTGCGATTTCGGGTTAAAACCCTCTTGCTTGTACCGAGCGATTTAGCGAGACCTGGGGGTTGTTTTGGGGTAAATCCCGCTCCGATCCCCCAATCCCGTACCGGGGGTTCTATGGGGACTTGGGGAGGTTTTGGTGGTTAAAATGCGGGTTATACCGGTTTTTTCGTCGATTTGAGGAGGGATGGGATACCATGTGGAGGTTTGTGGAGGTTTTAATCGCAAAATGGAGGTTTTACCTATTCACAATGATTAAAAATGATATAAGATGATAGAGTCGTTTATGTTAGCGGGAGCCCGAATTTTGAGGGTTTTCCCATGTTTTTCAGTCTGATAATCACTTTCAGAAAATTCGATAAATCTACGTTCGGGACGCAGAGGCCGGAGGTTCAAATCCTCTCGCCCCGATTTTTTGTAAGTATAAGCTGAATCAGGATTTAGGATACCGTCAGACGGTCTGACGTGCAGCAGAATCGGTAAAAAAAAGTAGTACATGTACTACTTTACATCCGAAAGGAGCTGTACCATGACCAAAATTTCCTCTCCCCCCAAGTATCGTCATCAGAAATCCCGCAATCTCGCCGTCGTCCGTATTCACGGGATCGATTATTACCTCGGCGAATACGGCTCTCCCGCCAGTCGGCAACTCTACGCCCGGCTCATCGCCGAAAAATGGGCCGATTCGCCGGAAACCGATACCGCCTACCGGCCTGTGACGCAGAAAACCTGGCCGACCATCGATGAACTGATCGCCCGATTCATGACGAAACATGTTCCCAGAACTTACGTCGATAAGGATGAAAACGGGAATCCAATGACGGATTTCACCAAGAAACAAGAATGGTTTCAACGACAAGAACGTGTCAAATGGTGTGAGCTTTCTGTCGCCGAAGTAGAGAAGTTAGGGAAAGAATTATATGGAACTGATGGGTTTGCGAAACTCAAAGAGGAGGTCAACAGCGCAAGAGTGAATGGGCGTTAGCCCTACTGTTGCGTTTTCATTTTTGATAATTCACGTGCTCATTTTTTCGTCGATTCGTCTGTCACGTCCTATTGGTCGATTTTACGTTAAGCGAGTCCTCCACCTCCTTTCCCCCCTCGGCCACGATTCCGCCACTCTTCGCCGGGGGCGTGTACCGCCGCATTGGTCCCGGCCCCCCTGTGGCGGCGGCGGTGGTTGTTCGATTTGAACATTTGCTTCTTCGCAGGGTCGGCGGAGGGGAAATACGGAAACGCCTCCTCCGCAAATCGCCTCTTGTTTTTTTCGTCGTTTTCGTTAAAATTCGGAAGTGGGCAGACGAGAGTCGGCGGAATTGACAACGAAGTCGTCGTCACCTCGCTGTTTCCCTCCGTGTTCTCCCTGAAAACCAACCAAGTTTTGTAGAATCCCTTCATGGCTCGTCTCGCATGGCATCCAGCCTTTGTACAGGCTATTCAACAAGAACTTGAAGATTACCTGGACATTTTAACGTTTGAGTCGGAACACCAACTCACCGCTGAGCCGCTCAAAATTGACGTTCTCATCATCAAAAAGAAGAACGTCGTTATCAGGAAAAACATTGCCCAGATTTTCAGGGCGTTTAACGTCATAGAGTACAAAAGCCCAAATGATCGCGCTACCATTGAGGATTACCACAAAACACAGTGTTACGGTCGGCTGTATGCCGCTTTGAACAAGGTGGACATAAATGAGGTGTCGGTCACGGTCGTTGCGACCCGACATCCGAGAAAGTTACTGTCGTTTTTGAAAAATCAGTACACGGTGCAGCATACCCAGCCGGGCATTTACTCGGTAGAAGGAGACACTTGCCCGACGCAGGTGATTGTTTCCGAGGAGTTGCCGGAAGAGGACAATTTGTGGCTGAATACTTTACGGAATGATTTAACGACCGCCCAGTTGGAACGGTTTGCGGCGTCGAAAGAACCGAAATTGCCAATAGACGCTTATATTCAGGTTATTGGTGAAGCAAACATAAAAGCGATGGAGGAATTACAAATGCAAAGAAAAAAAGGTGTTATTTTATCCGAGAAACTGGACGCTTTTTTCACCGAGAAGTATGGTGCCCCTTGGATCGCCGAAGGGGAAGCCAGAGGCGAAGCCAAAGGAGAGGTCAAAAAAGGCAGAGAGATGCTTCTGAAGATTCTCCGAAAAAGGTTCAACAAGGTTCCCAAGGACGTTGAAAGCATTATTTGTAAAATGAGTGATCCGGTGGCTTTGGACTCTTGGGCGGAACACGCTCTGGACTGCCAATCGATGACTGACTTTGCCCAAGCGATCCGTTAGATACTCTCAGCGAGAAAGAATCTTCCCTGCGAAAATCAATACGCTGCCGGACAAACGTCCTCAATTTGCCTGTACTATTTGTACTACCGAAACCCCCGGTTGTACTACCATTATTCGCTATTTTTTGCTATGAAATGAGGGGATTGCAAAGATTGCGAAATGCTGTAAACTCAATGGTGACAATCTACGCCGTTAAGTAACTTGGCAGTCTGACTTGACTGTCAAGCGAAGTAACCCATTGTTGTAAAAGGATTTGCGTGATTTTTAATTGCCAAGTGTTTTGCGTTTGTTTTTTT
>CAZNVM010000068.1:0-2214 GCA_964576215.1 uncultured Planctomycetaceae bacterium
AGTTGCTGCGCGGCCACGCAAGTCGTGGCACAACCGCAGAACGGGTCCATAACAACGTCATCTTCATTGGAGGAAGCCAGAATGATACGCCTTAATAATGCAAGCGGTTTTTGTGTGGGGTAACCCGTTTTCTCGGGGTCAGTTGGACTTGTTATTTTAGGACAATCAGTCCACCAGTCGTTGACGGGAGTTCCCTCTGCTCTCAGCCCTTCTTCAAAATACTTTCCTTTGTTTTGGGTTCGCCCTCTTTGGACTGTTCCGACAGAATAAGGACGATAGATGGGGTTATAAAAACAATTTTCAGTTTTACGATAGCGAAGTATCGTATCATGCTTTCTTGGAAAATCATTTCTTGGAATTCCCCCTCCTGCATAACACCAAATAATTTCATTGCGAAAATTATTTTTCCCGAAAATACTATCAAGCAGATTTTTCAAGTAATGGCTTGCTGTTGGATCGCAGTGCAAATAAAGTGAGCCGGTTTCTTTGAGAATGCGGTGCATTTCAACGATCCGTTGCGACATATAGGTCAAGTACGCCATCATCGGTTTGCTGTGAATGACGCCGACACAGGCGATGTACTTCGCCAATGCGGGAAATTTGTCGGCAAGCGTATCAAGATGAAACTTATCGACATCTTTCCAGGTCCACATATCCTTGAAACTCGCTCCGGCGGCTTTACTGCCAATGGGAGCGGAGAACATCCGTTTTGTATTGAACGGCGGATCAAGGTAAATGAGATCGACCAGGCCGCTGTTGAGACCCGACAGAACGTACAAATTGTCGTTCGTATAAAGCGTATTGCGAAAAGTTTGCTTCGTCATGGTTATTATTCTCCGAAAAATACTTTGGTGCCCATCATACGTTCGCGGGTTTCGATTTTCAACCGGAGGTATTCCATGGGGCGGTCCCCTTTGATTCGGTTGCAAGAGCCGCAAAGCAGTTGGTAATTTTCGTAATAATCGCCGCCGCCTTTTGCAACGGGGATGATGTGGTCGATTTCAAGGTGACGGATTTCCATATCCACGCCGCAAGCGTTACATTTTCCTTCTTGTTGCGCATAGAGTCGCTGTTTCACGGGAACGGAAGGAGGGACAATTTTCAGGTCACTTCGCTTGGGAATTTGATCCGTCGCTGTAAAATCTTTGAAGAGACCAGCATCGTCACTTAATCGTTGAATAAGGACTTTGACCGCTTGTTTTTCAATATCGATACCAACCCATTTTCGCCCAAGCTGCTGGGCGGCCACACAGGTCGTCGCACAACCGCAAAACGGGTCCATCACGACGTCCCCTTCGTTGGACGACGCCAAAACGACCCGTTTGATTAACTCGAGCGGCTTCTGCGTCGGATAACCGGTCCGTTCTTTTGACATGGCGTTAATTGTCGGAATGTACCAAACATCCGTCGGAAGAGCAAGTTTCTCCGAACCTCGGCCTTTGTTCCAATCGGTAGTCATTGCCCCCTTGTACTGAAGGCGGTTTTTCGTTGCCTCACTTGCTTTACGTTCTTCCAGAACATCTTTGTAATTGAACGTAAAATTCCGGCTTTTGGCGTACATCAAAATCACGTCATGCTTTCGGTTCCAGCGTTTCGTTGTCCGAACGCCCCAGGCGTAAGACCAAATAATTTCCGTGATGAAATTCTTTCTACCAAATACAAAATCAAGCAAAATCTTCAAATAATGGCTTGCCGTTGGATCACAATGCAGATAGAGCGAACCGGTTTCTTTAAGAACGCGGTGCATTTCAACGATCCGTTGCGACATATAGGTCAGATAGGCCATCATCGGCTTGCCGTGTATTTCACCGGTGCTCGCAATAAATTTTGTCAATGCCGGACTGTGGACGGCGAGTGAGTCGAGATAATATTCATCCACGTCTTTCCAGGTCCACATATCCTTGAAACTCGCTCCGGCGGCCTTGCTGCCAATCGGCGCAGAGTACATCCGTTTTGTATTGAACGGCGGGTCAAGGTAAATGAGATCGACCAAGCCGCTGTTGAGACCCGACAGAACGTACAAATTGTCGTTCGTGTAAAGCGTGTTACGCATCGAATTACGAATTATGAATTATGGCCTCCTCACCAAAATCTGTGGGTGGTTTTTTAGTAAAATGAAGCTAACTGCTTTTGTATCAAATACTTACAACTGTTTTTGTGGCCGAGAAAGTGAGGTTCAAATTTGACAGATATTTCCAGATGTACTATTTCGAT
>CAZNVM010000069.1:0-12112 GCA_964576215.1 uncultured Planctomycetaceae bacterium
CCATCCTGAAATTTTTCACGAATGAGATTTCGTACCAATTTCACTTTGCCTCCCGATATTTTCAGGCGAAACTCTTTGCTATTGGACAAAACCAGTTCGTTTCCCGTCACATTGACACCATCGAACTTTTGTACCTTCAGGGCGGAAAAATCGACGATTTCCTGTAAGGTGACGGCTTCAAGAGCCAACATTTCCTCGGTTTGGGCAACGATTTTGTCCTTGAGTTTTTGGTTTTTTGAGGTGATTTTCGGGACACGAATATAGTCCTTGATGGACGACAGACCAATTAAGATCGCTTTTTCATTGGCGACCCGCAACAGTTTATCGAACAAAAACCAATTAAGTGAAGCATTCAAAATCGAAAACAGAAACAATAACTCTTTGTGATTGTTACTGCCGATGAAACAAATTTTATTTCGGGACGAAATGACATTTTTGTCCGTAAAGTGAAATTTATCAGGATTGTTGTATCGCCAGAGTACCTTGTAACGCATCGATAACAAGCGGTGGCCCTGATTGGCTCGCAAGAGTTCGATCGCGCGATCTTTGGGCCAGTACCCTTTCGCAGATTGGATTGTGAAATACGGTTTTTCAATGTTGGGAAACATATAGTATTCCGGCGAGTCTGAACAGGTCCGCTCATCGATAAGGTATCCAATATCGAAACAGAGTTCGTCATAATCATCAAGAGCGGTGCGGCGGTACTCTTCGATGGACAAAGAGCGTTCTTTGTATTGTTCCAGCAATCGCGGAAAATGTTCGGCCTCCTTGATGAAGTTCCAGTTTTCAAGCTGCCGCAAAAGTTCGGACTGTTCGATATTTTTCACGGATTTGTTCCGACTTTTCAGATATTTTCCGAAATCCCCTTTTTGCTTTTCGGTGTAATGGGGATAATTGATGATGCGGACTTTGTGGTTATCCTTCGGCTGTTTTTTTGTAACAACAAAAATCAACGAAGAGGTCGGGACGGTCTTCTTTTGCAATAAACCGCGACCGACAAACAAATTCGCCTCAAAGGTGATGATCTTGTCGATTGTCATGGCCGCCGCAAGATGGTAGCGAATGACATCCAAATCCCGAGACTGTAAAATATTTTGCGGGACGATAAAAGACATTTTCCCGTCTTTTTTAAGCAACGCCTGCCCCAAAGCGATAAAAAAAGCGTACAAATTGGGTTTGGGGGTGTTTTTTTTATGCCTTTTCGGGACGGAATTCAGGTTCACCCCGAAGACGTTTCCCATATTGAATTTGTTTTTCGAGTCCTGGATTTTTTTCACGAAATCCATTCCTTGTTTTGCACACTCATTGTAACCGATGTAGGGAGGGTTCCCGACGACAAAATCGAATCGCAACCGGTCTTCCCCGTTCCCTTGCATGGATAACAGCATCTCCGTCAAGTCCTTGTCATCCCGCATGAACGAATTGTAATCCAACGCCGTTTTCTCCAGGTGAGAAAGTAAGTCAAGCGGTTTCTCCTGGACAGCGATTCCGGTGTCGATAAATTCGGAAATACTGTCGCGAGTCTTGAAGAGTTTCAATTTCTTCTCCACCGGCTGTTCAAATTGATCGTTGACGATCAACGGCAACAAGTTGATAAGGAAACACATTTCCGCCAAAAAAAGTGGAAATTCCTCGACATCCAACCCGAAGATATTCTTGTCAATCAGCGTTTTGATTTGCTGCGACTGTACTTCCGTGCTTCCTGTGCCAAAGGCACCTATGATACGAAAAGCGGCACTGTACAAAAACGTTCCCGCTCCACAGGCGGGATCAATGATGGAAATTTTATCGGGATGCCGTTTGATGGACTCCTCATCATACCCCAACTCGTCAAGCATAAAGTTCACCACTTCGGGGTTGGTGAAGTACTGCCCTTTGTTTTCACCGTAAAGGTCTTTCAGATAATTCTCATAGACGAATCCGAAAATTTCGTTTTCGATATTGGAAAAATTGAATTTGTTAATATAGGCAATAATGTCAAGCCAGGGGGCAATGTCATGGATCGTCAGTTCCCGATTCAAGTCTGCTGTCAGTTTGTCGCTGATTTCCGCCTGTTCCGTCGCAAACGGTCGGTAAATATTGGCGGAAATATAATCGGCAATTCCCCGGATTCCTGAAACGATAAGGTTGTAAAAGTCCTTGTCGTGAATTGACTTTTCGATTTGCCGCTTGAACCGGGCGTAATCGTCGGTGAATCGCTTGAAACGGTTGTCCACCAACACTTTATACAGGATAAACTGGATCAAATAGGCGTACGCCGTTTCCGTTGCTTTTTTATCATCTTTGATTTTGATTTTTGCGCGAAATTTGCGAATGATTTTTGTGGTGTCCTGGAAAAAGAGGGACCGGCTTTCGACTTCGTTCAAATCAAGCGGAATATCAAAGAGAACCTGTTGTCCGGTTGGGGCGAAAAGCTCCTTGTAGTAATTTTCCGGCAACAGGTAATCCTGCCAAAAGACCACAAAATCTTCCGGATTGGAAAGCATTTCCCGAATCGTCCAGGTCTCGTAAGCACTGGCACGGTAAAACCGCCACTGGAACCCGTCGGTGAGAATTCCGTACTCTTTGGCGCAATCCAGTTGATACCTTTTGAGTTGTTTGAGGCCTTCGGTAATGTGCCCAAGGCACTTCACCTCGCAGGGAATCGTAACATCTTTGTTCACGTAAAGCACGAAATCCGGTCGCCCATGCTTTTCGGCCTCGGTGTCATGGACATACGTTTGTGACGCCGCCGTTTTTTTCGGGGTCAACTTGAGCGCAAAAAGCTCCGGGTGCGACAGAACGTCGTTGACAAAATCCTGAACCCCGCCGCCGATTTCAACGGTTTGGTACGCCTCGGCGTTGGCTTCCCATTTGCTGCGTAATTCGTTGATCATTTGTGAACGTCCTTGGTTCGTAATTCGTAATTCCTTGAGGTTCCCGTTCTTTTTCCAAGAATTCTGCCGATTTCGTGGAGGTGTTGCATCACCTGCTTATGGGTTTCTTCCGGCGTCTGGTAAATCGCGGCTTTATTGGGGTAAATTTCGTACATTTCACGGTATTTCGTCGGCGTCAGGTTGGGCATTACCACGTTCGCCCCGCGACTCAGGCCGTTTTTGCGTCCGCTCTTGCCGTCGATGGTTGCCACCGCCGTCGTGCTCGGAAGGTTAATCGTCGGGCAAAGGATTCTCACCAACGCCAGAACCGTAAATGTGAAATTCTCGTCGCAACAAACCTGATCGGTCAAACGGGGCGGTTCCAGACCGTTTCGCAGGAAAAACGTTTTTTGCTCTTGGGACCACTGCGTCGGGCGGAACAACCCGGTCTGTGGGGCCGGCGGAAATAATTTTCCGAGCGGCGTATGCGGGTGCGGCAAAAACGGCCCCAAGCCGACCATGTCGAGTCGCAATTCCTTGAACAACAAAATGTCCCGGGCCAAGTCATTATACGTCTGACCGGGGATTCCGACCATGATCCCTCCGCCAACTTCGTACCCGATTTTTTGCAAATCGCCAAGCATTTCAATCCGGGAACGATAGGCAGACTCTTCCGGGTTGGGCGGATGGATCGCTCGAAACAATTTTTCGTTCGACGTTTCGAAGCGGAGCAAGTACCGGTCCGCTCCGGCCGACCTCCACGTTTTCCAATCAGACTCGGACCGCTCCCCTAAACTCAGCGTAATCGCCAAATTCGTCGTTGTTTTAATCCGTTCAACGATTTCGGCGATCCAATCGGTGGCGATTGCCGAATCTTCACCGGATTGGATCACAATGGAGCCGTACCCGAACTGGACGGCAAGGTCGGCGCAATGCAACACCTCTTCGGTGGTCAACCGATATCGGGAAATCTTTTGGTTCCCGGCCCGAATCCCGCAATAAAGACATTGGCGACGGCAAAGGTTGGAAATTTCAATCAAGCCTCGAAGATGAACCTCGTCGCCGACGGAATTTTTCCGAACCGCATCCGCCTGTTCCCAAAGCGATTGAAGTTTTGCCGAATCGGTTTCCCGGAGCCAGTGGGAAATCAGGAAATCGGAAATCGGAAATCGAAAATCGGGCGATTTATCACTTATCACTTTTCACCTATCCACTTACCACCTTTGTAATCACGTCTTTGTCGAAATAATTGGTTTCCATTCCGGCGTCAACGATGATTTTTTGCGAGCAGATTCCGCTGGAACGCGGACTGAGCAGGAACACGGCTGCCGCTGCCGCTTCTTCGGTTTGCACGGCCCGTTTGCGGGGGATCACCTGTTCAGCGTAAAGGTACGAGTCGAAATAGCCCGGAATTCCCGCCGAGGCCGAGGTTTTTAGCAGACTTGGAGCAACCGCGTTGAACCGGATGTTCGAAAAACGGCTGAACGATTTCGTCAAAAACGCCAGCGAAGAATCGAGGGCCGCTTTGACGGGGGCCATGAACCCGTAATTTTCACTTGCCATTCGCGTTGTCGAAATAGAGACCGTTACGACGGAAGCGTCCCGATCCAAAAGGTCGGCCAACGTCCGGCAAAGAGCGACCAGCGAAAAACAGGAAATATCCATCGCCTGTAAAAACGCGGCCTTGCCGGTTTCGTAAAACGGTTTGACACCATCGCCGTAATCGGCAAACGCAATCGAATGAAGCAGGCCGTGAAAATGCCGTCCTTCCAGGAGCGTTTTTAGCGCAACGATTTCCGTTTCGTTTTCAACGTTGCAGGGAAACACGTCGGCACCGGGAAAGAGCGGAGCAACCCTGGCTTGTGTTGCCTCATCGCGTACGACAAAAGTACACGACGCTCCTTGGTCGAGAAGCATTTTCGCAACGTGATAAGCGACGCTTTTTTTATTGGCGACTCCAAAAATCAAATAATGTTTTCCCGAAATCTGAAGAAAGTCAATCATGAGAAATGAGAAATGAATTGTCGCTCTTACCGTTCTTTGCAGGGAGAATTCCGATAAATCAATCTACGCCACTGATCTTACTCTCTCCCTTACGCTTTTGCAAGAGATTGATGGGGCTTTTCCATTTTTTGAGGGTCGAAATGGTCGGTAACTATCGGTCTGCGGATTTACCAGAATTTCCCAAATTCGGGGCGGACCATCGGTAAGCGGCGGATATCGCATTATCGCCCCCAATAAGAAAGGGGCGAGTGAGTTACCCGCCCCGTATTGTCCTACAGCGTCTCAAGAACTACTACACCGCCGCAAAGGAATTAAATCCATTCCCGGTAGCGTATTTACACCTGCCACACGTTTTAGTACATATCCCCTCCCGGCGGCATGGCGGGAGCGGCTTTGTCGTCTTTCGGCATATCCGCAATCAGAGCGTCGCTGGTGAGCATCAAGCTGGAAACGCTCGCCGCATTCTGTAGTGCGGACCGGGCAACTTTCGTCGGATCAATGACGCCGGCCTTGACGAGGTCTTCGAACACGTCCGTTGCGGCATTGTAACCGAAAGCCCCTTTCCCTTCCGCGACCTTTTCGCAGACGATCCCACCGTCTTTTCCGGCGTTCGTTGCGATTTGCGTCAGCGGTGCCCGGCAGGCACGAAGAACGATTTTATATCCGACAAGCATATCGCCGGAGAGATCGCCCGGTTTCACCGAAGCCGAGGCACGAAGCAGTGCGACACCACCGCCTGGCAAAATGCCTTCTTCAACGGCGGCACGAGTGGCATGGAGCGCGTCCTCGACCCTGGCTTTCTTTTCTTTCATTTCGCTTTCCGTCGCGGCACCGACAAGCAGTTTCGCAACGCCGCCGGAAAGTTTCGCAAGCCGTTCTTCGAGCTTTTCACGGTCGTAATCGCTGGTCACTTTGTCGATTTCGCGGCGAATCTGCTCAATACGCCCCTTGATTTCCTCGTTCTTGCCGCCGCCGTCGATGATCGTGGTGTTATCCTTGTCGATCACGATCTTCTTGGCGGTTCCCAGATCGGTCAAGGTAAGTGATTCCATCGTGCGACCAAGCGATTCGAAAAGAACTTCGCCGCCGGTGAGGATGCCGATGTCTTCCATGATCGCCTTGCGACGGTCGCCGTAACCCGGTGCCTTGATCGCACAGACTTTCATGGTGCCACGCAGCCGGTTGATGACGAGCGTCGCCAACGCTTCGCCGTCGATGTCTTCGGCAATGATGAGGAGCGGACGGTGCGTGTTGACGACCGCTTCGAGGATCGGGATCATTTCCTTGATGTTCGAGATTTTCTTCTCGTTAATCAGAACATAAGCGTTTTCGAGAACGCACTCCATTTTCTGCGGATCGGTCACGAAATACGGGGACAGATAACCGCGGTCAAACTGCATTCCTTCGACGAAATCAATTTCCATCGTGAGGCTTTTGCCTTCATCGACGGTGATGACACCGTCCTTACCGACCTTTTCCATGGCGTCGGCGAGGAGGTTGCCGATTTCCATGTCGTTGTTTGCGGCAATCGCTCCGACCTGGGCGATTTCCTTTTTGCTGTTTTTAACGCTGACGGACATTCCCTTGAGCTTTTCCACGATGTCGGCGACCGCTTTGTCGATGCCGTTTTTCATCTGGAGCGGGTTGACGCCGGCGACGACGGCTTTCATCCCCTCGTTGAAGATCGCTTCGGCGAGAATCGTTGCCGTCGTGGTGCCGTCCCCGGCAATGTCGCTGGTTTTCGAGGCGACTTCGCGGACCATTTTCGCTCCCATGTTCTCGTAGGTGTCTTCCAGATCGACTTCCTTGGCGACGGTAACACCATCCTTGGTCACAGTCGGGGAACCGAACGACTTCTGGATAATGACGTTACGTCCACGGGGGCCGAGAGTTACCTTCACCGCTTTGGCCAATTTCGACACGCCACGTCGCAATGCTTCACGCGCTTCCTGATCAAATGCAATCATTTTTGCCATAGTTTATTTTCTCCGTTGTTAGTGGTTAGTGATTAATGATTAGTGATTAGTTGTTAGCTGTTAGCGGTAATGGTTAGTGCTCAGCACTAATCACTAACCACTAACCACTAATCACTGAATTATTGCCAAAATGTCGCTTTCCCGCATGAGGAGCAGCTCGTCGTCACCGACTTTGAATTCTTCTCCGGCGTAGGAGAGGAAGAGGACGCGATCCCCTTCTTTGACTTGGAACGGCGAACGGGTCCCGTCGTCCAAAATGCGACCATCCCCGACACTTACGACCGTTCCGCGAGCTGGTTTATCTTTCGCGGAATCGGGCAGGTAAATACCGCCTTGCGTTTTTTCTTCGGACACTTCGCGGCGAATGACGACCCGGTCGCCGAGCGGTTGAAATTTCATACCGCCTTTGCAGCCGCATTTTTTTTCTGAACATTCCTCTTTCTTTTTGACCATTATTCGATTTTCTCCGGTAGATGAATGAGTAGGAAACAGACGAAGGACGAAATCATCGCTAAATACGCGACGCTCCAGAAGGATTTTGCCTAAGTGTCAGGCAAATTTCAAGCCAGTCTGGAAAATATTTTTCCAAAAAACGCTGAAACTCTGATTTCCCAAGGTTTTTTGGTTTATTATTTTTCAGAAAAATAGAAATCTTCACAGAAAAACGGGATCGCAAGTAGCTGATACTGCCAATTTGACAGCTATCCCAAGTTGGACAGCCAAAGTGACATTTTGATTGAACACGCTAACGAGCCACGCCCAATCAGAGCCACGCACGGATCAGAGCCGCGCACGCAGTAAGCGGTGACCCCGGTGGTAACGTGAAAACCGCTTACTGCGTGCGCGGCTCTGATTGGGTTTACTTATTTTTCCTGACAAGGGCGATCCCAGATTTGCGAAGTCTCGTTCTTTGCCAGATTTTCCGTAGAAAACCTTAATCCTCAAAAAAACGGGCTGGAGTCGTCTTCTTCGCTGTCTTGGAAATTCGAAGAGTCGTCGGTTCCCCCAAACGGGCTTTCTTCGTCGAAGGAACCGAATCCGCTGCCGAAATCGGGAACGGAAGCCGATCTGGGTTGTATCGTGCCCATTGGTCGCCGTTGCATTTTTTGCTCTATGGCTTCCTCAACTTGTACACGAAGTTGTTCCGCCAAGTCCATCCGGTTCGGACGGTGTTTGATCGGTTCGACCACGTTGATTTCGTGCAACCCTTGAAGCAGACCGTTTTTCGTACCGGCGTAAATTCGGTCCGTTTCGTCATTGTCTAGGAAAAAGTCCAACGGCATGGCCGGGATTGTCGCTTGGACGCACCCGGTTTCACGGTCAAGTATCGCGATTTCCCGACGGAAATTAAGGGCGTAAACGCAATCTTTTGATTCCGCAATAAACTGCGTGATTCCTCTTGTGAACCAAATCTCTTTGCCGCTTTTCGCGTCCAGACAATACATTCCTCCGTTTAATGTACAAGCGTAAACGTGATTTTTCACGATGATTACCCGCTGAACAACCGGATCCGTTGCAACGAACTTCCAGAGAACCTCGCCTGTGGAATCGCTAATCGCGACGACAAATCCGGCGACATTTCCAGCGAGAATCATGCTGGGTATGATTTCATCGTTGCTTTCCGTTTTTGACGTTGGCGGAGCAACGTTTTTCGTCGGAGCAGGGGTGAAAACGTCGTCCGTCGGGGCAAACGGTTGTTCCTCCTCTTCCTCTTGCAAGAACGGTTCTTCTTCGTCCCCGAGACTGCCGAAAATATCGTTCTCCTCATCGCCATAATCCTGCGGGGCCGCAACTTTTGACCGGACAGTCGATTTTTTTGCGAAAGGATCGTCGGAAGGCGTCGTATTCTCGTCTTCCTCCTGTTCCTGTGGTGCAACGTTTTCCGAACCTTCTTTTGCCAGAACCTGTTGCGGTGAATACGTCAGCTGGGCAAATACGGTCCGTGGAGCTCCCCAGTCGAAGGAGATTCCGCTCATTGGAGTGTAGGAAAACGCCTGAGGGGCAATGCGAATACGGTAAAGCAAGGTAAAAATATCTTTGACCGAGCTGCCAATACAGCTAAGATAGACATCACCGCGCGTCGTCGGCCAAACGAGATACTCGTCCGCTTCCGTTTCTTTTGCCGTGATGGGTTGGATGAGTGTTTGCCCAAAGGACTGACACTCCAGCGGAATGAATTTCGGCGGCTTTAACCGAAACGGTTCTTCGGGAACCGGAGGAACTTTTTCCCGAAGCGATGCCCGAATTTCGTCCAACGCGGCACTCAACTCCGCAAGGACAAGGTCATGTTTATCCTGCGACACTTCGTTTTGAGCGTCTTCGAGTTCCGGCGGGAGCGTTTTTTTCACCTCTTCCTCTTCCAACGGCCAAGCGAGAATACGGCCCGAAATGAGCGGAAGGTAAACATGTCTTTCGCTTAAAGCGCAACCGGCTCCCGGCACACCGGAAACCTCGTTTTCCCAGACTTTGCGTCCGGTTTTACGGTCAAAAATCTGAAGATTCGTTCCCCCAAGTACGGCAACCATGCGGCTGTTTGCGGCAGGAGCGTTGCAAATCGTTCCTTGTTCCCCCAATTCGACGGTCCAAAGCGATGCTCCGGTTTCGGCGTCGATTGCGTGAAGTTGTGCGTCGCTGCTAACGACGAAGAGGGTTCCGTCCTGAAGAAGGATATGCTTAATGGAGTACCTCTTTTGGTCCAAGGCAATCTGGTTGAACCAGGACCGTGTCAAACCGAACCGCTGAACCTCCAACTCAACGAAAAGAGGAGTATTGCGGGTTTGAACGGCGGAAAACGGCGGAGCGGACTGTCCCCAAACGACTGTACACTGACCGAGGGTGATGAGAAACAACGCGGTCCAAAACAGATTTTTCATCGAAAATTACTCCAGAAACCCGGTATGACGGACTTGTATCGAAAGCGTTCGGAAGAGCGTGTCCCCTCCGTCGGAAAATAGTATACCACAATAAAGAATATACTATAATAGGTCGGAGGGCAAAGGAAAAGCAGAGGATTCTTAAAAATCTTTTCCGCCTAATGTGAAGAATCGGAAAAACCGGAATAAACGAATTCAATGACAGCCGGGAACGGAGCGCAACACCACGTTCCCGGTTACCTTTACAAAATGTCGTACGCTACTCGGCGGAGGGTGCTTTGAAGAGCGGACCGGAGCTGTCACCGATTCCACCTCTGAGCAGTTCCGGCGAGATCGCTTGCGAATCGGCTTGGTCGGTCTCACCGGGCTGTGCCCCTTCTTCTTCCGCCCACTCCGCTCGTTTTCTCGAAAGCCCGATTTTGCGTTCGTCCGGATCGACTCGAAGCACTTTCACCTCGATTTCCTGACCGACCTTGACGACTTCTTCCGGATTTTCAACCTTATGATTGGCCAGTTCGGAAATGTGCAACAACCCTTCCAAATCGTCTTCCAAGCTGATGAAAACACCGAAATTCGTGATTTTCGTGACTTTCCCAACGACAATTTGGCCGGCCTGATACTTTTCGGGAATCCGGGTCGTCCAAGGGTCTTCGGACAACTGCTTGAGTCCAAGAGCGATCCGGCGGCTCTTCTTGTCCACCGTGAGCACCTTGCACGTAATTTTTTGGCCTTTTTGCACGACTTCGTTCGGGTGCGTGATTTTTCGGACCCAGGACATGTCGCTGACGTGCAACAGACCATCGATTCCTTCTTCGATTTCGATGAATGCCCCGTAATTGGTGAGATTGCGAACGGTTCCCGAAATCTCGGCACCGAGCGGATACTTTTCATCGACCGTTTCCCATGGATTATCGTGAGCCTGCTTCACGCCCAGCGAAATTTCCTGCTTATCCTTGTTAATTCCGAGAACGACGACCTCAATCGGGTCCCCGACGGCAATGATTTCATTGGGATGGCTGATCCGCTTCGTCCAAGACATTTCGCTGATATGCACAAGCCCTTCGATTCCTTCCTCGAGTTTGACGAATGCCCCGTAGCTCATCACGTTGACAACGGTTCCCTGAACTTTGGAGTTGATTGGGAATTTCTCCTCGATTTTTTCCCAGGGACTTGCGGTTTTTTGCTTCAGTCCGAGCGAAATTTTCTCCTTTTCGTAGTCGATTGCCCGAATAATGACTTCGATCTCCTGGTCGAGCTGAACCATTTCGGTGGGGTGATTGATCCGTCCCCAACTCATGTCGGTAATGTGGAGCAAGCCATCGATTCCGCCGAGGTCGATAAACGCCCCGAAATCGGCGATATTTTTGATAACGCCGGTACGAATTTCCCCTTCGTGAAGCTGGCTCAGGAGTGCGGTTTTCTTTTCCGCCCGTTCACTTTCGATGAGCGCACGCCGGGAAACGACGATATTTCGCCGGGCTTCGTCGATTTTCAGGACGACACACTGAATATCCTTGCCGATGTATTCACCGATGTCTTGTGGACGACGGACATCGACTTGCGAAGCAGGCAAAAAGACATGTACGCCGATATCGACGAGGAGTCCGCCCTTGATTTTTCGGGTGACGGTTCCGGAGACGATTTCGCCTTCCTTGACCGATTTCATCATATTGTCCCAGGCTTCGATCTTGGCCGCCTTTTTCTTGCTGAGCATGACCATGCCGCGGATCTCGGCCCCTTCAATGGAGTCCTCAATTTCCTCGACGAGGACTTTGACGAGATCACCGGTTTGCGGTATCGCTTCTCCTTCGTCGGTCCAGTCGCTCAGCGGGACAAGCCCCTCGCTTTTATAACCGACATCGACGATCACAAATTCGCCGTCGATGCGAATGACCGACGCTTGAATGATTTGGTTTTGATCGACTTCCTGGCCGCCCCAATCGATTTCTTCCGGATTGGTCCCGGCCATTGCAGCGTTTACTTCCTCTTCCCACTCATGTTCATTAACATCCAGACCACGGATCAGGTTTTTATTAACCACAACAGCAATTCCTAAAAAAGAAGGTTAAACGAGAAGTGCGGGCGAAAATTCGACAGAAACGTACAGACATCGCACGTTACCGCACCGTATGCTGGATTTTCTGATAAATACGCTGCAAAAGTACGCACTGGAGGTGGAGTTCTCCAGCAGGAGCAAATCGACCGACAACCCAACGAACCACGTATTGTAACCGGGTTTGTAATGTTTGCAATGGGGGAATTTCAGGAGGATTGCAAAGTCGCTTTTTTCCTGGGAACGCAGGCTTCCAGCCTGCCAGTGAGTTCGTAGGCATCCTACCTGCGCAGGGCGGAGACTCCATTCCGCAACCTTCGCGCAGGCTGGAAGCCTGCGTTCCCAGGGACT
>CAZNVM010000070.1:0-10711 GCA_964576215.1 uncultured Planctomycetaceae bacterium
CGGTATTAAGGGAAGTGGTGCCTATGAAAATACGAAAACGATCAAGACGGAGAACGGGAAAATCGTCAATCATGGGACGATCACAAACACGTCGGGAACGCTCAACCTTTCGGCGGCGGTTGAAAATCATGGGACGATTTCGGTAGCGGCGGGTACCCTCAATCTTACAGGAAACGTTGAAATCCAAGGGACGCTCATGGTGTCAGGAGGCACACTGGCGTTCGGAACCGGTACAAAAGTACATGGCGGTACAATCGAACATACGAACGGAGTGGTCAAATCATCGGGCACCGTTGATATTCGCAATGTCTACTTTAATGTTTCTGCGGGGATTAGTTTTTCCGGGAATTTGACCCTGGTGAATTGTGTCGTCACCGGCTCTGCAATCGATGGCCTTACCAGTTCAAGCACCTCAAGCGTACTGAATCTGGTCAATTGCACCATCGTTGGCAACGGACGCTATGGGATTTACAATACCGGGACAAGCAATATTTACAATTCGATCATCGTCGGCAACGCGACCGCCGATATTCAACGGCAGTCAGGCACGGTGCAAGGGTACAATAATCTCTCAACCTTCACCGGTTGGAATGCCGCCACTTCGGGGGAAAATATCCAATATAATCCCGGTTTGCCGCTTTTTGTTGATGCGGCCAATGGTGATTATCGGCTTATTTCAGGTTCCCAGGCGATTGATAAGGGAAACAACGAATTCCTTTATACACGAGGGCTTGACGAGCTTTCTTCTGATTTGTCCTGTAACCCGAGGATCGTCGGTGACGCCGTTGATATCGGTGCTTATGAGCTGGGCGGTTTTTACGCTTCGCAATTCAGTGTCTATCGGGGCAATGTCGAACTGCGGTGGACAATCAAGGACAATGTTCATTCCGTTCGTTTCTCATGGGTTTCAGAAACAGGAACCAGCGTTCTCGGAACCTTTACCGAAGAAGGAAGTTTTCTATGGGATACGACCCTCTTCAGTGATGGGCCGGGTGTTCTAAAAGTGGAATATCGGGATGAACAAAATCGTCTCGTTCAGGAATTCAACATGAACGTAACGATCATTAACGACCCGAATATCATCGTTCATCGGAGCAGAATTGATTCGGATGAGGTCTGGTCATCGGACAAGGTGCACCTGGTGGTCGGACGCTACACCATCGGTGATGAGGCCACTTTGACGATTGAAGAAAACGCCATCGTGAAGTTCTGGAAGAATTCCTATCTCTTGATTGAGCCGGAAGCCGCTCTGGAAGTCAGGGATCGGGTCGTCATGACGCGGGCAGAAGACGACTCGATAGGGGGAGACACCAACAAAGACGGCAATCGCTCCATTCCCAAGACGGGTAACGCTTATTTTCGCGGGACAGGTGCGGTCAATTTCGGTGACAACGTGGATTTGAGGTTCCTGAACCAAACCCGTTCCGGCACGATTACCAGCGACCAGATATGGCTTGGCGGCGAAGTCTACCACGTTACCGGCACGATCACCGTTCCCAACGGCGTCACACTAACGATCATGCCGGGTGCAATTATCAAGTTCAATCCCGGCTGTTCGCTTGTCGTCAATTCCGGTGGAACGCTCATCGCCGAAGGGAATACGGCGAAACCGATTGTTTTCACCTCAATCAAAGACGACAATCACGGTGGCGATACAAACGAGGACGGCGATAAGACAAAACCACAGGCGGGTGACTGGCACCAAATTTACGCCAACGGCGGAAGAATCGTGATGAATCATACCCGCGTTTTTTATTGCAGCAACGCAAACAACCAAGGCGGCCTTCATGTCACCGGTAGCGGAAGAATCGAATTCAATAACAGTATCATTTCGACCACAAAGTATGATTGCATGCGTAATGTTGGTGGTACATTTACAGCAAACAATTCAGTTTTCCGGGACAGTTCTATGGGAATTGCCGCTTCTTCCGGAACAACAATCCTCACCAATTGTACCATCGCTAATGTTTCGATAGGTGTTCGCTGGGCAAACGGTACTTACATCAACTGTGTTTTCGCTTACGCCATGACATTTTTGGATTCAGCCGGTTCCAATTATCAAAATTGCGTTTTCTGGAACCCCAAAGGGTACGGTCAGCAATCGTGTTCGCAAACCGGACGAAACGGCAATTTCTGGGCGAATCCCTTGTTCCGCGATGCGGCGAACGGGGATTATCGTCTCATGCCCGGCTCACCGCTGATTGATGCGGCGGATAGCACCAGGGCACCGGCCACCGACATCACCGGGGCACCACGGGTCAATGATCCGTACACCACCGATAAAAAAGGAACGCCCAACGTTAATGGAAATTATGCCGACATCGGGGCGTATGAGTTTACCGACATGGCCGCTTCGTCGATTGACCTTGAGCCGGTTGATCTCCAGGTTTCCGCCAGTACCGCCGTTGGTGAAAGAGTCATGTTGCAATGGACGATTCGCAACAACGGGTCCGCCTCAGCCACCGGAACCTGGACGGACAGGATCGTGATGATTTCCGAGTTCGGCCAAGTAGTCACAGTCGCCGAGATCACCCATCTTGGTTCCATTATCGCCGGGGATTTGCAGACGTTTTACGCCGAGGTAACCGTACCCGGCGTCACCCCAGGCAATTGGCACTTCGCCGTGCAAGTCAATGTACACCGAAACATCTTTGAAGGCACGAATACCGATAACAACAGCATCAGTGCTGCCGGTTGGACCAGTGTGGATGTTCCGCTTTTGACTTTGCCGCAAACCAAACTCACCATCACTGCGGGTAAACCGCAACTCTACCGTATTGTTATCCCCGCCGGTCAGGAATACTACCTTCAAAGCGTGCCGACACAGGTGCGTTTCCCTGTCCCTGGCGAGCTGGACTGGTCCATTGGGAGCAAACAATGGTCTATCGGAAGTAGTAAATCCATCACGATTCAAGCCAGAGAAGATTTTGCGCCTACCGGCTTATTGTACGACTACGAGTCTAACACGGTGGTCACGCCAGAAATATATGCAAATGCCACTGATTATCTCAGAGCGTCGGGTTATTTGACATTCGATGTGTTGACATTATTGTATATTCCCGCTGCGGACCATGAGCGAACCGTTTATATTTCACTTTCCTCAGACGAAGGTACGGTCACCACGCGGCTGGAAAAGGTCTCCGGCAATTTCCAAGTCAGTAAAATCGAAGGGGCAAAGCATGAGTATTGTCATTGTAATACCATCTACTGGGGCATGCCGCTCTACTCTTGGAATAGAACCTGTGTTAATTACATCGATAATTCCACGGTATCTATGACCATCTATGGAACCGGATTCACGGAAGGGATGACCGCGCGGCTTGTACCTCGTAGCGACCTTGATAATATCATAATGCCGCCTGGTACTAACAATTTTCCGACTCAATCGATTCAAGCGTCAACAATTACCGTTCTTTCTCCCACGACGGCCATTTTGACCTTCGGCATTTATGATCTTAAACCTTCTACGGGGGTCGCTATAACCATCGAGAACGGACGCTACACCATGACACAGTACACTTATGGTTTTGATCTTGTTGTTACCAATCAGGGGAGAACATCCCGGTTGAACCATTCGGTGAGGATCACGGATTCCGACTATTACATTTCCTTCTCGAATCTTGGAGGTAAGCTGGAACTCCCGGATTCCGTGCGGCAGGGACGGGTGTACATGGGATATATTGATTACTCGACCTTGTTCTACGACGAAACCGCACCAATTTTGATATTGCAGTCGTCTGACAACACGCTCTTTTCGCTGACGCCGGACTTTACTGACGCGACGAATTCGCTCCAGATTCTCGGTATCGGACAAGGGGAGGCGGGAACATTGAAAGCGGCGGAAAATGGGAAAATCCCATTCTATTTCATTCCGGGTCGTAATCCGAACATCCGGCTTGGCATGCTGACCTACAAGGAAGGTGAGGCATGTCCTGGTAACCCCTATTTTGCAACGTGGGAAGAGTATCACGAAGCGATTGCCTCCGCCGCAACCCGGTTGAACCTGCGCGGTAAAACGAATTACGATCCGGTGGACGCTTACCGACTCGCGGTGATGATTCACGAAGGGTACAACGTCAACGCCATCAGCGGGACGCTTTTGAACCAACGTACCGGCGAAGCGTTGCCGAACATAACGCTGGTTGCCAGGTGGAACGACGCAGACGGGAAAGCCCGGTCTACGACAACACAAACCGATGAAAACGGCTGGTACTCCCTTACCGGGTTGCCGGACGACGTGCTGGTCACGCTGGAATCGCCGGATGTAACGGGCCTTTCCCGAACGACCATCGCCATCTCCAAGGGGGATGTGAACGGCGTTAAACTGATGGCGATTCCCATTGACCTGTCCTACCGAAGCACGGTGGCGATTGCCGGTGATATTACCGCTTACCTCCGTTACAAGCCGGGAGAGCTGACATATTCCAGTCCAACGACCATGTCACTGGTCATTACCAATACCTCGGACAAGCCGATTCCTGCCGCCCTGCTCTTTCTCATGGCAACGGACAATCGCAATAACGAACAGGCGATTTTGACCCTTGATCCGACGCTTGCCGGACAGGGATTCCTGGCATCCGTCATGCCAAACGGGTATAGTACCAGCCTGCAATTATTGACCAGCGGAGAAACCGCCGGTTGGCTCCAGCCGGGCGAAACGGTTACGATTCCCGTCTATTGGGGCGGCTGGCTCAGGCCGTGGGATTCGACGAACTACTCCTTATCACTTGGTTTGGTTTCCGTGGAGGAAACGACGAAACTCGACCTGGAAAGTATGAGCAAGTCCATGAAACCGGCAACCATGACCGAGGCACAATGGTCGGTGGTCTGGAACCGCATGAAGTCCATGATCGGCACGACTTGGGGCGATTACGTGCAAACACTTGGTGAAATCTCGCAGTATCTTGGTACCATTGGGCGAGAGGTGCGCGACATGTCCGATCTGAACGCGGTGCTCCTCGCTTGGGCGACCGATGCTTACAACCCGATGGGAACGCTTGCCACCTCGACCGACAACGCCGTTTCTTCCTCCGCATTTACGCTCGCTTTCAGCCGGTCCTACGCAGGTGGCACGGTGATCAATCGTTTCACCGACTCCGACCTCGGCCTCGGCTGGGACCACAACTGGAACTACAAACTAAAGATCGAATCCAATGGCAACGTCTCGCTGACCGGTCCGCACGGCAGTTCGCGGTTGTTCCAAAGTGGCATGAGTGCCGGCGGCTTGCTTTCCTATACGGCGACTCAAGGCGATTTCGGTAAGTTGGTCCGCAACGCCGACCGGTCCTACACGCTGACCGAAACCGATGGCACCGTGTTCCGATTTGCCGCGAACGGTGTCCTGTCGCAAATTGTCGATGCCAATGGGAACGTGGTTCACTTGACCTATAACGGGAACGGGCAGTTGAGCAATATCGCCGACGAACTGGGCAACTCGTTGACCCTTGCCTGGAACGCAAGCGGAAAAATCGCTTCAGTCACCGACTCGTACGGCGACAAGACGGAATACACCTATAACGCCACCGGAAAATATCTCACCTCGGTCAAGTGGGCCGATGGGCGGACGATTAGCTATGATTATGACACCACGATCGGCAACGTACAATCTTCCACACTCAAAAGCGTTACTTTCGCCGACGGGACGCACCAATATTTTACCTACGACACACTCGGCAGGGTATATGAAACGCATTACGACGACAATCTGGGTTCCGTTTCCTACCGTTTCGGTGGCACCGTGGAAACGATGCTCATGTACGACATCTATTCCGGGAACGGTTACCAGGGGACGGTTTACCTTAACGAAATGGGGTTGGCCTCAAAAACGGTCGATGCCCAGGGACGCACCACGTTGTACACTTACGACGAATACAAGCGTTTGGCAACAATCATCGACCCGGCGGGTCATGAGTCGTCCTTGACGTATGACGCCAATGGCAACATCGTTTCCGTCACCGACGCCAATGGTGATTCGCTTGGTTTTGGTTACGATGCACAAAACCGGCTTTCCGAACTGACCGATGTCCGAGGCAACAAGACGACGTTTGTTTACGACGCGAGCGGTAACCTGACCGTGATGGGGCGAGCCGATGGGACCGCGTCGTCCGCGACCTACAACCAGGACGGCACGACACACACGATCACGGACCGCATCGGCAATTCCGTCGAGTTCGTTTATAACCCGGACCAGACGGTTTCCCAAGTGCAACTTTCGACGGAACAAAACCCGATCCGCTACGAATACGACACACGGGGAAATGTAACGAAAATCATCGGTTCCGACAGTGCCGTGACAACGATGGAGTATGACGCAAGCGACCGGCTGACGAAGATCACTTATGCCAATGGTCGCTCCCTGACCTACACCTATGACACCATCGGACGCTTGACGGCGGTGACTGACGGCGGGGCATACCACATCAAGTACGCCTATAACAACGACGGCTTGTTGTATCAGGTGCTTGACGGGGCCAATGGCGATTCGCTGATAACGGAATACGCCTACGACAACAAGGGAAACATCGCCCGCGAAACGCAAGGGAATGGAACCTACACGCAATACACTTATGACCCGCTCGGTTTCCTGACCTCGAAAGCGACCTTTGATACCGCCGGGAAAAAACTGGCCTCGTTCGATTATACGTATGACTCGCTCGGCCTGATTTCGACAATGACAACCCTGGATGGAACATGGACTTACGGTTACGACAAGATCGGGCAGCTTACGAGTTCCGTGTTTGTCGCCCTGGCAGACTCGGCCATGACGGACCAATCCGCCGAATATCGCTACGGCGCGGCGGGGAACCGTGTCTGGTCAAAGATCAACGGCATCGAACGGACCTACACCTATGACAACATGAACCGGCTGTTGTCCGACGGCGAGTTTACGTACACCTACGACGCCAACGGAGCGATGACCGGCAAGACGAGCATCGTCACCGGCAAAACCTGGACCTACATCTGGAACCAGTTCGGACAACTCCTTTCGACCGTCACGGAGTTTGAACGCTGGGACTACGAATACGACGTGTTGGGCAACCGTACCGCCGTCACGCACACCGTCGGCGGCGTCTCCACCCGAAGCGAATACCTCATCGACCCGACCGGCCTGGGAGATATTGTTGCCCAATACGACGCCGAAGAGAACCTCATCGTAACCTACGCCTACGGTTACGGCCTGCTGTCCCAAACCGACAGCGACGGTGTCACCGCTTGGTACGGCTTCGACCACCTCGGCTCCACCGCTGTCATTACAGACGCAACCGGGACCGTCCTCAACCAATACGCCTACGACGCCTTCGGCAAAGTGCTCGCCTCAACGGAAATCATCAACAATCCATTCCAATTCGTTGGCGAATACGGCGTTGTCAGTGGGCTGAACGATTCGTTGTTCTCCATGCGAGCCAGATGGTACGACCCCGCCACCGGGCGGTTCGTCAGTGAAGACCCGATCGGACTTGACGCTGGCGATACGAATCTGTATCGGTATTGTGGGAATGTGGTAACAGTGGGGATTGATCCAAGTGGAAATACTGGTATAAAATTGATTACTTTAATACCAAAAATACCACGGATTCTTCATCAATGCACAAAGATGGCAGAGGCATGGTTAGCTAATAAGAAGTGGTTAAAATTAAAAAATGCAGAAAAGGTTGCAGATAATGCAAAAGATTTTGCTATGTTTAATAATGGCAAGGGGTTCATCTGCTTTTCTGGTTTTACTGGTCTTTTTATTCCTTGGGATGACTTTGATTTTTGGGATGAGCTCATACCATGGATACCTTTTTTCGGTGATGGCTGGGAAATTGGAAAAATTTTACGTGATCCGGAAAAATATTTTCGTGATTTGTTTCCTGACAATAATAACCCCGTAAAGTATCCGCAAGAGGATTATGATAAACTGTTTCCTTTATCGGACCCCAACTACCAACGCCTTGCTAACCAAATACTAAAAATCCCCCAATCCTGCGACCCGAACGAGATCATCGGCCCGGTGGGTTTTGACTTTGACGCCTACAATGCCGGGACGGAGGAGGAGCCGTATTTGGTAATCACGACGGCGAACTGGACAGCTGGCGATGTCGATTTGAGTTACACGATCTATTTCGAGAACAAAAAAGACGCGGCGGCCGCGGCCCAGGAAGTGTTTGTCACCATGCAGTTGTCCGACGAGTGGGACTGGGACACCTTTACGCTTGACGAAATCTGCATCGGCACACAAATATTCACGCAGATGGGCGGCAGCAGCGATGGCACCTGGCTACTCAAGCAGAATTCCACCGGCCAGCAGGTCCAACTCTCGGTCGTCCTTGATTTTGAGGCCGGGCAGGTGCTCTGGTACCTGCGGTCTTACGTTACGGGAACCTTCGACAACTTCCCAAGCGACCCATACGACGGCTTCCTCCCACCGAACAATGACACCCATCGCGGCGAAGGGTATGTCAAGTTCCACATCGGCCTGCGTGACGATGTTACGACAGGAACAGTCGTCGAAACCTTCGCCTCCATCGTGTTCGACACCAACGAGCCGATCATCACGAACGTCTGGAAAAACACCATCGATATCGATGCCCCGGAAAGCCGCATGGAAGCACTCCCGGAAAGCACAACCGAGGCGGAGTTCACCGTTTCCTGGTCCGGCACCGACATCGGCAGCGGAATCGCGTTTTACGATATTTACGTGTCGATCAATGACAGAGATTACATCCTCTGGCTGGAAAACGCAACGGAAACGTCCGCCGTTTACACCGGTATTGGAGGTTTCACTTACGCCTTTGTATCCTACGCCACCGACCTGACCGGTCTGAGAGAAATGAAACCGTTCAGTGAGCCGGAAGCGGTCATCTTCATGGACTTCCTCCCGCCCCTCCCGTCGGCCCCTGAAGCGTTGACCGTAACGGAAACAACAAGCGACAGAATTTCCCTTTCATGGACCGCCTCGGAGAATGCGAATAGTTATGTGATTTTCCGTAGTACCACGGAAACAGGCGAGTTTGAACTGATCTCAATGGTCTACGATACGATTTTCACCGACACTGAACTGACGGCCAACACCACGTATTACTATCGAGTTTACGCCTTTAACACGGAATCCGAACTTGTTTCCGAAGGTTACGCCGCTGTATCGGCAACGACGCTCACGGTGACACAAGAGACACCGGAAACTCCTTCAACAGTCGTCACAACATGGGATGACATTGTTGACGAGTTTGACGGAAAAATCTCGCTCCGCGAAGCGATTCGCTATGCCGAAGCAGGTGAGATCATTACCTTTGACCTGGCCTCACCAGTCACTATCGAATTAAGTATCGGTGAATTCCTCATCGACAAAAACATCACCATCCAATCCATCGGTGCGCAACTCACCATCAAGGCCGCCGAGAACTCGCGGGTATTCAATATCGCTTCCGGCGTCACCGTCACCCTGGTCGGCCTGACGATCACCGGCGGCAACATCAAAAACGACGGCGGCGGGATCAACAACGCCGGGCTGTTGACCCTGGAAGACTGTGCCATTACCGGAAACTCGGCCCGTCGTGGTGGCGGTATTTCCAGCAGTGGCACCACAACAATCATCGGCGGCACCATATCGGGTAACACCTCAACCTCCTACGGTGGAGGAATCTATATCCAACGCGGCACCACGACGATAGAAAATTGCACGATTTCAGGAAATGCAATGGTAGGAGTCAAACTGCCCAGTGGAGCGATGTCAGGCGGCTTCGGCGGTGGAATCTACAACGGTGGCACACTATACCTGACCGGCGGTGAGATCACGAACAACACCGCCCTCCTGTTCGCGGGTGGCGGCCTCTACAACGAAGGTTGGGCGGAACTCAGCGGTTGCACCATCTCAGAAAACGAGGCGGAATGGGGCGGTGGCGTCAGCAATTCCAATTCCGGCACCATGATTATCACCAACGGCACTGTCGAGAAAAATATCGCCAATCAAGGTTATGGCGGGATCGGTAACGCCGGTAACTTGACCTTGACCAACACCATTGTCACGGAGAACACCGCCCGGAAACTTGGGGGCGGTCTTGGCAATAACACGGGTGCGGTACTACTAAATGGAATGACTGACATCTTTGACAACACCTCAGGTGATGAGTACCAAGATGTTTGGACCAAAACCGGTAGTGCTGAAACTTGGTATAACCCCACCGTCGCTCCCGCCAGTGCAAACTTCATCCCGGTGGCCCCGGTGTACGAGATTTCCACACCAACGGAAGGCGAGTTGTTTGCGAAGACCCTGACGTACTGGGAATTCTTGGCAACAGCCATCTCTCCCAGCCCGATCAAGGATTGGGAAATCAACTGGGGCGACGGAAGCGAACCAACCCAAATCCTCGGCGGACCAAGAGGCCGAATTAACGTCACGCACTATTTCCGTGAAGCGGGAACGTACTCGGTAACGATCAAAACTACTGACTTTGACGGGGTAGTCAACACCATCACCATCGGCACTTACACGGTCAAGGAAAGGGTGATCGAACCGCTTGTTGTGGAGAGTTTCGCTTGGATTGAACCGGAATTGGCTTCTGGATTTGATACGCAGGAGTTCTCGTTGCAGGAAGAACCGGCGATGGTATCTTTCGCTTCTCCTTTACTCTCGGCAGGTGAAAACCGCATTGAAAACTACCTTGCGGACCTCGCGGAAACGATACGACTGCGACAGATGCTGGACTTGGACCAGTTGCGTAGTTCTGGA
>CAZNVM010000071.1:0-18901 GCA_964576215.1 uncultured Planctomycetaceae bacterium
CCGGGAAGGGTATGCCCTGACACTTGCGGAATCGATTAAAGTTACAGTTTTAAAATGAATCGACGGTTCTCATTGGCCTGAATTCCGCTTTCGCGGGGACACCAAGAGAAGAAAATATGTCGTTTCCGAACAAGTCTAATGTACACATCCAAACACAAATTTTTAATCGGTATCGACTCGGACGGTTGCGCGTTCGATACGATGGAACTCAAGCACAAGGAATGTTTCGCTCCGAACATTATCCACTACTGGGGACTGAAAGGGATCAGCAAGTACGCCCGGGAAGCGATTGAATTTGTCAATCTCTACTCGAAAAGCCGGGGAATCAATCGCTTTCCCGCTCTGATCGAAGTGTTCGACTGGCTTCGCCGCCGCCCGGCGGTTAGGGATCGTGGGGTTTGCCCGGAATTGCCAGCGTCGCTAATCGAATGGGTGAAAGCGGAAACGAAATTGGGCAACCCGGCCCTCAAGAAAGCGGTGGAAGCGACCGGCGATCCGGGTTTGGCCCAAACGCTTGCGTGGTCCGAAGCGGTCAACGAAACCATCGACCAAATCGTCGGCGACGGTGTTCCGCCGTTTCCATTCGTCCGGGAATGTTTGGAAAAAGTACTTGGCCGGGCCGACGCTTTGGTCGTTTCCGCAACGCCGCAGGCCGCTTTGGTGCGTGAATGGGAGAACCAGAACCTGCTTCCGCTCGTCGCCGCGATTTGCGGTCAAGAAGTCGGCACGAAAAAGGAATCGCTCCAACTCGCCCAAAAAGAGGGAAATTACCCGCCAAATCACGTCCTGATGGTCGGCGACGCCCCCGGCGATTACAACGCCGCAATTGCCAATGCGGCTCTCTTTTTTCCGATCAATCCCGGTGCCGAGGAAAAAAGCTGGGAACGGCTTTATAACGAAGGCTTGGACCGCTTTTTCAACGAAACGTTCGCCGGCGATTACCAAAAGCAATTGCTCGACGAATTCAACACCTACCTCCCGGCAAATCCGCCTTGGGAAGTGATTTGAAGAACAACGGAACCTGTCGGCGGACGAAGTGTTTCTCCCGATTTCACACCAAGTCCGTTTACATTTCGAGCAATCCCGGCTAGAATTCCGTCTCCCGTTTCTCTTGAAATCCTACACCTGCCTCATTCAATGGTGCTGTCATGAAGTCTCATCCACGCTGGATTGTTTCGATTATCCTGCTCACAATTGTTTCCACTGTAACAAACGCTCAAAACATGTCTCAACCCTACACGCCACAGGTCCATTCCACGCAACACGGTTTCAAACTTCTCTGGGTTCAAGACGTCGAAGAAGTCAAATCGAAAGCCTATATGTTCGAACACGTTAAGAGCGGTGCTCCACTTCTTTACCTTTCCTGCGAGGACGACAACAAGGTTTTTTCCATCACCTTTCGAACTCCGCCGACCGACGACACGGGAATCTCGCACATCATGGAGCATTCCGTGCTTTGCGGAAGTGAAAAATTTCCGTCGAAGGAGCCGTTCGTCGATCTTCTCAAAGGTTCGCTCCAGACATTCCTTAACGCCTTTACGGCAAGCGACCGGACGATTTACCCCGTCGCAAGCCGCAACGACAAGGATTTCAGGAACCTCATGAATGTTTACCTCGACGCCGTGTTTTTCCCGAACGTCGTGAAGACGCCGGAAATCCTCATGCAGGAAGGCTGGCATTACGAAGTGGACGAAGAAACCGGCGATTTGGCTTACAACGGGATCGTCTACAATGAAATGAAAGGGGCGTTTTCGTCGCCGCAAGGGATGTTGTACCGCGTTGTGAGCCAGTGCCTTTACCCGGACGGAACCTACGGCAAAGAGTCCGGCGGCGATCCGAAAGCGATTCCCGACCTGACGCAGGAAATGTTCATTGAGTTTCACAAAAAGTTTTACCATCCGTCCAATTCGCTCATTTATCTTTACGGCAACGGAAACATCGACGAGCATCTTGCGTTTATCGACAAGGAGTACCTGAGCCGGTTCGACAAGCAAACCGTTGACGCGAACATTGTGCTCCAGGGTGCGTTTTCCGCTCCGAAGGAGTTTATCGAGGAATACTCCGTTGATCCGGACGACCCGATTGAGGACAAAACGTTCCTCACGATGAACTACCTGATCGGCAACTCTCCGGACGCCGAAATGCACTACGCAATGAACCTACTTTCGTACATTTTGGTCGATTCGCAAGCGTCGCCGCTACGCCGTGCTTTGCTCGACGCCGGACTCGGTAAAGACGTTGAAGGTTCTTGGGACAATTCGATTCTGCAACCCTGTTTTTCCGTGGTCGTGAAAAACTCGAATCCGGATCGGCAACAGGAATTCGTCGACGTGGTCGAAAAAACGCTCCGGCAAATTGTCGAAAAGGGATTCGATCCGAAACTCGTTGAGGGAGCGATCAATCGGACCGAATTTTCCCTCCGCGAATTCCAGATTTCCGGTTTTCCCAAGGGGCTTGCGGTCAACATGCAGTTGCTCGACTCCTGGGCTTACGGGGCGGACCCGCTCATGTATTTACGGTTTGAGCCGATTTTGAAAAAAATCAAGGAGGAAGTTCCCAATCGGTACTTTGAAAAATTGGTTCAAAAAGTTCTTTTGGACAACACGTCCCGGGCACTTGTCGTCATGAAACCGAAACAGGGACTCGACGAAGAGAAAAACGAACAAGTTCGGCAAAAGTTGGCGGAGATCAAACAATCGTTCACGCCAGAACAACTGGAGCAAATCAAAGAAACGCAAGTTGCGTTGCTCGAACGCCAGGCTGCCCCGGACAAGCCGGAGGACGTTGCGAAAATCCCGACGCTTCAGCGGGAAGACATTGATCCGAAAGCGGAAGAGTTTCCGTGCCGGGAATTGACGATTGCGGAGACGAAATTCCTCAACCACGACGTTGCAACCACCGGAATCGTTTATCTGTCCGTCTTTTTTGATGCCGATTCGATCCCGGAAGAGCTGATTCCGTATGCGTCCATCCTGTCCGACGTGATCGGGCGAGTCGATACGGAAAACTACACCTATGCGGACTTGACGAGCGAGATTGACATTCACACCGGCGGGATCGGAACCGGTTTTTCACCGATTTCGTCGAAAGATTCCCTGGACGTGTTCTATCCGAAGTTTACGTTTGGAACCAAGACGATGATTCCGAAACTCGACAAGGGGTTGGACCTGATCCTCGAAATGATGCTCACGTCCAAGTTCGACGATCCGGCCCGCCTCAAGGAAATCATCCAGGAAAACCGCGTCGGAATGGAGCAACGGCTCATTTCGTCCGGGAACGTGTTTGCCCAAATGCGGGCAGCGTCGTACTTTTCACCGGTTGTAGCGTATCGGGAACGGATCGGCGGTTTGACCTATTACCAATTCCTTGCCGACTTGGAAAAGAACTTTGACGCCAGGTCGCAGGAGCTTTCCGAAAAACTTCAGAAAACCGCGAAGCTGCTCTTCAACCGGAACGCGATGCTTGTGAGCGTTACCGTAAGCGAACCGGAATTCAAGACGTTGGAGAGTAATTTCGGAGCGTTTGCGAACAAGGTTTCGGCGTTTGAGTACGTGAAAAAGCCGTTTGTTTTCCAACCGGAACAGCGTAACGAGGCGGTCGTGATCCCGTCGCAGGTTCAGTACGTTGCCAAAGCGGCGGATTTTAAGGCGGTGGGGGGCGTTTATTCCGGGAAAATGAACGTACTTTCCAACGTTTTGCGAACCGGGTACCTTTGGAACAACATCCGCGTTCAGGGCGGGGCTTACGGGAGCGGTTTTACAGTAGATCGGACCGGCCTGTTCTCGTTCATGTCGTACCGCGATCCGCACTTGCAGCGGACCGTCGATGTTTTTGACGGAACGGCAAAATTCGTCGAAATGTTGGAAATGTCCGATCTCGATTTGACCAAAGCGATCATTGCAACCAGCGGTTCGATGGACCGACCGACAACTCCGGCGGAAAAAGGGGCCAGGGCGGCAACGAGGTACATCGTCGGAATTTCGCAGGCCGAGATTCAAAGGGAACGGGACGAAGTCCTCGCAACCACCGCTCTCGAACTTCGCGGTTTCGGCGAAATTCTCGATAAAGCGATGAAGCAGAACAACATCTGCGTTTTCGGAAATGAAAACAAAATCAACGAAAGCAAGCCGTTGTTCAAAAATGTGATCCGGATCAATCCCTGAGAAACCGCATACACACGTCCTTCTCTGCAATGATGGAAGCCGGAATCAGATACATTTCACAAGTTCCGGACGAATCGTGGGAAGAAACGCCCGCAGAAATCGCGCTATGACGTCATCGTCCCCGCTCTGATCTTCACCGGTGAACGCTTCGACTTGTAATTTATAAAGAAAACGATAATGTCGCAGCTCCGACCGGGAGGTACCGGTAATCGGCATCCATTCCTGGCCAGCGGAAACACCGTAATAAAAGAGTTTTGCGCCGCCGCTGACGGATTGATTTTTGAATACGATTTTGGCAAGCGAATCTTTATTCGTTGAACCGTCATCGCCTTCGTAAGGAAACGAAACAGGAATCGGGGGAGAATCCATCCTGTAATTTCGCCCACCGAAACAAATTTGCGGTGTATGAGTCGTTAAACGCCCTGTCGGACCAACCATGAAAATCAGAGAAACCGTCTCATTGGTTGTTTTACTTGTATACCGTCTGACGACATACTTCTCAAGTTCCAGTTGCTCAATCGAAGCCGCGTCCAATTCCTCGTCATCGGTTGCCGCTTCCCATTCGTCAAAATTTCTGGGAATTTTATCGATAACAACCGCTGCCTCCCGCATTGCCAACCGCATCTTTCCCCACCATCCCCAATTCGTTCCGACAACGTACGTCGTCAATAAAGTGGAAACGATCACAATGACCATGCCAAAAAACAACGGTCCCATTTCCGTTTTACTGGACTGTTCGGCAATTTGCACACTAACAATGCTATCCGCCAAACGCGATTCTTGATGGTGTTGGTCCATAAGTGAGTGATTAGTGATTAGTGGTGAGTGATTAGTGATTAGTGGTGAGTGATTAGTGATTCACTACTAATCACTAATCACTAACCATTAACCACTTGTTACAGGCTCGGTGCGCCGAGTTTCATTTCCAGTTCGTCGAACATCGCTTTGTTGTCACGCAAAAGTAAATCGGTGCGAGTAATCAAAAGCGGTCGGACTTTTTCGAACGTCGTTACGGCTTTTTCGTTTTCACCGTTTTTCATTTGGGCAAAAGCCAGATGAAGAACGTAGATCGGCCCTTCACAAGTAATTTCAACGGCCCGTTCAAATAACGGAATGGCGTCTTGCGGACGATCATTTTTCAAATGGATCAATCCCTTCGTGTCCAAAAGCGTCGGATCATCCGGTCTGCCTTCCAACGCCTTGTCAATCAACGCATAAGCCTCCAGACTCGTATCGACCGCCGAAGGACAGGAAACATCATAAGGGCCTTGATAATCTCCCGTATAGGTGATTTCGGACAAAGAAACCGGATTGGGAAAATCCACGTGAAATCCGCCTGTAATCAGGGTAATTTTGGCTGTATCGGTAACGTCAACGGGCGTCCCGGATTGTCGAGCCAGAGAAATCCAGTTTCCAGGCAATGCCAGCACTGTGACGATCCCGAGGAAAAGAAACGCTCTCCGGAAAGTCGTTTGGTTTAGAATCGTTTTCATGATTTATTGCTAATAAAAGTTGTCTGTTGAGTTTACATCGTTTCCCGCATCGGGGCAAGCCCCGACGCAAACAAGGGAAAAATCATTTTCCTGTGTTTCACTCTCACGGTGTTGCCAGGAAACGAAAATCTTCCGGATTGGGAACCGTTTGGCCCGGGAAACGAAAAATATAGGTTTTCCTCGGCTGAGGGATTGCCAAGGGAATACGCTTGACTTCGTCCGCGCGAAATTCGCCGCGAGCGATTGTCGAAATTTTGCCTTTTCGGGCATTTTCCGCAAGCAACATAGCGAGGTTATTGAGAACCAACAAGCTACCAGGTTCCAGTTCCAATCCTTTTCGGTAAATCGGTATGGCTTGGTCGAGTCTGTCCCGATTGATCCAATAATCGGCCAACTGGATCAACGTTTCCATTTTATCGGTGAACAACGGCTCCAACCGTTCCAACTGGAGATCGATTTTCTGAAAAACGGCCTCCGATGGTTTCGCCTGGGTGGACAGAATCAACAAGGATACCAAAATCGAAGGGTCTACGGTCGGTTTTTCCAGTTCACGCACCAAAAGTTCAAACGCTTCGTCCGTTTTTTCCATTTTGACGTAGCAAACCGCCAGAGGAAATACGAACTTGCCCCCTTTTTCGGCAAGCGTGGCGAGGAAACGTTCCGCGCTGGCCTCGTTGGAAGAGTCCATGAACAATTTGCCGATTCGCGTATTCAAATCCAGAATGAGATCCGTCGATTCCCGATTTTCGACCGCCCTTTTAATACAAGCATTGGCAAGGTTGTCCGCAGAACCGACGTTGCCTTCCTGGAGTGCTTTAAAAATCTGTTCGTAATAGCCTTGGTAAGGAGGAGGAAACACATTTTCAGTTCCAAAGAACGCTGCTCCGAAAATTCCGCCTGCGATTTTTCGTATCTTTTCCGCGTCATTCGCCCGTCCACTTTGGTAAAGGAGCGTAATCAGATCACGATAGACCGTTGGCTGACGGCAACCGCGATCAACCGCCGCTTCGTAGGCGACGATCGCTTCAAGCGTATTACCGGATTCTTTCTCGATTTCCGCTTTCAAAACGTAGGTCATGTCCCAGTTGGGCCGCGTTCCCGCAATGTCCCTTTGGATTGCTCTGGCGTTGTTCAAAAGTTCACTGCCGGGATCTCCGCCGGCCTGCTTAATCAAACGTCTTACGGCCAAATAACGCCAAAGCGTTCCCGTCTCCCCTTCGATTTGTTTCAAGCGGTCTTCAATATTTTTGGCGATTTCCACTTCACCCCGGGAAAACGCCAAATTCGCCAGCTCGAAGAAGGTCTGCGGATCGTGAATCTTTTTCCCCTCGTAAAGGTCTTTCAATCGCCCGTACTCTTCATCGGGATCCAGATAAGCCGCGCTTCCGGGATTTTCGAGGATTTCCCGAACCCGGGTAAACCTCGACTTTTCCGCTTCCGGGACAAGTGCCAGTGCTTCGTCGGCGAAGGAAAGAGCCGACGTCATATCACCGCGACGCCGTGCGTCTTCGATTCGCAGCACATAGTAAGGGGTTTCTCCTTTGGGTAGCTCGCGAACCCGATTGATTGCGCGATTGAAATCCTCAAAAGCCCCCATGGAACTGTATTGTGATGCGATTTCGGCGTAGAATTGCGGGTCTTCCGCATATTTCACATTGCTTTCCAATTCCCGCAACCGCGACAAACATTCCTGTTGAACCTGACGAGTTCCCCCCCCTCGGACGTACTGGAGCCGAACCCGCATCGTATCGAGTTTCCAAGGTTGCGTCAGTCGGTCTTGGAGCAACGCGACTTCGTTGAGTTCATTTTCCATGAGCGTGTAGTTTCTGCCCACTGGTTCCGGTTTCGCCAATTCCTGGGCAAACAAAGCGTTCAGGTAAAAGAAGCGAAGGGCCGGATTTTCCGGATAACGTTTTGCTCCGCTTTGCAGGGTCGCAAGTGCCGTATCGAACCGGTTGGCGCGTTCGTAAGCATTGGCCGCCTGGATCGTTGCAAGAGGAGCAACCGCAGGAAAGACCCTTGCCTTTTCGTACCATTTTGCCGCATTATCCCACATCTGAAACTCCGCATCCAGACGGCCAAGACTGATGAAACCATCCCCTTCCAAACGGGAAAGCACGGTTCCGCCGCTGAGATCGAAAAGCATTTCATCCAGGCCGTTCAATTGGGAAGATATCTCCCGGTAAGCCAGACCCCGTAAACGCTCCGCCGCAACGCTACTGTCTTCCGCCAGCTTCCGCAAATTCGGATCAACAGCGACATTCCTCGCCTGAGCATCCTCGATTTTACGATTGGCTTCCGCTTGCTGAGCCAGGGCGTCATCACGCTGGGCCAGGTACAATTTTCCACGAAGCAAACCACATGTTCGACCAAGCCTTGCGTTGTCCGCACCTCGCAACTTTGGTCCGACAGTAACCCGGAATTGCTCCAAATCGGCGATTGCATTTTTGGCCTGATCGAATAATTTTTGCTCAATGGAAGTATACGCGACTTCACTGACAATGTCCGGAGAAAAACGGTCAACATTTCGGCGTCCGGTCTCCCAGGTTTTGAGAGCTTCCTTCGGCTGGTTGGACGCCATGTACCATTTACCGAGCAAAAGATACCCTTCCGGATCGTTCGGATTCACTTGAGTCACACGGACAAAGTAATCGCGTGCCTTCTCCCGGCTTTCGTCCGCTTCCTGGATTTTCCCCTGGGCCCGGATGGTTTGAGACCGGATGAACATTTGTAGTCCCGCGTATTTCAAAGCCCGTGGGGCATTGGGGGCAAACTCCAACGCCTTGACCAAGTCCGGGGCCATCTCCGATTTGGAGAAATCCAACTGGTTGTGACTGCGTTGATAGTCGTAACGGGTAAGATAAGCGGTTGCGTCATTCGGATTTTCCGAAACCATCGTGTCGATAACCTCGTCCGCCTCTGCGTTTCTCATTGTGGCGTCTTTTGTAAGAAGTCCCTGACTAATCACAAGTTGCCAGTCCGGTTTGACACCACGGAGAAACGCCGCGTAATCAATCGCCAGGTCGATGTCGCCGCGATTCAATTCCCAAGCTGTCTGGAGGAGCTTGTCCAGGGGCAAGTCCTCATTCGCAGGGCGTTGCTCCGTCATGATAAATCGCCTGTAGGCTCCCATCGCCAAAACCTTTGTCGCCAGGGGATGGTTGTTCCAAAGTTGCCGTATTTCCCTGGCGTTGAGAAGCGTACCGGCCCATGCGAGACCGGAGGGATCGGACTTGGCCACCTCCAGTTCCATTTCCAAAATCCGTTCCCGCACCTCTTTGATGGAATCGTCTTTCAAAAACGGGATCGCCCTCTTATGACGTTCAATCGCCTTGGTCAACATGTCGCGCGACGTCATTCTTTGTGATTGATACAAATTGTTCCACAAATCGCACTGACGTTTCCAAACGCCGGGATTATTCGGATGCGATTCCAAAAACGACGCCAAAACATCAATCGCCCCTCTGAGGTCGCCTTCTTTTTCCAACCCCTCGGAAATATCGACGATTTGTTGGGCCATACTGAACATGTTTAACGTTCGCATCCCATAGGCCGAAAGACAAAGCAGAGTCAAAACGACCATACCGCCAAGAAACCAACCCCACGAAAAAACATAGGATTGTCCCGCTTCCTTCATAAGACTCCGGGACATCTCTTTCGAGGTGGGCGTAGGTGAATCCGTTTTTATTTGCGACGTGGACATTGCTCAAATGAAAAATAAAAAATGAAAAATGAGTAAACAGACGGCAGACAGCAGAACTCTCTGCTGTCTGCCGTCTGCTATCTGCCGACTTCAATAAGCGTCGGCCTGTTTTAACAGGTGAGCCAAACGAATTTGCTCGATTTTGTCGGAGAATCCGCCGTCTTTTCCGGCCATGTGGGAATAAGGAATATCCTTCACTACGATTCCATCGACGTGACTCCCGGTATTCACCAGTTTCCGGAAGGCATCTTCCATTGCGGCCAAAACGGTCTCTCCCTGACGAACGCAAAGGAGAACGGAGTCAACGCTGGAGGCCATAATCAGCGATTCCGCCGCGTTGGCGACCGGCGGAACCACGACCAAAATCATGGAGTAGTGTTCCCCTAAGGTGTCAAGCAATTCCCGAAAACGACCGTCTCCGAGGAGTTCGTAAGGGGAAATATCCAGATTTCCGGCGGAAAGCAGGTGCAAGTTCGGTTCCCGCTCATTCATCACGATTGCTTCACCGATTCCTTTTCGGAACGAGAGGACATCGGCCAAGCCGGGGCCTGGTTCTTCGTTTCCGAAGAGCAAATGCAAGCGTCCGACACGCATATCGCCGTCAATCAAAAGGACGGGACCGCTCTTCATCTGCGCCATGGCCGTGGCGATTTGGATTGCTAAAAACGTTTTTCCGTCGTCTCCGGCAACGCTGGCAATCGCCATGGTTTGATAACGCCGGAACGGATCCGCCAGCAATAAATGCGTACACCAATTGTGAACGGTTTCCCGATATTTGGCCAGTCGCTTGCGGAAAGTGTTTCCGTGAAGCCAGGCAACCGGCGGTTCCATAATTTCGCCGATCAAAATTTCCGGGGCCGCCTTCCGGACTTGGGAAACGTGGTACAATCGCGGCTTCATCATTTCCAAAGCGATGCCGAGAACGAAAGGAACGACAAACAGACCGAGACCGACCATAATGGTTAGCGGGAATTTCAACGCAACTTTCGGCGACGTCGGCCTTCTCGCTTCCCTGTCGAGAATCACGCGAGCCGCAGAACGGGCCTCGGTTGCAAGAGCGGTCACTCTTTCGGAAAGTTTGTCCAACGTTTGGTTGTCCCTATCCAGTCGCAGCTTAAGAAATTCGATGGTTGCGGTGTCATCGGTTCGATCCTGAGCCACGGACTTTTGTTGCTTGACTTTTTCATTCAATATGGCGACAAGTGCCGTTTGACTTTTGATTTCCGCTTCCATGGCCCACACATTCTCTTGGGCGCGTACCTTCAATTCCTCTTGCAAGTCTCTTTGTTTTGCCATCACCAACGTTTTTTCCAATTCTTCCAAATCCGCCTTGGCTTCCTGTAATCTGGTGTTCAATTCCCGAAGACTCGGATCGTCGGCAGTAACCATCTTGGATCTGGCGTCGATTTTTGCGGTCAACGAATCGACCTGCGCCCGATAAAAAGCCACCGTCGGATCGTCCCGAATGGCTTTATTGATCAATAATTGCGGAATTTCCTGTACGTCCGGATTGAATCCCTTGGCCGCTTCATAACGAGCGGTCATCGCTTGCAGTTTTGCGTCTTCAAGCAGGTAGTCCCGGAGAATCGACTCCTGCTGCATTATTCCACCGGCCAAATCCGCACCTTTGCCCGCTGCATCCCGCATCAACTGTTGAATTTGTTTTTGTTGAAGACGAACCTGACTTTCAAAGTTCGTTTTTTCCAGCACGAGGTCGCCGGTCAACTTTGTGTCCCTGTTCTCCACCTCATTCATGTACCGATCCATGTAAGCCTTCGTGACGGCCGCCGTGACAGCCAATGCGTCGTCCGGATTGGTGTCGGCGAAAGAAATCGTAAAGTACTCCGATTTTCCCTGCCGGGAAACGGTAATGTTCTTTTGTAACCACCTGACCGGGTCTTTTTGCTTGTGAAGCTCCGTAACTTGTGCCAGACGTTCGTCTTTGAGAACTTCCTCGAGAAGCCGTTCGCTTTTGATAAGGGCAAATTGCGTCGCCAGAAAATTCTCGTAATCCCCTCTCCCCTCGGGGGTCTGAAAGACGGTGTAAGGAACCTGTGAAAATGCGAAAACCCAGGAAGACGCCTCATACTTCACCGGAAAAAACAACCAGGTTGCGGCGGCCCCGAGCGACGAGAGGACCAAACTGAAAAAAAACGCCCATTTCCAATTCCGTTTGATCGCGCAAACCAGCAAAAGAACAAGAACCTGCGGCGTCACACCGGAAGACTGCGAAGCGTCCATGATCGGCTGATGTGCACCGGAATAATTTTCGCGGTGTGAAAACCCGACCTCTCCCCCGGTCGGGTTGACCACGACACCGTTATCCATTGGCATATTGTCCATTGACATCTGGCACCTTTTTTTAAGTGATTAGCGATTAGTGGTTAGTGATTAGTACAGTATTATCACTAATCACTGATCACTAATCACTAATTAGTTAGTTTTGTAACAAATTGACTTTTCGAAAAACCCGGGTCAGGTAAAACACAAACAACGCAAAGAGTGCAAACGCCATACCGATGGCGATATACCCTGCGAATTTATCCGCAACGACTCCGACGGACTGGCCTTCTTTGGAAAATCCTTCCAACGTCGCCGAGCAATACTTGATAAACAGCGACGTCATAACGATTCGAATCGCATTGATAAACAAGGCGATGGGGACGACGCCGGCGAGAATGAACAGATTTTGCCACCAAGGACGGCGTAGCAACAGGATTGTTCCAATGGCAATCGCAAAAAAGCTGACGAGGAAGCGAATCCCGGAACAGGCGGCCTCCACACCGATTTCGAGAAGTCCGAGGCGAATCGTCGTCTTGAAATTGATCGCCGGTTGTCCGATGGTCTGGAGCAAAAACGCCGCAAACTGCGCTGCAATCTGCTGCAACTCCTGACGCATGTTCACGTTCAACCGATATGGCAGCGGGAACATGAACAGTAAAAACGACATCGACGGCAGTGCCCAAAGAAAAACGCGGCTTCCGTACAGGAGCCACACAATGCCGATGATCCACAAGAAAATCGACCATTGTTCAACCGCCTCCATGTATTGCAATGAGCCAAAATACCTGGCGACGAACGAAAACATAATCGGAATCAATCCGAACCAGCAGAGCGATTTTTGCGTTCCCGGATAGGTGTCAAAACGTATCCAGAGGAAGTAGATAACCAGTGGAACGATCAAAAAACCGTGGGAATAATCCTGAACACGATACCAAACCCTGACGATGTCGTGGATCGACTGGAAGTACGCGATTCCCATGAGAGGGACCAAGAGAATGGCAAGGACGATCAAACGAACTCTTTCGAACGCCGGGTCGATGTAGGTTGCTTCCCCGATTTTCTTCCATTCTTCTTTTTCCGTAAGAAGAGGGGCCGCCCGATGTTGACCGGTCGCTCCTCCCCCTGTGGGAAGGTCTGCTTTTGCGAATGTTCCACGCTCTCCTCCCTTCTTTTTCGAGGATGGGGGCTGGTTTTCGTTCTGATTCGATTTATCCTCAATCATCCCGTCATTAACCTTTGTAAAATACCAAACAACGCCTCGTCACGGAATACCCAGCCGGAATCCCCGCAAGCAAGGCTTCACCCGGACTGAATGTTTATTAAATCTATGACGATTTCAAAAAACAATAATAGACACCGTGTCCATTATACCACAAAATCGCGGTTTGAGAGTTGATGCCGTGTAATATTTCCTCATATTCTGTTCCGAACGCCTGGACAAATCCCATCTTTCTTGTTCAAAAATTCCGATTTTTCCGATTATTTTTTTCCGTTTTCATTCGATAACCGCCCTTGATTAAAAAGACATTCCCGGGACAATGCTTCAGTGGTTAGTGATTAGTGGTTAATGATTAGTGATTAGTGGTTAGCGATGGAGCTATTTCCCACTAATCATTAATCACTAATCATTAATCACTAATCATTAATCACTAATCATTAACCACTAACCAAACATGGACTCACAAAACAGCTATCGGGACTACCAACGTCAACGTTCGATGACGCTCGGCGATCTCCTTCTGGAAAACCGGATTATTTTTCTCCAGGGGGTGATTTCAAACGAAACGGCCAACGAACTCGTGATGAAACTGCTCTATTTACAAAGCGAGAATCGTCGTAAGGATATTCACTTTTATATCAATTCTCCCGGCGGTAGCGTTTCGGCGACGCTGGCAATTTACGACACGATGCAAATCCTGAGTTGCCCGGTCAGCACGTATTGCGTCGGCTTGGCGGCGAGCGGCGGCGCGATTCTCCTGGCCGGTGGAACGAAGGAGAAGCGGTTCGCTCTGCCCCATGCGAAGGTAATGCTCCACCAACCCTGGGGACGCGTCGATGGTCAGGTTTCCGACATTGAAATTCAGGCCGACCAGATTTTGAAGGACCGCGAGACGCTCAACCAAATTTTGGCCAACCACACCGGCAAACCGATTGACCTGATTGCGAAGGATACGGACCGCGACTTTTACCTTTCGGCGGAAGAAGCCAAAGAGTACGGCGTCGTTGACGATATTCTCAAAAAGCAGGATGCCGATGCGGAGAAAGAGGAATAGTGCCGTAGCCGTGTTTTGCCGGGAAGGGTGAACCGAAACACCACAAAAACCCGCACCTTTGCGTTACCTTGCCCTTTTTTTGGGGTTGCGGTACAATGAAACGATTCTTTTCCGGTCGGATTTCCATTTTTTACCCGTTGTTCCCATGATTAAAACCGAAGACCTCACCAAACAATATGGCAAACTGTTTGCCGTGAAGAACTTGAAACTCGATCTTGTTGAAGGGGACCTCTTCGGTTTTATCGGCCCCAATGGGTCCGGAAAAACGACGACGATGAAAATCCTCGCCACGCTTTTGCAACCGACTTGGGGCGAAGCGTATGTTTGCGATCTGTCGATCTACACGCATCCGAAAGAGATTCGCCGTCTGATTGGATTTATGCCGGACTTTTTCGGGGTGTACGATGACATGAAAGTGATCGAGTACCTTGAATTCTTCGCCGCCGCTTACCGGATTCGCGGAGAAAAACGCCGGAAAGTTTGCGAAGAGATGCTCGAACTGGTCGATCTTGGATACAAACGGGAAGCCCTTGCAACCAGCTTGTCTCGCGGCATGACACAACGGCTCGGCCTTGCGAGGGTTCTGCTTCACGATCCCCAGGTTTTGCTCCTGGACGAACCGGCAAGCGGCCTGGATCCGAGAGCGAGAATCGAAATGCGGGAACTCCTGAAACGGCTTGGAGGCCGAGGCAAAACGATCATGGTTTCCAGCCACATTCTCCCGGAATTGGCCGACGTGTGCAACAAAGTTGGGATCATCGAACGGGGCGAATTGCTTGTCAACGCCGACGTTGCCGAAGTGATGCGGAAAGTCCGCGATTACATAGTGTTGCAAATCGACGTGGTCGACGGTTTGGAAAGAGCCGCGAATATTTTGGAGCAGCACCGATCTGTTCGTTCCGTCGAGATTCAAACGCTCCGAAATCATCCGATCTTGAGCGTTTCGGTCAACAAGGAACAGGGAATTGATGATTACTGTGATTTGCCGACGCTTTTGGTCGAAAACGGAATCCGAATCCGGTCGTTCAAAGAGGACGAAATCAATCTTGAAACGGCGTTTATGACCTTGACCAAAGGGATCACGGCGTAAAAGTGGGGACCGTCACAGGTTCGTCGTCTGTTTCGGACGGCCCCTCCAGGCAGTTATTACCAACTCAAAGTGTAAACGGATTATCAGGCCCGATTCCCGATTCCCGATTTCCGATTCCCGATTTCCGATTTCCTCTACTGTTTTGAGTTACCAATAATATGTTCTCATTCTTCTTTATTCGGCGTCCGAAATTTGCGATGGTCATTTCTCTCTTCCTGATCCTGGGAGGAATGATTTGTATCGGACGCTTGCCGATTGCCGAATATCCTGAGGTCGCTCCGCCGACGATCATCGTCTCGGCCAGCTACACCGGGGCGAGTGCCCAGGTCATCGCCGACACCATTGCCGCTCCGCTGGAGGCCGAAATCAACGGGATTGAAGGGTTGATCTACTACTCGTCCGTTTCGAACAACAGCGGCGGGTATTCTTTGACGCTTACCTTCGATCCCAGTATCAATCCCGACATTGCGATGGTGAACGTCAACAACGCCGTCAAACGGGCCGAGCGGGTCTTGCCGAGCGAAGTTACCATGCGGGGAATCAGCGTCAACAAACGGACCGCCGACTTTCTCGCCTCCATCGTTTTTGTCAGCGAGAACCCGGAACATACGCCGTTGTTCCTGAGCAATTACGTCAGTAACAACGTCAAAGATGCCGTAGCTCGCGTCAATGGGGTCGGTCAGGCGATGATGATGAGTGAAATGCGTTACAGTATGCGTATATGGCTTGACCCGATCCGCATGAGGTATTACGGTCTCGGCCAACGGGACGTTCAAGCGGCAATTCAGAGTCAGAACATCCAGGCGGCGACCGGCTCCATCGGTACGGAAGCCTCCAGTAACGCCATGCAGTTCAAGGTGGATACCAAAGGACGGTTGCGTGAAGTTTCGGAATTTGCCGACATTATCGTACGGACTGGTGACGACGGAAGAATCGTCAGGCTGTCGGATATTGCCCGAATTGAACTCGGGTCCGAAGCGTACGTCGGAATGTCAACAATGAACAATCAGCCCTCCGGCGTATTGGTCGTCTACAAATTGAGTAACGCCAATGCCCTGGCTGTTCTTGATGCGGCCAAGAAACGGATCGACGAGTTGGCCGAAAACTTTCCGGAAGGAATGCGGTGGCAGATGGGATACGATTCGACGCTCTTCATTGAAGCGTCGATGCACGAAATCTACATCACGCTGGGAATCGCCTTTGTTCTCGTCGTTTTGGTGACCTACCTGTTCCTGCAAGATTGGCGGGCAACGCTTATTCCGACCATCGCCATTCCCGTTTCGCTTGTCGGAACGTTTTTGTTCATGTATCTGTTGAAACTGGGAATCAACACTCTCACGATGTTCGGCCTGATTATGGTGATCGGTCTCGTCGTCGACGACGCGATCTGCGTGGTGGAATGTTGTATGCGGCTCATTCAGGAGGAAAATCTTTCGCCCCGTGACGCCGCATTCCGGGCCATGAAGGAACTGACCAGTGCTCTGATCGCCGTAACGCTCGTCGTCGTGATGATCTTTGCTCCGCTCGCCTTTTTCAGCGGGATGGTCGGTACGATTTACCGGCAATTTGCGATTACGATGTGCGCTGCCCTTTGCCTTTCGGCGGTCGTTGCACTGACGCTCTCCCCGGCCCTTTGTGCCATTTTGCTCCGGCGGACCGAAGAAAATCGCGGCTGGGCGAAATTGTTCAACTACGGACTGGAGTTCACACGGAATCGTTACCTGGGCCTCGGCGGTTTTCTTGCGCGGTATCCCCTTGTTACGATTTTCGTGCTGGGGCTTATTATTTTCGGGAATTACACTTTTTTCACCTGGTTGCCGACGGCGTTTCTGCCGAACGAAGATCGAGGCACCCTTTTTGCGGAAGTGATTCTCCCGGCGGGTGCTTCGCTTCCGAGAACACAGGCGGTCTTGAAGGAATTCGTCGAAATCACCACCAAAATCGACGGCGTTGCGTCTTGTGTTGCCACTCCGGTCCAGAGCCGTACTGCCGGTAGTGCGGAAAACCTGGGGCAAATCACCGTTCGGCTCTTGCCCTGGAAGAAACGGACGACGCCTGAAACCTCCCTCGAAAATATCCAGCGGGAAATCCTCAAACGTTGCGAGGCGATTGCGGAGGCAAAAGTCAATGTCCACATTCCACCACCGATTAGCGGTCTTGGTTCCACCGGTGGTGTCAGTTTTGCACTTCAGGCCGTTGGAGATCAATCGCTGAAGGAACTTGCGGAGAATGCCCGCCTTCTTGTGTCAAAACTGGAAGAATCCGGCAAGGCATTCCGACCGAACACGTCCTTCACGATGGATACGCCGATGATTCACCTGGACATCGACCGCGACAAGGCCCAGGCGATGAACGTGTCGGTCGACGCGATTTTTCGGACGCTTCAAACGCAGCTCGGATCGCTTTACGTCAACGATTTCAATATGTACGGAAAAACCTACCGGGTCGTCATCCAGTCGGAGGCCCAATACCGGGAAAATCCGAACGTGATCGGCCAGTTGAGCGTCGTTTCCGGCCACGGCACCCTGATTCCGTTGGACAATCTCGCCACGATCAAATGGACGTTGGGGGCAAGGCAAGTCGAACGTTTCAACATGTTTCCTTCGGCGATGGTCCGTGCTCAAGCCGCCCCAGGGGTCAGTTCCAGCGAGTTGATGACCACCATCCGCGAGATCGTCAACTCCGAATTGCCGGAAGGGTACCAGATCAGTTGGACCGACTTGAGCTATCAGGAAGTCCAGAACGAAGGGAGAATTCTCACCCTCGTCATGCTTGCCATGATCTTCGCCTACCTGTTTCTGGTCGCCCAGTATGAAAGCTGGACGACCCCGATCTCGGTGATGCTTTCCGTCGTTACCGCGACTCTGGGCGCAATGGTTGCTCTTTACGTTGCCAAAATGCCGCTTGATATTTACTGTCAGCTCGGTTTGCTGATGCTGGTCGGTTTGACGGCGAAGACGGCGATCCTCATGGTGGAATACTGCAAGCACATGCGGGAACAGGGTTTGTCGATCCACGAGGCGGCGATGGCCGGGATGCGGGTCCGTTTTCGTGCCGTGATGATGACGGCGTTGGCGTTTACGATTGGGGTGGTTCCGCTGGCCCTTGCGACGGGGGCCGGAGCGGGCAGCCGTACGTCCATCGGCGTAACCGCTTTTTGGGGAATGGTCGCGGCAACACTGGTCGGAATGGTAATGATTCCCGGTTTATATGCAATTACGCGGCGGATGTCGGAAAGTACCGGGGCGTTTTACCAAAGAATTCTCGGTGGTTCCGGGAAGAATTCGAGCGATAAACCGAACGGAACCGCTTTCGGAGGAAAAATCGGGTGAAAATTTTTTTTGTGCGTTCCCTTTTACTTTAAAAAGTGTTAGAATTGGTGGTGTGAACTTTTCAATTTCCCAGGTTTCTGAAAAAGATCGAGGGGTGCTTCTCATGGTGATTTCCATCCAATGTCCTAACGGTCATAAGCTGACAGCAAAAAAAACGAGTGCGGGGAAAACCGGAAAATGCCCGGTTTGTAAGAGTCTTGTCGCAATTCCCAAGCAGAGCGTTCTCACCGAAAGCGCGGTTTTGGACATTCTCGGCGATCCGGAACCGACGACCTCCGTATTTGCGGTAACGGATGCTTTGTTTACAGCCGAGCTTATCTCTGAACAAGAAAAGCCGTCCTCCTCGACCGGATGGTTTGCGGCCCCCCCGGCTTCCATGAAAACCTGCGCCAATTGTGAAAGGGACATCGACTCCCGGTACCAAATCTGTCCCCACTGTCAGACCTATTTGCTCAACGAGAAGTAAGGAACAGTATAAAAATAACAACCGCACTTTGTGAATGGCAGCCGGGAACGTAACGCAGTGAAGTGACCGGATTTCCCAGCTGTTTGATCCGGTCACTG
>CAZNVM010000072.1:0-2044 GCA_964576215.1 uncultured Planctomycetaceae bacterium
AATCGCCGACATTCTCGCTCGTGCCGGTTTGCATCTTTCGGCGTCAACCGTGAAGCGTTGCATCGACGAACCGCCGATTGATCCTGTGACAATCGAAATTCCTCCTGACTCTTTACCGTCAGACGAAAAAACGGGTAACCATGAGGTCCAGGCATGGTATATCAATCACGTTTGGTCAGGCGATCTGACCGAAGTGTCGACTACCAATGGCCTCTGGTGTCCGTGGATTCCGTTCGCGGTGCCACAACAATTTCCGTACTGTTGGTGGGTTTATGTGGTTATCGACCATTATTCCCGGCGGATCATGGGCTTTGCGATTTTCAAAACTCAACCGACCACCGAGGATATTTGTCGAGCAATGGACCGTATTTGTACCGAAAATGGTGTCAAACCAAAATATTTCGTGTCGGACCAAGGCGTCCAATTCGATTCCTGTGCTTTCCGAAGCTGGTGTAGCAACAATAGCGTCAAAAATAGATATGGTGCCGTCGGGCAACATGGAAGTATTGCGGTGACCGAGCGTATCATCAAGTCGCTCAAGTACGAATACTTGAATCGCATCGTCGTTCCGCTTTCACAACGCGACATGGAAAACGAGGTGCGATCCTATGTTTCGTGGTACAACGAGCATCGTCCGCATACCCGACATTTTGGTCGAACGCCGAACGAGGTCTACTATAATCGTCGGGCGGCAAACACACTTCCGCGAATTGAACCGCGAAAACATGCAAAGCATTCGACTCCTTGTGCTGCACCGAGAATGTGCATTCGCGGCAAAGCTGGTGTCAAGGTGAAACTTGTCGTCGATTTCGTCAATGGAAGCAGGTTACTTCCCATCATCAAAATCGAACGGGTATAATCTTTCTCTTTCTGGTTTTCAAATATCAGGACGCTCGCGGTACGTGCTGGCGTCATTTTTTCTTGAATTTTGTTCGATTTTATCGATTTCGTCAAATGACTTGTTGGTGTCACTCTGACTTTTCTCCGAAATCCGGGGCCGAAACTGACGGTTTTTGATCAGGTGAAATGGTCTGAACAAGCACAGCGGGTCGTTCCGGATGCTTTATTCGGCGGTCGAAGGGATCGCCATCGCGGTCGGCGAGGCACTCAACCCGGTCCTCAAGGCGATGACCGACCGGCTTACGACGACTTGTATCGGTATCGCAGACTACATCACTGTCAACAAGGAACTCGTCGTCTCGGTTGCCAAAACGATCACGAAAATCATCGCGGTCGGAGTCGCACTCATGACAGTCGGGGGCGGTATTGTCGTTTTCGGAAAAAGCATCGGGATCATCGCGACCGCGATTGCATCGGTTGCCAAAATGTTTTTTGTCGGGCTGGGCGTTTTCCAAATGGGGATCAGTGCCATCGCGGGCGCGTTTGCCGCATTGTCCTTTGCCGTTGGTAGTTTCGCCTCGGTGCTTGGGGCGATTTTTTCGGCAATCGGTGCGGCGATAGGGGCAATTTTATCACCGATTGGCTTGGCCGCGCTCGGAATTGGGATCATTGCCGGAGCATGTTACCTCGCCTATCGCAACGCCAACCTACTCGGCGATATTTTTAGCAGAGCGTTTGAATCGCTCGACAGTGTTGTTCGCTCAGTAGCCTCAAAAATCTCGAAAACCCTTGGCGACATTTATCAATATTTTTTGAACTTCTACGACACCGGTGCGATCCTCAAGGGAGTTAACTTGGTCAGCGGAAATTTTGAGCGACTGGGTAAAATTTTTGGGAAAATCTTTCGGTTCGGTGTTCGGCAAGTCGCCCTTTTAGCTGACACCCTTTGGAATCTCATCTTGTCGGCAACCAAAATCGGAGCGGTTCTTGCCACTACATTGATTTCGGGAATCTCGGCGGCCCGGTCAGCCATTTCGGCTGTTTTTGGAGATTTTGACAGTATTATATTTTGACTGTATAATAAAATTTTGTTTGTAACCCATTGTGGTACAATAAGTTATGGAATCTCCTGTTTTTTTGCTGTTGACCGTGATTTCGCGTGTTAAAATGGGCAATTGGGGATAAATACTTGAAATTCCAACGT
>CAZNVM010000073.1:0-21529 GCA_964576215.1 uncultured Planctomycetaceae bacterium
AGTCCCTGGGAACGCAGGCTTCCAGCCTGCGCGAAGGTTGCGGAATGAAGTCTCCGCCCTGCGCAGGTAGGATGCCTACGAACTCACTGGCAGGCTGGAAGCCTGCGTTCCCAGGAAAAAAGCGACTTTGCAATCCTCCTGGTTTGGTATTGAGCGCAGCGCAATGACGGGCCGTCGGACAGACCGTCATTGTTGTTTGTAAACTGTTTCCAAACCATACAACTCCGGCCTGCCGTCTGCCGTCTATTTTGCTCTTGACTCATGGAGCAATGGTTGAAATCGGAGTAAACCGTCCCACTCGGCTCGAGGAGATTTTTGTTAATCCCGGAGCGTAACATTCGTAACTTTTTGCCGTTTGGTGTGTTACAAACCCTACTGTTTTGCTGAACAATAAAATTACGTAAAAAAAGGATTTTCGCCTTTTTGATGAGAAAGACAGGTTTTCCCCAATTTTGCAAAAAAACTTTGGAACAAAACGGGCCTCCGAAAAAAAGAAAGAACTTCCCGAATTTTCCGTAAGTGCAAGGGGTTAAGATAAAATTCAAAAGAAATAATTTCTGTACGGATCAACGATTGTTTGACAATTCCGTACCGTTGGATACAATCGGGGGCACTTCGGGGAACGAAACCGTTCCGGGCGAAGTACCTGTGAATGAGGTCGCAAATGATAGGTTCGTAACTGCCTTATCAATGTCCGCCTTTTTTGTTTGGTTTGTCGTTCTTTTGTGGGATTGTTTGTCCACCAACGAACATTTCCTTTTTTTTCCCCCCTTCCTTTTCACTGACGGATAGAGTTCAACCATGCACGAGGCTTCGACAACACGAAAAAACTCGAAAACTCGATTGCATGAGGTTTTCCCGGGCCGAATCCCTTCCCTGTCCCCCAACGAGGCGACTCTGCCAAAAAAGATCAACTACCGCCAGTTTCCGTCCTTGTTTCCCGTTGAAGAACTGGAAGACTCCGTCGTAGAATCGAGTGTTTCAGCCGCCGTTTTGACGGCGGCTCCGAAAGCACCTTTACCGCCGCCGGTTCCACGCAAATCGGAACTCCCACGGGTCGGTACTCGAAAATACGCCGCCTTGACGACGTTTGTCGAAGGTCCGTCCAATCGGCTTGCCGTAACTGCGGCGCAAATGGCGATCCAGTTTCCCGGCAAACTGAACCCGATTTACATCTTTGGCGGAACCAGCCTCGGCAAAACGCACCTCCTCGAAGGAATTTGTTCCGAATCCCGGAAACAGAAAAATCGCAAGCCGGTGCTGTTTATGTCCGCAGAACAGTTTACCACCTCTTACATCGAGAGCGTGACAAAACAGGGAATGTCGAATTTACGCAGTAAATTCCACGATGTTTCCGCGTTGCTGATCGATGACTTGCACTTTTTCCAGGGAAAATCGGGGACACAAACGGAATTATTGCGAACAATCGAAACCTTGAAAAGCCAAGGGGTACAATTGGTACTGGCCGGCGACAAACCATTGAAAGAGCTTGTCGGAATTCGACCGGAACTTTTGTCCCGTTTGGAAGCCGGTATGGTTTGCGAAATTCAACCGCCGGACAAGGAAATGCTTCACACGATCTTTCGGCAGATGATTCAGCAAAGGGATGTGCCGATCAGCGAAGAAGTCAGTCGGTTCGTCGTTTCACGGCTGAATATGCATGCCCGACAACTTGCCGGAGCAATGAATCGGCTCCACATGACCTGTCTTTCGTCCGGCAAGCCGATCACGGTTTCCGTTGCCGAGGAGGTTTTGGATGATTTAATTCGCTGCAATCGCCGGGCGGTCCGTTTGGCCGACATTGACAAAGTGGTGTGCGAAACCTTTGGGATCGGCCAACAATCGCTCCAGTCGAAATCCCGGGCCAAGCAGGTTTCTTATCCCCGAATGTTCGCAATGTGGTTGGCGAGAAAATATACACGGAATGCGCTTTCGGAGATCGGCAAGTATTTTGGAGACCGTACCCACAGCACGGTCGTTTCGGCACAGAAAAAAGTCGAAAGCTGGATCAACGGCGATGTAAAACTCGACTGTTTCGATCAACAATGTTCAATTTCCGAAGTTTTGCAGAAAGTGGAACGTTTGCTCCAGGCAGGGTAGTAAAAAAGACGACAGACAGCAGACGCCAGATAGCAGTTTTTTCATTTTTCATTTGAATATCAGGAGGCAACCGTGAAAATTCCACGCCGTCGTTTTCTCCAGACCGCCGCCGTGTTTTCCTGTGTTTCGCCCTTTGACGTTTTCGGTCAGGAATCACCGCGTTCGTTCAAAATCGGAATTTGCGATTGGGACCTGAAAACAGCGGGACATCCCAAGAATTTCGCGTTGGCCAAAGAACTGGGGTTCGACGGCGTTGAGGTTTCTTACCTGCCGACGGGGGAATTTTCGCTTTCGCAACCGAAAAACCGGGAACTTTTCCTAGAAGCCGCTCAGGCGGAATCCGTCGAAATTTCTTCGCTCGCCATGGCAACGCTGAATCAAGTTCCGCTTGCAACGTCCGAGCCGGCCGAAGGTTGGGTTGCCGATTGTATCGAGACGATGGAGGCAATGAAGGTGAAAAACGTATTGCTTGCGTTTTTCGGCAACGACGATATTAAAGGCAATGTTGAAAACCGGAATAAAGCGATTGAAAAACTCCAACGCCTTGCTCCGAAAGCGGCGGAGAAAAAGGTCGTTCTCGGCTTTGAAAGCTATCTCAACGCCAAGGAACATCTCGACGTGCTTGAAAAAATCGGGAATGACGCCGTCAAAGTTTATTACGACATCCAGAACATGTTGACGAAAGAATATCCGATTTACGACGACATGGAACTGCTCCTCAAGGAAAAGGTGATTTGTCAGCTTCACAGCAAAGAATACGGCAGTCGTTTGGGACAGGGAAAAGTCGATTTTCCGAAAGTCCGTGCGCTGCTGGAAAAATACGATTATCAGGGTTGGTTGGTCGTCGAAAGTTCCGTAGACGGAGATTGGAAGGAATCTCAAAAAGCGAATGTCGCCTACCTTCGAAAAACATTCCGTTCTTAACTCAAAGTGTAAACGGATTGGTTAAGGGCGCGAACAGCACCCGTTTACCCGGAAAACAAGGGACAAATAAGGGAAATACCAAACCAAATACACCAGTAGTAGCCCGGAAACGCCGGTAAACGAATAAGGGTTTCGAACTCTCTACACTCGGGATTTCAAGCTGAGTTGGACAGTATATGGTCGGCGATTGGAATTTCTCATTTCTCATTTCTCATTTCTCATTTCTCATTTCTCATTTCTCATTTCTCATTTTTGATTTCTCATTTTTTTCATGCCTGATTTCACGATTATCTCCCTTGGCTGTCCGAAAAACATGGTCGATTCCGAAAATCTCGTCGGACGACTTATTAAGGCCGGTTACACGTTCCATGAACGTTCGGAACACTGCGACTTTACCCTGGTGAACACCTGCGGCTTTCTTCAGGCGGCAAGGGACGAAGCCCGGGAAGTTCTCGACGAACTGGTCGCTTTGAAAAACGACCGGCAAATCAAGCGGATTTTCGTTACAGGTTGCCTGGTCAATTTCGAGAAGATGCGGACGCTCAAGGAGTACAAGGAACAGCTTGTTAGGGAGAATCTTGATCCCGACTTTGACGACTATAGCGGCATCGATATCGAATGTGAGAAGCTTTACTTGGAGCGAATCGCCGGGAAACATCCCGACGTTGACGCTTGGGTCGGCGTTTACGACGAACCTCGCATTGTGGAAATTGTCGGTAAGTTCTTTCCGCAACCGCCGGAAGAGCCGGTGGGGAGCTACTTTTGGATCGGACCGCCGCCGCAGGAAAAACTCGAACTTGACGATTCCCACCGGCACCTGCTTTTGCCGCAGCATGTCGCTTATTTGAGAATCGCCGACGGGTGTGATCGGCATTGTACGTACTGTGCGATCCCTGCGATTCGAGGCCGCTTCGTAAGCAAGCCGAAGGAAATCATTCTCGACGAAGCGAAAAAACTCATTGACGCCGGGACGAAAGAATTGGTCCTCATTGCTCAGGAAACCACGTTCTGGGGAACCGACTTGTACGGAAAGCCGATGTTGGCGTCGCTTTTGGAATCGCTCAAAAATCTGCCCGGCAATTTCTGGATTCGGCTTATGTATACGTATCCGCTTCACTTCGGCGACGATCTGATCGAATTGTTCGCCGAAAAGAACGGTAAAATTCTTCCGTACATCGACCTTCCGCTCCAACATGCAAGCGATGCTATTTTGAAACGGATGAACCGCCAGGTCAATCGGGCGGAAACGGAACACCTGCTGGAAAAATTACGCACGAGAATCGACGACCTGGTGTTACGTACATCGTTGATCGTCGGCTTTCCCGGCGAAACCGACGAAATGTTTCAGGAGCTGCTCGCGTTTGTTCACCGCTGGGGATTTCAACGGGGCGGGGTGTTTGCGTTTTCCGCCGAGCCGGGGACGGCCGCGACGAAATTTACCGAGACGGTTCCGCCGAAAAAAATCCAAAAGCGGCTTGAGCATCTGCTCCGGACGTTGGGGGACATCACGGACCACTGGGACGCAAGCCGAATCGGCAAGCGGTGCGACGTGCTGATCGATCAACCGATTTTCGCCGCGAAGGGGAAGGAATTGGACAGCGTCTATTGGGGCCGCTCCTACGCCGAAGCTCCGGAAATCGATCCGCAAGTCGTCGTCAACGGAAAGAACCTCACCGTCGGTGACAAGGTTCCTTGCGAAATCGTCCAGGTTCAAGACGGTAACTTGATTGCCGTTGCGCTGGATCAGGAGTAAGACGGCAGGCGGAAGAATCTCATTTCTCATCACTGGCGTCCGATCATAAGTCGAACAATAGCAACTATTTAGGGTTATAGTAGTTATTGGCCACTAATCACCTGTGTCCTTGACTGTTTTTTATCGTTTTTCCGGGATTCCGACCAGTTCGTCGAACGGTCTGGCGAGTGCCCGAAATTTCCGTGTGGACATTCCGTAGGTGTTCCAACGGGGAGACAGGAGGCGGACTTCGGAAAGGTATTCGAACCAAGGGACCGCGACGAATCCGTACAGTTCCCCCCGAAATTCGAACAGCCGTTCTTCCGGAAGCGGAGAACGCGGTCCGCAAATCCAGTAGGCGAAAACGAACAAACCGCTGTAATGGTTGCCGAACAAGGTTTGCCAACGCTGCATGGAGACCAGATCGTCCCGGGTCGTCCAGTGTTTCCAATAGGAAGCGTGCTCCGTTCCCCCCGGAAATTTTCTCCCTTTCACATCGACGAACCAAGAAAGCCCATTGGGAACGGTTACGATAAAATCAAGACTTTTGAGCGTTTCTCCATCGCCAAGCAGAGAACGCTTCCGCTCGTTGATGCCAATGTACGGTATCCGGTTGTAACGCAAATACGCTTCGAACGCCGCTTCGTAATGGTTATGGAGAAACACGGGAGAAATGAGAAATGAGAAATGAGAAATGGAGGAAATAGGAAATAGGAAATAGGTTTCACGCATCACTCAGAAAATACTAATCACTAATCACTAATTTCATAACCAATTCGTTTGCAAATGGAGTACATTATTTGTTTCTTCCCCCTTTTTTGGCACTGTTGGACCGATTGGCATGGTTGGCATGTCGGGCGATATTACTTTCGACAATCGGCAAAATCGCGTCTTCCCAACCGGGAATGTTACGGTGGAGCTGCGCCATTTCCTGCTCTTCCTGCAAACTTTGTTCGTCCATGGGTTCCTCATCAATCGCCCGGACTTTTCGCCCGGATGCTCCACGCCCTCGTGAGGAAGACTCCCGGGAACAGGCCGCTTCTTCACCAACGGTATCCTCTTCAGGTTGCCTGTCAATTCGTCTGCCGCCACGCCGGGACTGGTCCGCTCGGGAACCACGCCCCCCTCTTTTGTTGAAATGTGAGAAGGGATCATTTTCTTCCCCGGTCGTTTCAGACTCGACCGACGATTCCTCCGGAAAAGAAGCACCCCGTACTTTTGAACCGCGAGTCCGTTGTCCGCTTTCGGAAGCCGGGCGATGCGTTTCATGCGACATTTCGGAACCGGTGCCCTCGGGAAACAAATCGGCGAACACATCGCGGGGCGGCCCGTATTCTCTTTCCGGCGGCGGGGTCAAAACCTCGTAATCCTCTTCGAAATCACCACCTTCAAACTCGTTTTGCGGATCAACGTAAGCCCGGTCCGGTCGGCGGTTTTCTCCGTGTTTTCGGGAACGCGAATGTCGGTTTCGTGATCTCCCGGCCGACGTTTCTTCGTCTTCGAGACCGTCCGCAAAGGACGATCCCCTTTCTTTCCGGGGAGGGGCAAGATCAACGTCACCCAAACCCCTTCGCCCATTGTAGCTGGGGGCGTCTTTCAATTCTTCACGCAATTCCTCTCTCGAAGAATCACCATGTTTGTTCCTGTCGAACCTTCCACGCCGTCCTCTTTCCCCTTTTTCTCCTCTTTCCACTCTTTCCCCCCCCCGCTTGTCGGAAACGTATCTGTCGGGCCTGCGTTCTTCGCGGGGTTCCCGTCTTTCCGAAGCGTGCTCTCGTCGGGGAGAAGCGGGAGGAGAATCCGGCGCGGCGTATGTTTTTCCCGATTCTGAAACGTGTTCCACCCGCTCCGCAGGAGGAGCAGTCTCGATTTTTTTCTTTTTTGGAAGATCACGGAAAGAGATCATCGATTCGATGTCCGGAATTTCGTCAACAGGTTTCGAAATCGGTCGCGTTTCTTCTCGTTGTTTCGTTTGAGGTTCGGTTTCCTGTAGAGCCGTTTCTTTTCTCGCTCCGATTTGCGTTGCGATTTTTGACCAGGGATCAACGGCACCGATTTGCGGACGGTTTTCCCCTTTCGGTTCTTTCGGAGTTTCTTCGACCTTTTGAAGTTTTTTCGGTTCGAGGACTTCCTCAACAAGGCCCGACGTTTCCGACACGGTCGGCGCAATCACTTTCGGGTTGATTTTTTCCGAAGTTCCCGCTCCGAAAAGGCTGATCGACGCCAAACGGTCGAAAAAGCTCGTTTTTTCCGTTTTTTTCGGTATTCCCGGTTTTGCCATTCCCGGCACCTCCGACACGATCCCCCTACCGAATTTACTACTGGTTTTTACAGGGGATTCCGCAGGAGAGTCCGCCGATGTTGCCATTTGCGACTCGCCATGAGAAACGGGGGGGGGGACATCGGGTTCCGATGCGGCTTTCTGCTTTTGTACGGGCTCCTCTACGCCGAGTTCGGAAAGAAGCGAGGTCCACGAATCTTGTTTGGATGGTTTATGCGACATGGAAAACTATTTCGACCGTGAGGTAAGAGAACTTGAGACATACACTCCCTCTGAGTATACCGTGAAGTCTTTCGTTGGGAAAGAGTATCCTGGAAAAAATCGCGCCGGGTTTCAAGCAACAACAAGGTGGTTTTTCGGGATTTGCAGGAGGTTCCTTCCGTAATTTCACCAGGTTTCCTGCATGTTGTCGCGGTGGATCGCTTCTTCGTAGGGACAAGTACCGAGAATACCGGCAATTTCGCTACTTTTTCGACCTTTGATTTGAACAAGGTCGCGGCGACTGTAATTCGTCAATCCTCTGGCAAACTCCTTGCCGGACGGACCGACCAGTGAAATGAGGTCCCCTTTTTCGAAAAATCCTTCGCAATCGACGATTCCGATGGGGAGCAAACTTTTCCCTTTTTGGGTGATTGCCTTCTCGGCACCGTCGTCGACCCGAATCGTTCCCGATGCAACCCCGGCGTATCCGATCCAGCGTTTACGGGCGGTCAAAAGGTGGTCCGACGCGGTGAAAACCGTTCCGACCGTTTCGCCGGCGAAAATCCGCGTCAAAATTTCCGGATCGTCCCCATTGGCGATAATCATGTTTCCGCCCGCTTGTGTTACGGTTTTCGCCGCTTTAATTTTGCTGGCCATACCGCCGCGGCTGCGTTGGGAATTTTTTTCGGCAACCAGCGACATGAGGTCCGCCGTCCATTTGGCGACGACTGGGATCAGTTTCGCGTCCGGCTCCGAGGGATCACGGTCGAAAAGCCCATCCACGTCGGTCAGCAGGATCAAAAGCGGCGTCGGAAACAGATTGGCAACCAGCGACGCAAGCCGGTCGTTGTCGCCGAACGTGGAATGAAGCTCCTGAACGCTGGTCGTGTCGTTTTCATTGACAATCGGGATCGCTCCGTAATCAATCATGGCGCGAATCGCGTTCCGGACATTGAGGTATCGCTTTCTGACTGAAAGATCGTCCGCGGTAAGCAAAATCTGCGCGGCGTGAATCTCGAATCGGTTGAACGCTTCCTCGTAGGCTTCGATCAACTGACTTTGTCCGATTGCGGCAACCGCTTGAAGTTGCGGGACAAGAGCAGGCCGCTGTTTCAATTTCAGGCGTCCCATACCGGCCCCGACGGCTCCGGAGCTGACGAGAATCACTTTTCGGTGTTGGTTGCGGACACGGTAAAGTTCCTCCGCCAACCGGTTGATTCGTTCAACATTCAAAAGTCCGTTCGGAAGTGAAAGGACATTCGTGCCGACCTTCACGACGACGATTTCCGCCGTCGTAATCAGTTCGTCTCGAAGTAAATCTCGCATAAGCCGTCGGGAAAAAAAGGAGAAATGTCAACGGAAACTCGCAAAAATGTTTGTCTATCAATTACCACGGAGAAACCCATTGTCTTCTCATCTCCTGTATTTCTTCCAATGCTTGAATTTCCTCTTCAGTAGCAACCGGGCCATTCAGTAATACCTGGTGAAATTCTTCACGGCTAAGAGGCGGCGGATTTTTGGCCCATTCTTCCTCCAACCGTCGTCGGTTTTCCTTCACTTGGGCGATTTGCTCCGGCGTGAACCAACAATCGGGATCATCTTCCATCGGAATATATCCCCAAACGGGTTCGACGAACGACGGCGGCGCAACACAGACAGAGTCGGGCGAGAGGATGCCCGCTTCGTGCATTTTTGTCATAAGAAACGCCCGAACGTCCCAATTCGACGGAACGTTCAAGTTGTCCGGTAAATCAATCGTAACCGTAGGCATGGGGGTAAGTGATAGGTAAAAAACTCTGCCGTCTGCCGTCTGCTATCTGCCGTCTGCTATCTGTCATCGGCGACTGCGTTGGCTTATTCTCGGTCTTCAATCGGGACGTAATCCGTGACAACGTTTCCGGTGTAAAGCTGCCGGGGACGAATGATTTTTGCGTTCGGCGTGTCGTGTGCCTCTTTCCACTGGGCAATCCAGCCGGGCAAACGCCCGATCCCGAACAAAACGGTAAACATGTTCGTGGGAATTCCCATCGCGCGGAGAAGAATTCCACTGTAAAAATCGACGTTGGGATACAGCTTTCGGTCGATGAAATACTGGTCCGCAAGGGCCAATTCCTCCAGCTTTCGAGCAATGTCCAAAAGCGGGTCGCTCTTTTTGAGCTTCGTAAAAACCCGATCCGTGTAAGCCCGGAGCATTTTCGCACGGGGATCGTAGTTTTTGTAAACCCGATGCCCGAATCCGAAAAGTTTGAACGGGTCGGTCTTATCTTTCGCCTTTTCAATACAATCCTCGGCACGCATCCCGCCCCGATGAATTTGGTCGAGCATTTTCATCACTTCGACGTTGGCACCTCCGTGAAGCGGTCCCCAAAGGGCGTTGACCCCAGCCGCACACGCCGCGAAAAGATTGGCCTTTGCCGATCCGACGACACGAACCGTTGCCGTGGAGCAATTTTGCTCATGGTCGGCGTGCAAAATCAGGATCAAATTCAAAGCGTCTTCGACTTCCGGAGAAACTTCATACTGCTGGTAAGGAATGGAGAACATCATGTGCAACAGATTCGCGCAATACCGCAACGCCGGATCGGGATAAACAAACGGCAATCCCTTTGAGCGTCGGTACGAAAACGCGGCAATGGTTCGTACTTTACTAATCAATCTTGCCGCTGCTTCGACAAAAAGTTCGTCATCGCCAAGCGGGAGAAACTTTTCGTGGTAACAGGCCAGTTGACTGAGCATTGCCGAGAGAATCGCCATGGGCGGGGATTTCGGCGGAATATTTTGAAACTGACGGCGAATGCCCTCATCAATCAGTTCATTCTCCGTCAACAGTTCACGAAAATCGATAAGTTCCGTCCGTGTCGGAAGTTTCCCATTAATGAGAAGCATCGCCACTTCGATGAAATTCGGCTTCGGACGGTCAAATTGCTCAATCGGTATGCCCCGATACCGGAGAATCCCCTCGTCGCCGTCGATATAGGTGATTTCGCTTCGACAAATCCCGGTGCTTCCCAACGAAGGATCAAAGGTGATGATGCCGTATCGATCAAAAAGTGTGGAAATATCGATCGCTTTTTGCCCTTCCGAGCCTGTATAGACCGGAAGTTCAATTGTTTGTCCATTTACGGTAAGAATCGCATTTTCATCGCTCATAATTTTTTTCGTGTTAAGGAGAGGAGATAAAATCCAACATCCGACAATCGGGAACCAATTCTACTTGACGCAAGGTCGGGGGAAAGGGGTGTGCTGTAAATTCACGGTATTCCTCTCTTGGAAGAGACTCCGGGATCAGTGCGGCAAGACACTCCGTAACATCTCGTAGAACTTTTCCACGTCAATCGGCTTCGCCAAGTGCTCCTGCATTCCAAGTTCCAGGCAACGGTCACGTTCCTCCGCGAAAGCATGTGCCGTCAATGCAAACACGGGAATATCCTTGTACTCCGGCGTCTCCTTGATGATTTTCGTGGCTTCGTACCCGTCCATGACCGGCATTTGCAGATCCATCAGGATCAGATCGAACGCCGGGACTCTACCCCCTTTGACGGCATCCGCCAGTCGATCCAGCGACTCGGCACCGTTTACTGCGAGCGTTACGTCAATCCCGACGGATTTCAGCAGTTCGGTCGTAATCATTGCGTTGATTTTATTATCTTCAACCAGCAGAACCTTCATGCCTCGCAAAGTGTCGTCGGGTATACTCTGCGCTGTCGGGAGGACCGGCAGTGAATCCGAAACCCCTTCCGGGACCTGGAACGGACAGGAAAACGTGAAAACGGTCCCTTTTCCCTCCTGGCCGGCAACGGTAATCTTTCCGCCCATCAACTCGACCATTTCGCGGGTAATCGTCAGGCCAATCCCCGTGCCGCCGTATTTTCTGGTAGCGGAATTGTCCGCCTGACTGAATGCGGCGAAAATGCTTTCCATTTGCCTGCGGGTCATTCCGATTCCCGTGTCCTCGACGACAAATTCGATTAACACGTTGTTGGAATCGCGCCGCATCACGGTTACACTGACCGTAATCGATCCCTGTTCGGTGAATTTGTACGCATTGTCGATCAGGTTGAAGAGAACCTGTTTCAACCGCAACGGGTCGCCTGTCAGCGACGTCGGAATGGAAGCGTCTTGTTTCACGCGAAGCTCGACACTCGAATCCGAGTACCGCTGTCGAAACGAGTTGACAAGGTCGTCGATGATCGGGCCAAGTTCGAAAACGGAACGATACAGCTTCATCTTGCCGGCATCGACATCGGAATAATCGAGGATGTTGTTGATAATGTCAAGCAGCGACGTCGATGCTTGTCGCATTTTTTCCGTATAATCCTTCTGCCGGTCGTTCATCGGCGTTTTGAGTAACAGATTGGTCAAACCGACCACGGCGTTAAGCGGCGTACGCAGTTCGTGACTCATGTTGGCGAGGAAGAGACTCTTCGCCTTGTTTGCCGCCGTGGCCGCCAGCGTCGCCCCCTTCAGGTTGAGCAGCGTTTTGACCCGGGCCAGCAATTCCTCTTTGTCGAACGGTTTCTGAATGTAATCGTTGGCTCCGACCTGGAACCCGTAAACGATGTCCTGCACCTGGTTCTTCGCCGTAAGCATCACGATCGGCATGTCAAACAGCGAATACCTGATTCGCAATTGCTGACAAACATCGTATCCGGACATCTTCGGCATCATCACGTCCAGGAGAACAAGATCGAATCTTTCCCCTTTTTCAAACAGCGCGAGTGCCTCCAGACCGTTGTACGCCGTAGTAACGGAGTAATGCCGGACCGAAAGAAGATTGAGCAGCACTTGAATATTGACCGGTTCATCATCGACGACGAGAATCCGGTATCCTTCTTCCGAATCGTCGGTAACATGCTCGTGAACCGTCGTGTCGTGAGCGGCAAAACTTTCGATGTCGATGATCGTACTGGGCGTTTCGTTTGCCGCAAGTTCTTTGGCCGTCGATTGGGGAATTGTGAACGTAAATCGGGAACCTTCCCCCAATCGGGATTCGACGCTGATTGTTCCGCCGTGCAGTTCGACGATCTTTTTCGTGATGGAAAGGCCCAGTCCTGTTCCGCCGTAGAGTCTCGCAGTGGAACCGTCAGCCTGTTCGAACGACTCGAAAATCTTCTCGAACTTGTCCTCGGCAATGCCGATGCCGGAATCCTGCACCGCAACGGCAACCATGTCGTTCGTAACCGTTGCGGAGACGACGACCTTTCCGTGTTCGGTGAACTTGATCGCGTTGCCGATCAGGTTGTACAAAATCTGCTGAATCCTGTTTTCGTCTGCGTAAATTAACGGCAACGAGTCGTCGATTTTGCTGAGCAATGTCAGGTCCTTCCCCTTGATGAGCGGTTTTGACAGGACGATGACCGTATCGACGATGACCTTCAGGTCGAGCGGCTTGAGTTGCAGGACGATGTCGTTGTTTTTCAGTTTCGTAAAATCGAGGATGTCGTTGACCAGGTGGGAAAGCCGTTTGCCGCTGTTGGAAACAATCGCCAGGTTGTATTTCTGTTCGTCGGAAAGTTCGCCGGTCGCTCCGTCGATCATGGATTCGACGATGCCGATGATACCATTGATCGGCGTTCGCAATTCATGGGACGTGTTGGCCAGAAATTCATCCTTGAGTGCGTTGAGTTGGTTCAGGTAAACGTTTTTCTCCTCCAGCGTTTTCGCATTCGCCTGCAATTCCCTGACGAGTTTATTGATTTCCCCGACCATGAATCGGAACGCTTTCGACAAGGCACCGATTTCGTCCTTGCTTTGAATGACCGGAACTTCCGCATCGAAGTTGCCTTTGCCGAGAATTTCGGCGGTGTCCGCCAGTTCGAGAATCGGCCGGGTAACGCTGCGTGCGACGATGAACAGCATGACGGCAATGACGCAAATCGCAATCAAAGACGCGGCGGTAACGTAATTGCGGATGCCGTGAGCGTTATTCAGGATTCGCGTCGTCGGAAAGCTGACCACGACCGACCACGGAGCGGTCGCCTCGCTGAATCGAACCGGCATGTAGGTGTTATGGAAGAACTCGCTACTGTGAACATAGGGTTTTCCACCCTTGATCGCCTCCCTGGCTTCCCTCAAGGTGTTCAATCGTTCCGGGTTCGCCTTGAGCATGGCCTCGGCCAGCTCCGGGGTCAGCTTGGAAACATCCAGTTTTGATTTGTCGAAATCCGTTGCGAATCCGGAGAGCATTTCGACGAATTTCTTTTCATTCTCGTAAAGATCGACCTGCTCTTGATCGGCGGGGTCCGGTTTCGGTCGGCTTGCCATATATTCAGTAGCATAGCGGACGGCAACTGAAACGTTGGAGTGTTCGTAAGTCAGCATTCTGTCGACTCCCATTTCGAAGATGCTTTTTCCCAAAAGGGCCTTGTCGGGATGCGCAACGACGATCCCCGTATTGGAAAGAATGAAGGTTACTCCGCCTACGGTGTCGGACTCGACTTTCGAAACCATCTCCTGGAGCTTGTCAAGGACAATATCGGAGGAGATGATTCCGATAAATTTCCCTTGATGGAGGATCGGGAAAATCAGACTCGCCAGGATCACTTCACGATCTTGGAGGTGGTACGGGTAAGGATCGGGAATATATTCGCGGAGGGTCGTTTTCGGCTGAATGTACCAGTCTTCCGTGTCGATGGCGGGGAGCGGTTCGACCTCAATATTATCGCCGAGTTTGTTCCAGTAGGGGGCGTAGCGTCCGGTGTCGTCGTAGGTCGGCTTGTCTCCGGCGAACTCTTTGTCTTTGCCGTCGAGTGCGTCGGGATCGTAAGCGATGCAAAACGCGGTGATATACTCCTTTTTACGCAAAGCGTTTTGCAGGATGTCGTTCATCATCTTCCGGTCGGTGAGATTCAAGTCTTTGAGCGTCTCGAAAACTGTTGAGAGCGTTTCCGCCGTAATGCGGGCACCCTGCAATTCCGCCCGGATTTCGTTTTGGTACTTGTCCGCCGTTTCCTGTGCGAGGGCGAAGGCTTCCCGCTTGGCCATTTCAAAGGCCCGATGGGACACGATCTGCGTCAGAATCGCAAAGCAAACGACAACGACGCCCGTTACCAGGAAAAAAACTTTTGTTCGTAGACTTAAATTTGTGAACATCTCTCGTAGAAAAGCGTAGAGGATTTCAGTTTACCGACACCCCCTTATTTTAACCGAAACATTCACGGAGTAAAGTCCTGTTTCAGGAAACGGGAATGTCCGGTCAGTCCGTCGACAAGTTTGTATGAATGGCAGCCGGGAGCGCAACGGAGTGAAGCGACCGGACCAAATCGCGGGGAAATCCGGTCACTGCGCTGCGCTCCGTTCCCGGCTACCATTGTCGTCGGGGCAGGCTCCGTCGCCGACAAAATCGCCTAAATAATCCGTAAAACGCGAAAAATTTGAAATTTTAAAATTTTTAATATTGTATTTTTGGCCGATCTGACTAAAATAGAAGTATATGGGAGTCGATTTCACAGACAACACTTGTCGTGGGCCTGATTCGAGTCGGCACAGCAAAAATTTAGAAGCACTAAGTAATATGGGAAAACTTTTCATGCGAGGGCTGGCGATTGCCCTCAGTGTCGTCTTTTTAGCGGGCATGGCCTTTGGCCAGGCGGACTCTGGCGGCCCGGCCAAAAACGTTATCCTCATGATCGGTGACGGCATGGGATTCAACACCGCGCAGCTCGGAATTTTGGGGAATTCCGCCGTAGCCGATCTGTTCAACGGCGGATTTACGGTGTCTCTCGGCGTTACGACCTATTCTATCACCAGTACCACCCCTACATCTAACCACAATCCGGCCGGTTATGATCCGAATCGGTATTGGAATGGTGGTGCCGCCGGTCGCCAAGCCCCGGTAACTGGGCAGGGTGTGCAGACAACCGACTCCGCTGAGGCGATTACGGCAATGATGACCGGCCAAAAAACGTCGGCGGGGCTCAATTGGAACAATGCGGCCAATAGACCAATGGATGACCACATCGCCCTTGATGTTGCGAAGGGTTTGGGCATGAAGATCGGAGCAGTCTCGACCGTACCGGCGTCTCACGCCACACCGGGAGGGGTCGGAGCTCACAACGCGGATCGCAATCAGTATGTGGCGATTTTCGATGAGATGATCGGAAACTTGGACCTCGTCTTCGGTGCGGGTGCCAGAAATCTCGGAGCACAACAGATAACTTCTACGTACCTCGTCGGTTCAAATACGTGGAGTACACTGACGAGTGCAAATCCGGTTATTAAAGGCACTTCTTATGAAATGCTTCGAACAAAAGCGGACTTCCAGGCTTATGCAAACGAGACCAAAGATTGGGCGAACAGCGGAAAAGACAAAGTGGTCGGTATTTTCAATGCCTCCGACTCCAGATATGACACACTTCGTGTGCAAGGGGCCACTGCGTATAATGCGTTGCCAAGCTTAACGGACATGTCGCTTGCCTCGCTGAACATCCTCGATAGCATGTCTGGCGACAACGGCTTTTTCGTAATGCTGGAAGGCGGCGGGATTGACTGGGCGAACCATGTGGGACCGAGTCTTGTTCAAGCGAACGTGCTCGCCGAAGTGAATGATTTCATGAGTGCCGTTTTGGCGGTTTACCAGTGGATCACGGATAACAATATGTGGGAAGATACGCTCCTGATCGTAACCGCCGACCATGAAACCGGCGACATTTGGGGCAAGGCGGGGTTCGGCAATGTGCCCACCAGCACAACCGACTTTGCCGGTAACTATACCAGTCACACGAACGCACTGGTTCCGTTGTGGGCTGCAGGTGCCGGATCGGATCTCTTTGTGGATTACATTTACGGCCAAGATACGAGAGCAGCAAGCACGTGGAATGGTGTTGCCGGATTCGGAGAATGGGACGGATCGTACATCGATAACATAAACATTTACGATGTCATGTTCGCCGCGATGAACCGCGAGCCGCTGCCGCCGTTGCCGCCAGATCCGCCGGAACCGCCGTTGCCACCGGAACCATCGCCGACGCCGGAACCGACCACGCTTCTGTTGCTCACCGCCGGTTGCGCCCTGTTGGGACTCGGTCGGAAAAAGTTCCTGAAAAGCGACGCCTGCTAACAGGTTGTCTTTCAAGTAACATTTGTTAAGCCTCATGGAGGCCAAAAAAGTTAGCCGGGAGTGAAAAACCCCCGGCTGACTTTTTTTGTGCAATCGTGGTAGAATCACCGGGATAGTAAGTTCTGCCACCTGCCGCCCCTATGCCCGATTCCCGATTTCCGATTCCCTGTTTCCTATTACGTCTTCCCGGTGAGATCGCGGTTGCCTTGGTTCGCGTTTACCAGAAAGTGATCAGCCCGCTTTTCCCGCCGACCTGTCGCTTTACGCCGACGTGCAGCGAGTATTGTATTCAGGCAATCCGCCGATACGGCCTGGTCGTCGGAGTCGCCAAAGGAATCTGGCGTATCCTCCGCTGCAACCCCTGGAACCCCGGCGGAAAAGACGAAATTTAGTGGTTAGTGATAAGTGATAAGTACACCCCGTCGCAAATGGTGTTCATTGAGCCCCCAACGGGGGCGCACAAAGTAGCCGGGGGTGAGACGTACTCGTCGACCCCCCGGAAAAGGAGCCCCGAAAAATCCCCCCGCCGCCAACGGTGGCGCACAAGACGGTAAATTGTGGCACCCCGTTGGGGTGCGAAATGTATTTGGGGCCTGTTTTCCGGGGGTTCGCGGAATACCGCTCACCCCCGGCTACCTTGTTTCGCCCCCTTGGGGCGGTGATAATGAACGTCATTTGCGAAAAAGTGTAGTAGTGATTAGTAACTCAAAGTGTAAACGAAATGGTAATGAAACTGGAAAAGGTGTTGAAATTTAAGGGAATCGGGCATCGGGAATCGGAAATTGGAGGAAGTTTTTCACTTATCACCCATGCCCGATGCCCGATTCCCGATGCCCTTGACTGTTTTGAGTTACCATCTGTTTACGGTTTGAGTTAGTAAAAACTTCTTCCTATTCCCTATTCCCGATGCCCGATTCCCGATGCCCTTGACTGTTTTGAGTTACCATCTGTTTACGGTTTGAGTTAGTAAAAACTTCTTCCTATTCCCTATTCCCGATGCCCGATTCCCGATTCCCGATGCCCCCTACAATGAAAAACAGTGATCAATTCTTTCGAAATGAAGAATGTCGGTATTTTCCGTGCCACGATAATAGCGATTCTGAAACCTTCAACTGCCTGTTTTGTTATTGTCCGCTCTACCTGTTGGGGGACCGTTGCGGCGGAAATTTCAAGTACGTCGGCGAATCGAAGAACGTCAAGTGCTGCTCGGAATGCACTTTTCCCCATGAAGCCGCCCATTACGATCTCGTGATTGCGAAATTGAAGGAGATTCTCGAAAAAAATTTGCAACCTTCCATTGACAAAAAAACGTAGAATCGGTATTACACTCCCAGGAATGATCGTTTTTTTGGTTTTTTACCCCAAACATTAGTATAATGGTCAACAAAACATCGCAGAAGCAAGGACGTTCATTGGTGATCGTCGAATCCCCCGCCAAAGCCCGGACAATTGGGAGTTTTCTTGGAAAATCGTTTTCCGTGGAAGCAAGCATCGGACACGTTCGTGACCTTCCCAAAAGCGCAAAAGAAATCCCCGAAGCCTTCAAAAAGGAAAGCTGGGCAAGATTGGGTGTGAACGTCGATTCGGAATTTGAGCCGATTTACGTTGTTTCCGACGACAAAAAAAAGCAGATCAAAAAAATTAAGGACTTGCTCAAGGAATCCGACGCCGTTTATCTTGCGACGGATGAAGACCGCGAAGGGGAAGCGATCAGTTGGCACCTTTTGGAGGTTCTCAAGCCCAAGGTTCCCGTTTATCGCCTCGTTTTTCACGAAATCACGAAATCGGCAATCGATCAGGCCCTTTCCAGTCCGCGACAAATCGACGAAGACCTGGTCCGTGCCCAGGAAACCCGGCGCATCATCGACCGGCTTTACGGGTACGAGGTTTCGCCGCTTCTTTGGTACAAAGTCGCTCCGAAACTTTCCGCCGGTCGGGTGCAAAGCGTCGCCGTTCGCATGATCGTCCAGCGGGAGAGGGAACGAATCGCGTTCCAATCGGCGACCTACTGGGACCTGCTCGGTTATTTTTCGCCGGAAAACGGGAGACCGCTCACCACGACACTCGTTTCCGTCGCCGGGAAAAAGATTCCGGAGGGGAAGGATTTTAACCCAAACAGTGGTCTGCTCTTCAAGCCGGAAAATTTTCTGCTCCTTAGCGAGTCGGGAGCAAATGCGCTGAGGGAACGCTTGCTTTCCGGTCAAGCTCGTGTTGCCAACGTTGAAGAAAAGCCGTACACCGCCCGGCCTTACGCCCCGTTTACGACCAGCACGCTGCAACAGGAGGCGAACCGGAAGTTCGGGTTTACTGCCCGAACGACTATGGGACTTGCGCAGAGTCTCTACGAAAACGGGCACATTACCTACATGCGTACCGACTCGACGAATCTGTCCAAAGAAGCGATTAACGCGGCCCGAAATCTGGTCGCCTCGCAGTATGGGCAGGAATACCTGCCCGACGCCCCCCGGTATTACAGTACGAAAGTCAAAAACGCTCAGGAAGCCCACGAAGCGATTCGCCCGGCGGGAAACACGTTCCGGCTTCCCGAACAGCTTAGGGGAAAGCTTTCCTACGACGAGTTCCGCTTGTTCGACCTGATCTGGAAACGGACGGTTGCGTCGCAAATGAAAGACGCCAACGGTTTCCGCACGAAAATCGAGGTTGCATTGGACGACGCGATTTTCGAAGTTTCCGGTAAAACGATCAGTTTTTCCGGCTATTTGAGGGCTTACGTCGAAGGTTCCGACGATCCGGACGCCGAACTGGCGGACCAGGAGGTCGTTCTCCCGAAACTGGCGGTCGGGCAAACGCTCAAAACCAACGAACTGGAGCCGAAATCGCATGCGACGAAACCGCCAGCCCGGTACACCGAAGCGGCCCTCACCAAAGCGTTGGAAGAAAAGGGGATCGGTCGTCCGAGCACTTACGCTTCGATTATCGAAACGATTCTCAACCGGAACTACGGCTTCAAGAAAAGCGGGGCACTGGTCCCGACCTGGATCGCGTTTTCGGTTTCCCAGTTGCTGGAAAAGCATCTGCCCGATCTGGTGGACTATGAATTCACCGCCCAGATGGAGGACCAGCTCGACGCGATCAGTCGTGGGGAACTTCAATATCTCCATTATTTGCGGGACTTTTATTTCGGCGAGGAGCAGCGTATCGGGTTGAAAAAGCAGCTTGAAAAGAAAGCCGAAACGATTGATGCGAAAGAGATCAACCAGATCGAACTTGGCAGACCGGAAGGAAGCCAAGAGCCGATTTATGTTCGCGTCGGCAAGTTCGGCCCGTTTTTGCAATACGGCGAACAGCGGGCAAGCGTTCCGGAAGACCTGCCGCCGGACGAACTGAAAATCGAAAAGGCGATGGAAATCCTCAATCAAACGACGCAGGCGGAAGAGCCGCTTGGATATTGCCCGAACACGGAAAAGCCGGTCTTCCTCAAAGTGGGACGCTTCGGTCCCTACATTCAACGGGGAACGAGCGAGGACGAGGAAAAACCGCAATTTGCGTCGCTTCTGAAAGGAATGGAGGTCGAAACGCTCGATTTTGAAACCGCTTTGAAATTATTAGGTCTGCCGCGAACTTTGGGAACCCGGGAAGAGACCAATGAACCGGTCATCGCGCATAACGGCAGATTTGGTCCTTACGTTCAGTGCGGCAAGGAAACCCGCTCGCTCCCGGCGGAGCTGTCGCCGCTCGAGGTGAGTTTGGAACAGGCCCTTGAGTTGCTTGCCAAGCCGAAACAATATGGTCGCGGTGCCCGAGGCGGTGCGACGGCGAAAAAAGCGGAGCCGCTCCGGGCGTTTGACGCTTCGCCGGTTACGGAAAAACCGGTGCATGTGCTTAACGGGCGTTTCGGTATCTACATCACCGACGGGGAAACCAACGCGACGCTTCCACGGGATTTGTCGGTGGAGGAGTTGACGTTTGAAAAGGCCCTCGATCTTCTGGCCACTCGAGCCGCCAAAGGAGGAACCAAAAAGAAAGCGACCCGCAAAAAGGTGGCCGCTAAGAAAGTTGCTAAAAAGGTGGTGAAGAAAAGTACGAAAAAGGCGGCGAAGAAAGCGGGTAAGAAGGTCGCTAAGAAATGAAAGTTTAGGGTGTCGCCGAGATTTAGGGAGGAAGGACAAAATGTCCCAAAGGGACAAAACAAGGTAGCCAGGGGTGAGCGGTACTCCGCGCAGTTTCCGGAAGATTTGCAAGGCGTCGCGTCGTAACTATCGAACAGTCAAAGAGTTACGACCTAAATAAAAAGTGGAACCTTTCCCCAATGAGCGAAAGGTGACCGCTATGGTGAGTGCAAGAACAACCCGTCTCCCCACAACTATCCGTCCAGCGTAGACAAATCTATCCTTCGTTGGCGGCCGTGACGTTCTGTTTTGCGTCGCGTCGTTGCCTCTGCTGGCTACGGGGGAACGCCTCCCTGCCCCACTCACGCATTGTATCCCAGCAGACGTGCAAAACAAGAGACGCTCCGACGTGAGAGACAAATAACACGTCCAGGTTATTCTCAGCCAAGACGACGAAACACAGGCCTTCGGATTCGAAAGGAAACCGTAGGCTTATGAAGGTTTTCTGGGCAAATTATACCTTGTTTTGCGAAATTCGTACGACTTGTCCTGTACCACCGGTTGTTCGTAAACCGTTGCCGTAGAATATGTTACGTGAATTCAAATGGGAAAGCTCGGAACCAGTAGCCTTCGGTTCCGTAGGCTGACCAAGCATTTTTGTACGGTTTGACGTAACCCATTTATTTTCAATGGGTTAGACGCAACTCCCGAACACGTCGCCACTTACGCAAAAAGTGAAAATCATGGAAAATCGCGGAATATTTGCACTCCCCAATTCGATCACCTTGCCTTTTCGAAGGGTGATCACCACTGTGATCACCCAAAGATGGCGAAGTCCCTTCAAAATCAACCAACCCGTCGGTGGTTCCAACAACCACAAGGCAAACGCGATTATACCAAAATTTCCCGAAAAACAAGAGGAGGCGTGCATGTTCGTCATCCTGTCGCCAAGCGGTATTTTTGGAGGCGGCTATTCGGCTTTTGCGGGATCGTCATTTCGGTTTTATACTCGCACGAAGTTCACGGGTGCGTAAATCCCCGGTTGCGCGATTGGGGGGATTAGGTAAAATTGGCAATTTACCTTTTCCATTCCTTTTTTCCAAAACCGCCATGAGCCGTAAAATCCGCCATCACAATGTTCCCGCCGACTTTCACGCCGAGTC
>CAZNVM010000074.1:0-18989 GCA_964576215.1 uncultured Planctomycetaceae bacterium
CGAATGTTAAAATGGGTCGTTTTTGGACAAGTCTTGAAAATGCAAGGTTTTTCAGCAATCTGGCAAAAAAACAAACGCAAAACACTTGGCAATTAAAAATCACGCAAATCCTTTTACAACAATGGGTTACTTCGCTTGACAGTCAAGTCAGACTGCCAAGTTACTTAACGGCGTAGATTGCCATTCTGGTTGAAGTCAAGACGACATTAGAAACAAGGGATGTCCGCGATCATATTGAGCGTTTGGAGAAATTCCGCCGCTATTCCGACGCCAGAGGGGATAAGAGGCATTTTATCGGAGCGGTTGCCGGTGCCGTTGTTAGCGACAATGTCGCCGACTCTGCGATTGAAAACGGATTATACGTTATCGTCCAATCCGGTGAAGCCGTCGAAATCGTCACACCGCCCGAAGGGTTCGTGCCAAAAAAATGGTAAGCGTTTTCCGAAAGAATTTGGTCTGTAATCCATGTCGATCATCTACGAACCACGCGGCAAAGCGAAGGAGTATAGCGATCTTGCGGTCAACCTCTACACCGGTTGTTCGCACGGTTGCCGGTATTGTTATTGCCCTGCGATCATTCGGAAAAAAATCGATGAGTGGTCTGTGAATCCGACACCACGAACCGACATCTTGAGGCTTCTTGAAAAAGACGCTCAAAAAATGAAGGGGGATTCTCGTGAGATTCTGCTCAGTTTTATGAGCGATCCTTATCACAGCGACGAAGCGGCGTCATTGACCCGGGAAGCCTTGCTCATCCTGGAAAAATACGATCTTCGGATTCAAGTCCTTACCAAAGGCGGCTTGCGAAGCGTTCGGGATTTTGATATTCTTGCGAGAAACCGTTGGAAATACGGGGCGACGATCATTTTTTCCAGCGACGATTTTCGCAAGGAATGGGAACCACACGCCGCCCCGATTGAAAAACGAATGGAAGCCGTTCGCCAAGCCCATCGGCAGGGGATTTACACTTGGGTCTCCGTTGAACCGGTCATTGATCCCTCCCAGGCCCTTATCGTGATGTACCTGCTCAAAGGAAGCGTTGACCTCTGGAAAGTCGGCAAATTGAATCACGACAAAGAACGGGAAGCCGCTATCGACTGGGCACAATTCCTTGTTGATACCGAAACGTTGCTTGCAGGTGAAAACGTTTTGATCAAAAAGGATTTGGAAAAATTCCGACCCCGAATACTTGCTGGTTGACAATTGGCACAGGTGAAGATCGTGTCGGATAAATTCCCATTTCCCATTTCTCATTTATGCTTTACTTTTTCACATTATTTCTGACCGGTTACGTCGTCGCTTGCGGGATTCCGCGGTTTACGGCCCTTTACGCCTCTTCGCCGGATCGTTCCGAACCGTCCATGGCGTTTAAGCATCTGTTTCCGGTCGCGGTTGGAATCGCTCTTGCGTTTCTTTGCTGGTGGGAAACGCAATGGCAAGCGGTGTCGCTCGGAAAAACGCTCGAACCGCTGATTCTCAATCCGGAATCCGCCCAAACGCTTCAACTACGGTTCGCGGTTCATGCGGTCTTTTTTCTGTTCCTTCTTGCGGCGACGTACATTGATTTCGAGGAAATGATTATTCCCGACACGATTACGATTCCCGGCACGATTCTCGGCCTGCTGTTTGCGACGTTCCTGCCGCAAACGCTCCTTCCGGCTACGCAAATGCTGCCGCAATCGGTGTTTCCGCAAATTTTGTATGGAGAAAATTCCGTTCCGCTGCATATTGCCAGTTCGCAAGCCTGGCCGGAAAGTTTTTCTCCGGCTCCGGCAACATTATCGCTTTTCGTTCTGCTCGGAATTTGGTGGTTTTGGTGTTTCGCAACGATGAACCGCGTTTGGTACGGACGCCTCCCCTTCCGAAAAGCGGTTGCGATTTTTTGGCGGTATTTGAAACGGTCCAGGACGACGCCCCTGCTGCTTGCCCTCGGCGTTCTCGGTTCCGTGGGAATCGCTTGGATGTGGAAAACCGCTGTCCCGGATTCGCTTCATTGGCGGGGCCTTGTCAGCTCGCTGGTCGGCCTTTTCGCCGGGGCGATTCTTATTTGGAGCGTTCGCATTATTGGTCGTTTTGCACTGGGGCGTGAAGCGATGGGTTTCGGTGATGTAACGCTTATGGCGATGATAGGGGCGTTTGTCGGTTGGCAACCGTGCGTTTTAATCTTCTTTTTAGCCCCTCTTGCCGGGGTGTTCCTCGGAATTGGCCGCGTTTTGCTCGGTTTGGGACGGGAATTGCCTTACGGACCGTTTCTTTGCTTGGGAACGGTTGTGCTGATCCTTTTTTGGCCGCAATGCTGGAATTTCGGCGAACCGTTCTTTTCCTGGACCGCTTTCGTCCCGACCGTGATGTTCCTCTGTCTCGTCCTGCTCGGCGCGATGCTCTGGGGCTGGAACCGGATCAAAAGTAAAATAATAAATAAAAAATGAGAGATGAAAAACGAGAGAAATTGCGTTGTTTGGCCCACGCAACGTTTTGTACGTCCATAACTTACGAATTTTCCTCCTTACAACCCTTTTGTCCCGGTAAATTGGAAATTTTTCAAAAATTTTGGGGAAAAGACTGGATTTAAATTCAAGAATGCTGTAAACTGGATGTAGGAGTAGATTGAGAAAGCATCGCCCCCCACTGAGGAATGTTGTCGACCAAGTAGCTCTATGTAAGCCCATACATGGGAAAGCAAGTTTGCTCTTTTCCCACATTAAAGACTTGGTGATTTCAAAGGTCAAAAGTGATGCTTCCTGCGTGAGAAAGCCTTTTGTGTTTTTCGCAACGTAGTGTTTTTCCCGGATTCCCTGGGGTAATTCGTCGTTTTCTGCCGATACCAGATAGCTGGGATTTTTTCCCTCCTTTTTGAATGTGGAAAATGACAGAGTTCTCTCGGGAGAATGAAAAAATCGCCCCCCTTATTTTTGTTCTAAAAGAAATATCCTTCCAAATGGAAGGTTTTTTCGACTCCTTTCCTCTGTATGGGTTACAATAAATTGAAAATACGTTCCTCGTTCCCCCCGGTAGCGTCAGCCAGGACAAGTTATCACTTTCCTGGAGGTCGGTTTCGTTGATCGTGATTATGCCAGTGAGGGTTGAGTGCGTTGTGTTCCTAGGATTGCACCGTTTGTCCCGCCATCCGTTTGTGGAGTGAAGAAACGGTCATTTTTCAGTACCCCATTTTTGGAAGAAAGCCATTGAAAAACTTGAGAAAAAAAAAGGTTCCGGGTTTTATTACGTTTTTGAAGAAACATCCTTGTCGATTGTTCGTATTTCCAGAATGGAGTTTACGAATGTTTACGACCGGGAGCGAATGATCCGCTGATCGGATCCGTTGTTCTCGTTACGATCTGTTACCCAACGATTTAAGACCATACACAGAGGAGCCTTAGTTTTGTACTATCCTGACCCATTGCTGGACGATTTTTCCGATAATCTCACCCCTGAAGAAGAGGAAATGACCCTCGAACAGGAAAACGAGAGCGAAGACGATGAAACGTCGGAGATCGAGGAAGATGATGCCGCCGGTGCTCTTTCCTCCGAAGCGGAAGAGGGAACCGACACTTTTGACGAAGAACTTTTTAAACTCGACGGCATCGAAACCTGGTCCGATGATCCCGTGCGAATGTATTTGACCCAAATGGGGGAGATTCCCCTTTTGACTCGTCAAAGAGAAATCGCACTGGCGAAGCAAATTGAAGTAACCCGCCGGAAGTTTCGCGCAAAACTTTTGGAATGTGATTATGTTTTGCAACATGCGGTTCGAATCCTGAAACGAGTCCACAACAGTGAATTGCCGTTTGACCGGACGGTTCAGGTTTCTGTAACGGACAGTCTCGAAAAGCAACAGATTATGGGGCGTTTTCCCAATAATCTTCGCTCTTTGGACCTGATCGTTCGTCGAAACAAACGTGATTATCACGTTGCAACGAGTAAGTCTTATTCGGAGTCCGTCCGAAAAGACGCCTGGATTCGGTTGGGACGGAGCCGTCGTCGGTCCGTGCGTTTGGTCGAAGAACTCGGCCTGAGAACGCAACGGATCGAGAACATGATCGGCACCCTCGAAGAGTTCAGCCGCCGTGTTGATGAACTTCGCCGTCTCTTCCGCGAACACAAAGCAAGCGGACGGCCTGAGTACGAGCGGGAATTTTGGATCATGGAGTACCGCAATATTTTGCAGTTGGTCCAGGAATCTCCGACCAGTTTGCGTAACCGCGTGAAACAGGTCAAAGAACTTTTCGCCAAGTACCAGGAAGCCAAACGCGGTCTTTCCGAAGGCAACCTGCGGCTGGTCGTTTCCATTGCGAAAAAGTACCGGAATCGCGGTCTGAGTTTTCTCGACCTGATTCAGGAAGGAAACGCCGGTTTGATGCGAGCGGTCGATAAATTCGAGTATCGTCGCGGATTCAAGTTCTGCACTTACGCAACTTGGTGGATTCGTCAGGCGATCACTCGTGCCGTTGCCGACCAAAGCCGGACGATTCGTATTCCGGTCCACATGGTAGAAACGATGTCGAAAGTGCGCAACGTAAACCGCAAACTCCTTCAGGAACATGGACGCGAACCGACGATTGAAGAAACGGCCTTCGCAACCAATTCCAGCGTTGACGATACCCGGCGGATTCTCGCGATGAATCGGTTCCCGATTTCCCTGGATCGACCGGTCGGCAACAGCGAGGATTCCCATTTCGGCGATTTGTTGCCGGATGGAACCGCAGAAAGTCCCGCAATTGGGGCGGCACAGGAAATGCTTCGCAGCCGTATCACGAACGTGTTGAAAACCCTCAGCTATCGGGAACGTGAAATCGTGAAACTGCGGTACGGACTTGGCGATGGGTACAGCTACACGCTCGAAGAGGTCGGGCACATTTTCAAAGTGACCCGGGAGCGTATCCGGCAAATTGAAGCGAAGGCGATCCGAAAGCTGCAACAACCGGTCCGTAGCCAGGAATTGGTCGGATTTCTCGATTAATCTGCCCAATCAGAGCCGCGCACGTAGTAAGCGGTGGTAACGTGAAAACCGCTCCGTGCGCGGCTCTGATTCGTGCGCGGCTCGTTGACGAGTTTTGCACCTACCGCAAAATCCGTCATTACTCCGCACCAAAGACCTCTTTGAGCACTTCGAGTTTCATCGTTTTTTCTTCCGCCGTTGGAGCAAGGAAACCGCCTTCACCAAACTCGTTCCAAGCGTAAATGGTGAAAATTTTCCGGAGCTTGCCATAGCCCAAGGGAACTCCAAGGTTGAATTTCGGATTCTCAAGGTCCGCTTTGAGCAATTGCCACTCTGCCTTCAATTGTTCACGAGTGGGAAACTCGAACCGGGAACGCTGGTCTCCCCACGGCTCGGCGTTGAAATTCAGTCCGAAATAGGGAAGGTAAGGCAATGCGTCCTCCCCGTGAACCTTGCGGAAACCTCGCATGTATTCGGCCAACGTTTCGTAAGGATGGCAGGCATTGCCCTCCGGCGGCGGTAAATCAAGCGGTACTTCCATGTAAGACGACGTATAATCAAACAGCTTGGCGATTCGACCTTCCTCAAGTGAGACTCTCTGGTAGGAACCGATCCCGCCACCGATCAAAAGTTCTCCGAGTCCGGCGTCCCTGGCTGCCTGGCGGAACTGTTCCATTCGTTTCAGGCACTGGTCCAGGTTTTCGCCGTTTTCAAACCAGTAATGGTGCCAACTGTGCACCTTGAAAAGCGGTTTCCCGGCAACTCGCAAATAGCCTGGATGCTTCATCGCTTCGATCCAGTAGTGGACGGCCCAATCCCAATCGGCCTGTTCTTTGATCTGGTACGGGGCATGATTGCAATACTCAATCGCAAACTTCATCCGGTCGGCATTTGGAGACGCCATGAATTGTTCGACGCCGACGTTCAAAAATCGTGCGTTTTTTTCGCGTTCTGTCGTATTGTCAATTCCGTTGAAATACCAGAGCATCAGAAAAAAATCGACGCCGTGCCCGGAAGCGGCGAGGATTTCACGGTCCATCGTTTCCTGCTCGTTGTATTCTCCAAGCAACGGAAGACGGCCCGGATATTGGGGACGCCAATCTTCGCCGTCGGGACCGATCCATTTGTTCGGAAGCGGTCTCCACCAACCGGCAAAATAATTCACGCCGACAAGAATGGGATCGTCCGCCAACGCAAGATGGACCGAAAATAGTACAAAAAGAAGAAAAAGAGAGAGCTTATTTGGAATTTTCGTTTTTGTAATCATCATCTTTTCACCTGTCTGTAGGGGCGTCGAGTCTAAAAGAGAACCGCTCGACGGTGCCCCCGGCGTGTAGTCTCGTGTGAATTTTTCAATTCACAGATGATAATTCCGGTATCATCCTTCCAGGGCCGCCGCTCCGCCGATGATTTCGGAGATTTCGTTGGTGATCTGCGACTGTCTCGCTCTGTTGTAAGCGGTCGTCAGGTTGCCGATGATACCATCCGCGTTTTCCGTTGCGGCTTTCATGGCGACCATCCGGGCAATCTGTTCACCGACGGCGGCGTCAAGAAAGCATTTGTACAGCTTGATTCGGAACGAGTAAGGAACGACCTCGGCGATAATGTCCTGTGCGGACGGCAAAAATTCGAACCCCACCCCTTTGTTGAATGCGGAGTCTTTCAGGCCGCGTTCTTTTTGGGAAGCAACCATTTTTTCGGCCTTTGCGACGAGTGCCGCTTTTTTCAATTCCGCCGCCGATTTCGGACGAAGGCTTTCCGTTTTCGCTTCCTCTTCCTTGATCTTCTGCTCTTCACCGGTAAATGTTTTTTCGGAGATCGGCAAAAGCGTTTCGATTTTCGGCGTTTGACGGCTCAGCGACGCAAAGTTTTGGTACACAATTTCAAGCCGGTCGATTGTTCCGGCCACGTACTCTTCATAATAGCGGGACGCAATTTCGTCGACCTGCTCAAACGTCGGTTTGTCCTCGAAGTGGACGAATTCGGCGTCCAGTTTTACCTTGCGGAACTTAAACGCTCCGATCCCGCGTTTGCCGGAGACCTCCAGGTTGACACGTTCGTACTCGCCCTGGATTTCCTTGAGCCGGTTGTTCGCCAGCCGAAGGATGCCGGAATTGTACCCGCCGCACATCCCACGATTTGCCGTGAGGACGAGTAGCGTGACGTTTTTTTGTTCTTTGCGTTCTTCCAGAAGCGGATGCGCTCCTGCCAGATTTGCGCCGGAGGAGCGTAAATCCTGGACCAACGCGACGAGCCGTTTGGCGTAGGAATCAATCGCGACGGCCCGATCCATCGCCCGCTTGAACTGGGCGGTCGCCACCAGTTCCATCGTTCGCGTGATTTTGCGGATATTTTTAATCGACTTACGCCGCTTGTCCAGTGCTCTTGCTTTTGCCATGATTGAATAATTTTTAACGGGTTAATTTTAATGCCTTTGGATTGCTTCGGAAGCTGACTCATTTTTTCTGAACCAATACCCTTCTAAAACACTCTTTACCATCAATATGCGCTATGTAAGATTCATTTTGTTCGACAATTTTATATCCTTTTTCCAGTAATCCATTCAATATGGCACGAGCGGATACCGCAAAAGTTTTTTTGTAATCGCATGGAATATAACCGTTGTCCACTAACAGCATTTTTGAATCGTCAAATTTTTTATACTTTGCAGGTATGTCCTTGAATGGGACGAATTTGAGATGTTTATGTTTCGGTCTGTTTTTTATGGGGAAATTTGTGTACCAATGTCCTGCCGCTTCAACAAGCTGTCTTTTAGGGTTTAGAAAATAATCGATCCGATTAAATCCGGCCCATACCTGATTATTTTTGAAATAGGGGATAAATGCTTTAGTAATAGGATTTGCGATGTTGGAAATGATTATAAATTTTTTCCCACTATTGATGATCATTTTCCAGTAGTCTATTGCTCTTGAAAACGGCGGATTCGTACAAACAATGTCCGATTCTTCGAGAAGTTCCAAGGACATCGGATGGTCAAAACTGCCATCATAACCTTCGGGATACTCCCAAAATTCGTGAAAACCGTCTTTGGTAAAGACGTATCCTACCACCCCTTGATTAAATAAATCCACTACGCCAACATAATGAGTACATACCAGTTTTTTTATTCCAAGTTCGATAAAGTTCCGCAGAAAATACAAGGGAAACGTCGATGTATTCTTTTCGTTATCGTCAACGGCATCGCAGTTACAATACACGACTTTATTTTTCCAGATGCTTTTCGGATACATGGAGAGTTCTTTTTCAACGTCCTCGTATCGGGTATAGAACTCATCGTTTTTGATTTTCTGCGCTTTTTGTAATAAATCTTTTCTTGAAACGCCCCTTTCTTCAAGAGACGGTGCCGCTCTTGTGGCTATTTTTGTCATAGGATACCTATTTATTCATTTTCTGCACCAATACTCGTGCGAAAACCTCTTTACCATTGATATGGGGTCTATACTGTTTTTCCTGGACAATTTTATACCCTTTTTCCAACAGTCCGTTCAGTATTGCGCGAACTGATACAGCAAAAGGTTGTTTATAATCACTTGGTACATAACAGTTATCTACCAATAACATTTTAGCGTCATCATGTTTTCTATATTTTGCCGGTATGTTTTTTAACGGCATTATTTTTAGGTGCTTGTACTTGGGTCTGTTTTTTATGGGAAAGTTTGTATACCAGTGTCCTGCGGCTTCTACAAGCTGTTTCTTTGGATTCAAGAAATAATCGATCCTGTTGTATCCTGCCCATACCTTCCCCTCGATAAAATAGGGAATGTAGGCGTCATTTTTGACGTTCGTGATGTTCGATATGATCAAAAACTTCTTGCCGCTGTTAATGACGATGTTCCAAAAATCCGCCGCTCTTGAAAACGGTGGGTTGGTGCAGACGATATCTGCCTCTTCCTTGAGGATTTTCAACGACAAAGGATGGTCAAAACTGCCATCGAAACCATTGGGATACTCCCAAAATTCGTGAAAACCGTCTTTGGTAAAGACGTATCCCACTACCCCTTGATTGAACAAATCGACTACGCCAACATAGTGAGTACATATCAATTTTTTTATTCCCAGTTCGTCAAAATTCCGCAAAAAATACAAGGGAAACGCCGATGTATTCTTTTCGTTATCGTCAACGGCATCGCAGTTACAATACACGACTTTGTCTTTCCAAATCATTTTGGGATACACGGAAAGTTCCTTCTCGACATCTTTGTACCTGGTGTAAAATTCGTCATTTTTTATTTTCCGTGCCTTTTGCAAGACATCTTTGGGGGATAGTCCGCGTTCCGCAAGAGACGGAGTCGTTCTTGTTTTTGACATAGTAAGTCCTCATTTTTTCCGCACCAAAACCCTTGCGAATTTCTTTTCACCATTGACGTAGGGAAAGTATTGTTTGCTATCGGTAATTTCATATCCTTTTTCTAATATTCCATTAAAGATAGGAAATATACTAATTGCAAAAGGTTTTTTATAATCGCTTGGAATATAGCAATTATCCACTACCAACACTTTTGAATCATCATATCCTTTATACTTTTCCGGTATTTCTTTTAGGGGAACGATCTTCAATTTTTTGTATTTTGGTCTATTCTTTATGCGAATGTTCGTGTACCAGTACCCTCGATTTTCCACGATTTCCCTTTTGGGATTCAGGAAGAAATCGACCCGATTAAACCCCGCCCAGACCTGATTATTCATAAAGTAAGGTATAAACGCTGGAGTTACGGGATTGGTCATGGCAGAGATAATCAAAAACTTTTTTCCGCTTTTGATGATCATGTTCCAAAAATCCGTTGCCCTTGAAAACGGCGGATTGGTACAGACGATATCTGCCTCTTCCTTGAGAATTTTCAACGACAAGGGATGGTCAAAACTGCCATCGAAACCATTGGTATACTCCCAAAATTCGTGAAAACCGTCTTTGGTAAAGACGTACCCTACTGTACCTTGATTAAACAAATCCACTACGCCGACGTAGTGAGTACATATCAGTTTTTTAATTCCAAGTTCGTTAAAGTTCCGTAGAAAATACAGGGGAAACGCCGATGTCTTCCTTTCGTCATCATCGACTGCATCATCGCAGTTGCAAAAGACGACTTTATTTTTCCAGACGCTTTTCGGATACATGGAGAGTTCTTTTTCTACGTCCTCGTATCGGGTATAAAATTCATCGTTTCTTATCTTCTGCGCCTTTTGTAGTAAATCCTTTCTTGAAACGCCCCTTTCTTCAAGAGACGGTGTCGTTCTCTTGGCAATTTTCATCATATGACACCTGTTTATTTTTCTATTTTCTGCACTAATACCCGTGCGAAAACCTCTTTACCATTTATGTGGGGGCGATATTGCTTTTCTTGGACAATTTTATAGCCTTTTTCCAACAATCCGTTTAGTATTGCACGAACGGATACGGCAAAAGGTTTTTTGTAATCACAGGGTACGTAACAATTATCTACCAATAACGTTTTGGAGTCATCATATTTTTTATATTTTTCCGGTATCTCTTTTAAGGGAACGAACTTCAAACGTTTGTAGTTAGGTCTATTCTTTATGCGGATATTCGTGTACCAAAATCCAGCTGCCCTTGTTAGTTCTTTTTTAGGTGTTAGAAACCAATCCACTTCATTATATCCTGCCCACACCTTCCCTGCAATAAAATAGGGTATATATATGTCATTTTTTACATTCGTGATGTTCGATATGATCAAAAACTTCTTGCCGCTTTTGATGACCAAGTTCCAAAAGTCTGCTGCTCTTGAAAACGGCGGATTGGTGCAGACGATATCCGCCTCTTCGTGGAGAATTTTTAGCGACAAGGGATGATCAAAACTTCCTGAATAACCGTCGGGATACTCCCAAAATTCGTGAAAACCATCTTTGGTAAAAACGTACCCTACTGTACCTTGATTAAACAAATCCACCACGCCAACATAATGAGTACATATCAGTTTTTTTATTCCAAGTTCGTTAAAGTTTCGCAGAAAATACAAGGGAAACGCCGATGTATTCCTTTCGTCATCATCAACGGCATCATCGCAGTTGCAAAAAACGACTTTATTTTTCCAGACGCTTTTCGGATACATGGAGAGTTCCTTTTCAACGTCTTCGTATCGAGTATAAAACTCGTCATTTTTTATCCTCTGTGCCTTTTGTAGTACATCTTTTTGGGATAATCCCCGCTCCTCAAGAGTTGGTGCAGTCCTCTTTACGATTTTTACGATTTGTTTTTGTGGTGCAGTCTTGACAATGATTTCTTTGACAAACAGTTTGTGAGATTTTATAAATTGGACGTAGTCGCTGAACAATTCGGAATTGTAAAAGAAGATTTCCCTGCTTTTTTCTTCTCGAAGGCGAGAAAACTTTTCTTTAATGGCATCCTCCACTTGTGCCGCATTTTTTACTTCACAAGCAAACAAGTATTGGTAAGGGTTTTCTTTAGATTTACCCGTTATGCTGTTATAGCCTTTCAATCGTGTTTCCAGATCATTCGTTCGGCCTATCTTGCATTTCGAAGGCTCTAACAATGCCTGAACAATATAAATGTACTGTTTTGCCTTATCCATTTTTTTCTTCCCATGCCGCTACTGTCATGAGTCTGTCCGACGTAAGTGTTTATTCAACGTTCTCGAATCACGTCTCGAATCCCACACCATCGAGACGATGATTTCTGTTTTGGTCACTCGGTAAAACAGTTGGAACGGGGAAACGACCACGTAACGAAAACCGCTTCTTTTCCACTTTTCTCCCAAATAGGGATTGGTGACGACGCCATCCATTCTTTCTTGGAATTCACGCACTAATCGATTACCATAATCCGAGTTACCGTTTCGATGGTAATAAAATTCAAGTATAGCGACAACGTCTGCTTTCGCGTGGTTGGTCCAATTTAGTGTTCGCTCAGCCATTGTTCGACCCATTTCATAAATTCTTCGTTGGAAATGACCCGGCCTTCGTCAATATCACGCTTGGCCGCTTCAAGTTTTCTCTCCAACTCCGGGTTTTCCGGTTCCACTTTAAGGACATATCTTAAAATTGCCCGTAGAATATCCTTGTCGTGAATACAATCAACCCGGTTCCGAATTTCCCGCTGTAGCGAAGTGGCGGAACGCTTGCGGGTCTTTGGTCTTTCCAGTACGGCTACTGTCATCATACACCTCCTACGAAACTAAAAAAATCATGGGGCGTCACTGGATTGCCCCGGTTCGTGCCTGGTACGCATAAACTTTCAAAGGTTCATCGGTGGTTGATAAACAGTACCGACACAGCATCTCATCAATACGCTCCAGCCAATTGGTACGGTTTTTACCTCGGATATTGCTTTTAATACTCATCTTTGCATGCCCCAATCCGTGAATCGCGGCTTGTTGGCACATTGCATTGGGAATGGTCAACGTTTTTTCCAAAACATTCAGGATTGCTTCAATCAATTCTTCCTTATCATCGATCTTGGAGTGAACGATACTGTAAATACACGAGGAACCGGCGTCCCAAAACATGTAAGCGTATGTGTCCAAATCATCACCCGTTTCCTCTGAGCAATCGCTACACCGAAACGCCAGGCAGTCCCGGAACAAAATGTAAATGCTATTAATGACGGCAAGGCGTTCTGAAGTTGTAACACCAACGTCATAAATTTTTCTCAAGTCTCCTCCCCCTTCGGTTGTGACGTATTTCAATCCCAAAGCAATCTGGGTATCAGGAAAACGTCGGAGGTATTCGCCTGCTTTTGTAAACGTTTTGGCAATTAAACCGAGGATTTCACTTGACGACAAGGAATCTACTTTACTAACCCAATCTTCTTCCCACTCAAGTTCGAACTGATTTCGCTGTCTCCGGTTGAACAGGCCATCAATCCATTCGTCGTATTCCATCGCTTCACCAACTTTCACCGAAAGGTTTTATACCGTTACTTCCCTTATTCGCTTATTGGTTGGGGTCTGAATAAGGGAATAAGGGAATAAGGGAATAAGGGGTGTTGAGTGGGTTTCTCCGTGCTACTTGGTTGTTTTGTCAGGAAAAATAAGGTGAAAATAAGGTTTTTATTCTATAACCAACGTAAATATTTATTCATGCTTTCGGATCACGTCTTGAGTCCCACACCAAAGAGACACGAATTTCTGTTTTTGTAACACGGTAAAATAGTTGAAACGGATTAACAATAACATAACGAAAGCCTCTTCTTCCCCACTTTTGTCCTAAATAAGGATTAGCGACAACATAATTCATTTTCTCATGAAAATCATGCAATAACCGGTCTCCATACTCCGAGTTACCATTACGTTCTTGATAAAACGCGAGGATTTCTTTAAGGTCTGCTTGTGCTTCTGGAGACCATTTCAATGTTCGGCCAGCCATTTTCTTGCCCTTTCCATAACCTCTTCATGCGGAATACCTCGACCTTCGGCAAAACTACGATCACTGGCTTCAAGCCTTCTTACCAGTTCCTCCGGCATTTCCGGTTCCAATTTGATGACCAACCTCAAAATCGCCCGCAGGGAATCGGTGTCGTCAATCAAATTCAGGCGGTTCCGAATCTCCCGCTGTAGCGACTTGGCGGAACGCTTGCGGGTTTTTGGTTTTTCCAGCACCATTACAGACATTTTTACCTCCCACGCTCCGCAGGGCGGAGCGGTTAATGGGCGAAATCTGGCCTTTTATTTCGCCCGAGTTGCGAATTGGTCGTTGAATTCGTTAATCGTTTTTTCGATTTCCGCGATCATCTCCGGCGAGAGTTTTTTCTCGTCGGCGATTTTTTGCCAAAGGTCTTTTTTCGTGTTCTGGACATATTCCAGGAACATCGTTTCCCACTTGGCGACCTGGGTGACCGGGATTTTGTCAAGAAAGCCACGGGTCCCGGCGTAGATGACCAAGACCTGATCGACAACGTGCATCGGCTTGCACAGGCCCTGTTTGAGTAGCTCCGTCATTCGGTATCCGCGATCCAGGCGGGCTTGGGTGGCGGCATCAAGGTCGGTGCCTAGTTGGGCGAACGCTTCGAGTTCCCGGAACGCCGCCAAGTCAAGTCGCAAACCGCCGGCGACCTGCTTCATCGCCGGAATCTGGGCAGAACCGCCGACCCGGGAGACCGAAATACCGACGTTCATCGCCGGACGTTGGCCCCGGAAAAACAGGTCCGGTTGCACGTAAATCTGCCCGTCGGTGATCGAAATCACGTTCGTCGGGATGTACGCCGAGACCTCCCCTTCAAGCGTTTCCACAATCGGCAAAGCTGTAAGCGAGCCACCGCCGAGGGCGTCGGAAAGTTTCGCCGACCGCTCCAAAAGGCGGCTGTGGCAGTAAAAGATGTCCCCTGGATACGCTTCACGGCCCGGTGGACGCCGCATCAAAAGCGAAAGTTGCCGGTAAGCGACCGCCTGTTTCGACAAGTCGTCGTAAACCACCAGCGTGTGCTGCCCGTTGTACATAAAATACTCCGCCATCGCACACCCGGCGTACGGGGCGATATATTGAAGCGGTGCAGGCGAACTGGACCCGGCGACGACGACCGTCGTGTAGTCCATCGCCCCATGTTCCCGGAGCGTTTCGATGATTCCTGCGACGGTCGAATCCTTTTGCCCGACAGCGACGTAAAAGCATTTGACGCCGGTTCCTCTTTGGTTGATAATGGTGTCAATCCCAATCGAGGTTTTGCCGGTTTTCCGGTCGCCGATGATGAGTTCCCGCTGTCCGCGTCCGATGGGGGTCATGGAGTCAATCGCTTTGATCCCGGTGGCAAGCGATTGGCGAACCGGCTGCCGATCCGCGATTCCCGGTGCTTCCGACTCGACAAAGCGGTAATCCTGGGTGATGATCGGCCCTTTGCCGTCCACCGGATTCCCAAGCGGGTCAAGCACTCGACCGACGACGGCCTCGCCGACCGGAACCCGTAGGAGCTGGCCGGTGGTTCGGACTTCGTCCCCTTCCTCGATTTTCAGGTAGTCGCCGAGGATAATCACCCCGACGGAGTTTTCTTCGAGGTTGAATGCGAGTCCGGTCACGCCGCCGGGGAATTCCAGCATCTCCCCGGCCATGACGCCGGAAAGACCGTACACCCTGGCGATACCGTCCCCGACTTCGAGGACGCGACCGACCTCACGGACGTCGATCTGACTTTCGAACTGCTCAATTTCCTTCTGTATTACTGAAGCGATTTCGTCGGCTTTGAATTTCATGTGCGCTCCTGTCAATCATCTGTTGACGAACGTTTTTAAGTTGGGTTAGTAACGAAGCGTCGTAGATGGTGTCGCCGACGCGTACGACAATACCGCCGATCACCTCGGGATCGACGGTGGTTTGGAAAATCGGATCGCCGCCGAGAATTTTCCTAAAGCTCGATGTCAATGATTGAATCACCGGTTCATCAAGCGGAACGGCGGTCGTAATTTTGACCGGGATACGATTCAAACGCTTTTCGTAAGCCTTCCGGGTTTCCCGGTGAATGGACCGTAAAATGTCAAGTCGCCCGTGCTTGGCGACGACCTTCAAAAAGTTCAAAAACAGTTTGGACGCCTGCGTTTTCAACGTTCGGTCGAGAATCCCGATCTTTTCGTCCGGCGAAACCAGCGAGGACGCCAAAATCGCCTCAAAGGTCGGATGCTTTGCGAACAGATCGTTCACCAGGGAATCGAACTGCTCGACCTGTTCCGCAAGCGGTTCCCCTTGCGCTGCGAGCGCATCAAGGAACGCATCGGCGTACATCCCGGCGATTTTCTCGACGGCGACGTCCGCGTCAAACTCAGCAGCAAATTGGGCGTCTTGTTCTTTCATAGTCGGCAGTTGGCAGACAACAGACAGCAGACAGCAGAATCTAAACTGCCGTCTGCCGTCTGCCATCTGTCGTCTGGAAGTTTTGAATAGCGTTAGTAATCAAATCCTGGTGAGCGGAGGCGTCGATTTTGGTCTTGATAATTTTCCCGGCCAGGGTCGTTGCGAGGGTTGCGCTTTTCTCGGCCAATTCCTGCAAGGCTCCGGTGGTGGCGGCCTCGATTTCCTTGGTCGCCCGAATCCGCTCGTTTTCGGCGGCTTGTCTTGCTTTTTCGAGGATCGCCGCACTGGCCGCTTCCGCTTCTTTTTTTCCGGCGTCGAGGATTTCTTTCACCTCGACATGCGCATCGGCCAGTTTTTGGCGGTACTGTTCAAGCAGTTCCCTGGCGTCAACGTTCGCCTTTTCCGCCGAAGCGATGTTGTCGGCGACCGCCTGTTCCCGTTGGTCGAGGGCCAGGGCAATTGGCTTGAAGGCGAACTTGCCGAGGACCATGACCACAACCAAAAAGACCACACCGGTCCAAAGGGCGGTGTCGGTATCAAATTTGATCGGGTTGAGTTTTTCACTCGGGTCACCAGCATCTCCGGCGGCATGACCGGCTTCTGCCGAAGCGTAAACCGATAATGCCGGACCGAGCATCCCGAACTGGAACACCGCAAGGAAGCCTAACAAAAGTATTACGTTTTTCATGAGAATTTCATCAAAAAGGAGAATCCTGGCTGGGAACGCAGGCTTCCAGCCTGCAACGGTGGCAGGCAAGATGCCTGCGGTCCCAGGGAAGTTTATCGGCACATCATGCAGATAATCAGCGCGAAGAACGTTACCCCTTCGATCAAAGCGGCGGCGATAATCATCGCGGTTTGGATACCCCCGGCGAGTTCCGGTTGTCGGGCCATGCTTTCGACGGCACCGGCACCGATTTTGCCGATCCCCAAGCTACCCCCGATAATGACCAGACCGCACCCAATCGCGGCCCCGAGCTTCGCAAGCCCGGAATCGGCAACAGCGGCGGCCGCGCCCTCGGCAGCATCAGCGGCGAAAACCATCGCCGGCGAGCAAACGACAAAAAGAACAAAGCAAAGAACGACAATCTTGGAAAGTTTGTTCACGAATAAATCTCCTTAGTTAGTGGTTAGTGATTAGTGATTAATGATTAATGATTAGTGGGAAATTGAAATTCTCCATTAACCATTAATCATTAATCACTAACCACTAATTAGTGTTGATGTACGGCTGCTCCGATGAACAGCGCGGTGAGGAACATGAAAATGTACGCTTGCAAAAACGCGACGAACAGTTCGAGCAAGCTCAGGCAGACCGCCATTGCGACGCTTCCGGGGGTCACGAGGTACCACCAGAACGTTCCGGCGGTCATCGGGATGAACGCCAGGAAGACGGCGAGTACCATGTGCCCGGCGAACATGTTCGCCAGGAGACGAATGGCAAGGACGACATGCTTAATCAAAAGCCCGGCCACCTCGATCACAAACAGCATCGGCTTGAGAATGATCGCCAGGACAGGGGGCAAGTCCATGTGCGGGACGAGTCCGAGCCAGTATTTTCCGGCCCCGTACCGCTGCATTCCGGCGACATTGACAATGCCAAAGGTCGCCAGAGCCAAAACGGCGGTGACGGAAAGCGAACCGGTCGGCGAACCGCTCCAGGGTAACATTCCGGCGAGATTACAACCGAGCACAAAGAAAAACAGTGTCCACAGATACGGCGTAAACCGATCGGCGTCATGTTTTCCGATACTCGGACGGATTACATTGTCCCGCAGGTAAAGGAGGAACACCTCCATCATATTCCAAAAGCGTCCTTTGAGCGGCTTGCCGCCGCGCATTTTCCACGCCATGGGAATGAAGATTGCGCATAAAACGAGACCGACCGCCACCTCGATCACCATGTATTTGGTGATTTGCCTTCCGAAAATTTCCAAAGGAATGGAAATATGCCCACCCAAAAACGCCGGAATATGAAAATAATCCGCGTCATTGACGTGCCCGGCAATCGAATTAAGGTCCAGTTCGGCCATTTTTTTAATTACGAATTACGAATTACGAATTACGAATTACGAATTATGAATTATGAATATTTTCTCGTCAGTCGAGAGGAACGTTTCTTCGAGCGTCAACAACCGCTTCAACGATCAATTCCTCGGTATTAAAACGGTAAGAAACTGTCAAAATTTAAAATACCCATTGTACGATTATAACGCCCACAATTCCTTGAAATCCCGGTCGAAAAAACGCTTACCCCATAATTTTGGGCATGTTATTTTTTGACAGTTACTAAAACAAGGCATAATTGCCGACAACAAACCGCCGAATCCCTTTTCGTGTTGTTCTTTGTCCCATTTTCGGTTGGCTACAGAGCAATGTGACCACCCGGTGAATGTTTTTGTCTAATTTTATCGAATAGGTATCAGAACCATTTCGTTCGGAATAAAACTGAAGGATGCTTTTCCATTGTTCTGCGGCTTGGCTTTTCCATGCGGCCCGAAGCATCAGCGGCGACTCGTAAACCATTTCTGAATCTCCCGTTGAAAGTCTTCGCTGGAAATCAATACATTATCCTTTTCTGCCTCATCCAGTATCGCTTCTTCTTCCGGCGTTAGCTCATAAATGTCTTCCTCCGTCATTGTCTCTCGCCTCAGCTTGACATCCATCAATTCCATCGTTGGCATGATTTCTCCTCTGCTTATCTTTCCTGGGCAACATTACCCAAACGTCGACCGGGAGCATAAGTAAGTATACTATAGGAAAAAGGATCAGGATGGGAAAGGCGAAATCTTTTTCCATTGCAATTGCGACGACAAGGACAACGGCAAAGGGAACCCCCATTCGGAAAACCGCTCCCATGATAAACCAGGGAAGCTCCTTTTTCAAGGTAGATCGGAGAATATTTATCGAAATAACCGCAAAAACCGCCCCTGTCCAACACGCACCGGTTGCGATCACCGCCGCGAAAACGGCGTCAGAGCCTTTTATCAGGTACGCAGGCACTCCGACCAGGACGAAAATCAGGATCGCGCAAAGCGTAACAACGAACAGTTGCTTGGGTTGGGACATGGCCCGCATTCTACAGGATCGGTCTCGGAGCCGCAATAGACTGTAAACCCAATCAGAGCCGCGCACGCAGGAGGATTGCAAAGTCGCTTTTTTCCTGGGAACGCAGGCTTCCAGCCTGCCAGTGAGTTCGTAGGCATCCTACCTGCGCAGGGCGGAGACTTCATTCCGCAACCTTCGCGCAGGCTGGAAGCCTGCGTTCCCAGGGACT
>CAZNVM010000075.1:0-8729 GCA_964576215.1 uncultured Planctomycetaceae bacterium
CAAATTTGACAGATATTTCCAGATGTACTATTTCGATACAACGTGACTGAAGTACTTTACTTTCAAGGTCCATTATCTACTTTTCTGTTCCACATACCTCAAAAAACCTATTTTTTTACCCACAGATTCTGGTGGGGAACCGATTATTTAAGCGGCTCCGCAAACCGTCAGGAATATCTCGAAACGGCAATTCACTGGATTTCGGATGGGAATCGTCGCCTCGGTCATCGGGGCCGCCTGGTGGATTGAACTCAAAACCGGATGGAGGGAACCGGCGATTATCTGGGCGGTGACGGTTGCAACTTCCGGTAGTGGGAAGTCACCTGGTCTTGACGCCGCAACCAAATCCCTACCGATCAGCGTCGGAGAACTTGCGATCCGCCGGGACGAGATTTTGGATGCGCTGGGGCTACTCAGTTCTTTCACAATGATCACTCTCTCCGATTTTGTGCGCGTTGACAATCAATCACGGCCCAAGTAGAATGGAATGCAGTTCTTTTCCGCTCCCCCAACAAATTCCAGAAAAAAATTTCACGTTTCCATGAGCCGAATTGATGTTTACAAAGAATGGTTGCAGATTGCCGAGACGAACCGTCCGCTGAACTACTATCAACTCTTGAAGCTCAAGCCGTTCGAGGATAATTCGAGCGTGATTCGCAAGCAATACCGGCAACTCAACAGCCATGTCCGGAAGTATGCGTCCGGAGAATTCGGCACGGAGTCGCAGCAATTGCTCAACGAGCTTGCCAAGGCGATGCTTTGTTTGACCGACCAGGAACGTAAGGCGAAATACGACGCCTCGCTCGGTCGTAAGGGGACGGAAACAGTCAAACGCCGTCGTTCGCTGGAAGACATTCTGCTTTTGAACAAAATCGTCCCGGAAGACCGGATGAAACAGATCAAGAATTACGCCGATACGCTCGGAATTGATCTCCAACACGCGGTCCTTCAGCAAAAAATTGCTCAACCGGAAATCGTGATGCTTGCTTTCGCCGAATCAATTGGTTTGCCGTTTATCAGCTTGGACGATGTCGGCGTTGACGAAGCGATTGCGCCGCAAATCAACCCCAACACGGCAAGGCAACATTCGTTCGTACCGGTGATGGCCGACCAAGGGCAGTTGATTCTCGCGTCCCCGTCGCCGGTGAATCCCGATGTCGAAGAAGAGTTGCGAATGCTCTTTGAGATGCCGGTTCGCTGCGCGATTTGTACACCGGCTCAAATCAACGACGCGATTGCAAAGTATTATCCGAAAGACGCCGTGCAAATGGTCGCCAAGGGGGGAAAGGGGGGAAAGGGGGGAAAAGCTGGAGCCGAACTGACGGCGAAAACGGCTCCGAAAAAAACGAAACCGGTCGCTCAAGAGGAATACGACGAACCGCTTGGTCCCTTGGAGCCGGAAGCTCAAAAAGTTCGCTTGCAAAGTACGCTTATTGCGTTTTGCATGTCGATTATGATGATCGGCGTCGGTGCCACTCTGACCGGATATGATATAAAAATCGGTTTGTGGCGTCTTTACCCCGCGGCAGTGCTCATCGGTGCCGTTGCCGCCGGAATAACTTGGGTTGTTTTGTCAAAACGCCGGTAAGGTACGGTTCCTATTCGCCTGTTCTCCACTCATTTGAGTCCATGAAAAAAACGCTTTTAACAATGATCTTTACGGTGGGAATCGTATTTGCGGTTTGGGGACAAACGGACCGGAACGCGAATCGGCCGGGAACGCGCTTGCCGGCCTCCAATACGCCGCAAAAGGTGGAGCGGGAGACCGCCGCAAAGAAACGCGTTCGTGAAGGAACCGCCTTTAAAAACAAACGCTGTCTCTTTCGCATTTCCGGCAATCGGGTTGTGATTTTCTCCGAAGACGAATCGGAACGGTATTTTTGTCTGGAAAATCTCAATCTCGACCGGGTCATGAAGGTCGTCCAGAAGAATCCGACTCAGCAAATTTGGAACGTTGACGGATTTTATACGGAATACCACGAAGAGAATTTCGTCTACATTCAACGGGCGGTTTTGGCCCCCCCTCAAAGTCATTAACCGCAAAACTGTACGGCTATAACGGATACGTGACTGCCTGAAATCGCGTCTTCTCCAAAAAAATCAAAAAAAATATCCCCGTTGAGGCCAAAATTGGCGTTAAATTCTCCGTAGATTCGCCAAAACTCGCATTCTGCACATTTTGACAGGCGGCTGTATTTTGTCCACATTTTTCTTTGTTAGGGATTGTATCGATTTTAACGCAGCGATTTTCGCTACAACCGGAACAGCCGGAATTGCTAAAAAACGCAAAACCGGAACGACCTGCTTTTGTCGTTAAAATTTACGAGGCCGATTGTATCGCTCGTGTGTTTCTTGACGATGATATGGGCCAATTTTCATTCCATTAAGGGATATTCCAGTTGTTCCGATTCTTCATGGTGTAAGGAAATTGCCTGAAAAAGCAATTGAACCTAAGTAAACTGTTTTCGGAATTGAATCGTTTGTCCGTGAAATGCGGAATCGAACGGCAATTCAATTCCTGTTCGGACAAAGTTACAAAATCGCCCATTTGTAAAGGAACCTTAAATTATGAAACCTCAAAGCCCAAACAATTGCCCATGCCGTTTGAGCGTTTCCGCCAAAAAGGCGAAAATGCTCAGACCCACCCCTTTTCTCGTTCTCGCGTTATTGATCGTTTTCGCAAGTTTTGCGTCGAACGCGATTGCTGCGGGTTTCCCCGTATTGCGACCTCTTTTCACCGGAAAACAATTGGACCTTTTGGCAAAAACCGGTGAAGGGGGGCTTCGTTTGCGGGACATTTCCAGTACTTCCCGCGCCAACTCACTGATGATGGGAATGAATTCGTACTGGACTCCGGCGTTCGACAATTTGCAGCTTCGAGCACCGAGGCCTTCGTCCGTTCGCATGAACAGCGGGGCCGTTTGGCGTCCGGCACGTTCTTATCAAGGTGTAACAATGTACGATCTCAACCCCGGAGAATATATTGTTTCGGAACCCATGTATTCGGATTCCCTCTACCAGGAGTATGAAAATTCCCCATCGGAACCGAAGCGAATCATCGAATTCAGCGACTTTATCGATTCCGGGGATTCCGGTGTTTACAATTCCCAACCCGCCTATCGCGACGAATGGGAACCCGTTGAAGTCGATGGAGAAGTCCTCTACTACTTCGGGCAGTGTCCCTCTGCGATGGAACCGGTCCACCTTTGGTTCACCCCGTATTATCTCGGCTCGAATGTCCTCGGTGATTGGAATTCCGATCCGTACAACATTTCCCGAACGGGAGTGTTGTTCGGCGGTCACATGAATCTCGGACACCATAGCGCATTGGGAATGGTGATCGGATATTCCGATCCGGTACTCACGCAAAACAGTGCCCGACACACGGCAAACGACTACCATATCGGTTTTTACGGTGGAACGTACATCAAGCATACTTACGAACTCAAAGGGTATCTCGGGTTCGGATTCCAGGAATACACGTCCCGCCGCACGGCAAATGTTGTCGGCGACGTTTATTCCGTGGACGGTCGCACGGCTGGAGGCAATTTCGCAATGAGTTTCGAGTTTGCAAGACCTTTGTATAGCGAATGCGGGGGACTTTGGAGACCGTACCTGGCCTTGGACCTGAATAATGTGCAGCAGGATGGATACACGGAGTACGGCGATGCGATTGCGTTTCGCTACGCCGACGCTTCGCTCACAAAGACATTTTTCCGGCTTGGTATCAATCGGGAAATCGACCGGTGCAACTGGAAATTCCGGGCCGGGTTAGCGTACAGCACGCAACTGGGCGGACAAAGTGCACCGGAGAGTGCTTCGCAATGGTACGGGACACCGCTTGGATTGACGGAGTACGGTGTTGACACCGCTCGGGATTTCATTCACGGCAACGTCGGATTGGAATATTTCCTGAACCGTTGCCGCACGACCTCGCTCTTTAGCGACTATACGGTCCGTGCTTCCACGCGGGAAACCGATTACCTTGTAACACTCGGTCTCAAGTGGTTGCTGTAAACGAGCAGTGTTTTCTTTTGGGCGAACGGTGGATACGTTGGGCAACGTTGTCCGCCGTTTTTACCGTGCGCGGCGAATTTCTTAACTCCTCCTGACCAAGCCGGGAAAGGCGTCCAGATCAAGCGACTCGAACAACCCTTTCTTGAAACGTTCCATGGCGATTGCTCCCATGACGGCGTTGTCGGTGCAAAGACGTATCGGAGCGATAAACAGCCGGAAGCCGTGCGTTTTGGCGGCGGTTTCCATTTTTTCACGGAATCGGGAATTCGCTGCAACTCCACCGCCGACGCAAAGCGTGTCGTATCCGGTTTTCTTTAAGGCGTGAACCGACTTGCCGACCAACGCATCCACGACGGCTTCCTGGAAAGAGGCGGCAAGGTCGGCAACTTCCTGCTCGGAGAGTTTCACTTGCGAAAAATCCGCTTTGCCCGGTCCGACCAGTTTGTACCGAACCGCCGTTTTCAAACCGCTGAAACTGAATTGCAACCGCTCTGGATCATCCAAAAACGTTCTCGGAAAAGCAAACGCTTTGGGATTGCCTTTCCTGGCGACCCGGTCCAACTGCGGACCACCGGGATACGGCAAACCGAGCATGGTTGCGACCTTGTCGAACGCTTCTCCGGCGGCGTCGTCAATCGTGGAGCCAAGCAAGGTAAAATCGGTCGCCGCCTCACAACGGTACAAGCTGCTATGCCCACCGCTGACGATCAGGCCGATGCAGGGAAAAATCGTCTCCTGCGGAAAAGCAACCTTGCAAGCGTAAACGTGGGCCTGTAAGTGATTGATTGCAATAAGCGGTTTGTCAAGAGCGGCGCAAAGGGCTTTCGCGGCACTCAAACCGATCAGGAGCGATCCGGCAAGACCCGGCGTGTTCGCAACGGCAATCGCCTGAAGATCGTCCAAAGTGATTCCTGCCCGACGAATCGTTTCGTCAACAAGTTGAACGATCCGTTCCAGGTGAGCCCGGGACGCGATTTCCGGCACGACGCCGCCGAACCGGCTGTGCAGGTCGTCCTGGGAAGCGACAACGGAACTGAGAACCTCAAGGTTCTCACCAATTACCGCCGCCGCCGTTTCGTCGCAAGTGGTCTCGATGGTTAATATCATAGGGAAAGTGTCTGAACCGTGATTTCAAAAAGATTTTCAAGAACAAGAACAATCTTGGTGATCCTGGGAATCTTAATAAAATCCCAGTTCAAGATTTTTGTTTCGTTCGAAATTCGTTGCCGGGTCGGATTCCCAGTACGGCTTCGGCGTATTCCTCGACTTGTTCGGGAAGCTCGAAGTACTGGTCGTAAACCCACAGGTCGTCGTACTCGCACTTCTTCGTGGTGTATTCGCGGCAGATATTGGGACGGGTTTCATAAATGCCGCAAAGGTTGTCTTCCCGCAAATGTTTGCACGGGGTATGAACGAGAAGAAACCAGTCTTCCTTTTCGACGAATACGGTTGCGTGCTGATGAAGGAGAAACCAACGCAGGTAATCAAACTGTTTCCAGGAGTCCGGCTTGTCAATCGGCAAGGCGAAATAGCGGCAACATTTGGCGTTACAGTAGGTACAAAGAACTTCGTCATCACGAAGTTCCTCACGAGTCGGGCGTTTTTGTGACATAAGGGTTTGTTGGTTTAGCCGCCGCACCAAGTGCAGCGGGATATCAGGTTTGCCAGTGTAAAACCAAGGAGCGGATTTTATCACACTCCGACGGAAAAATCCATCGGTTTTCTCATTCACCGATTGTTCCGAGCGTGATACGAACAGCAGCCGGTTTGCCCGATTCGGTCTTCGTGGAAAATCGGACGGTCGATTTTCCGCACGGAATTTCGATTTGTCGTACAGATGGCGCCATTTCGCTGATTTCATGGCCAAGCGAGTCATAAACGACGGCCCGGTTTCCCGGAACGTACTCCATGAAATGACCGTTCTTGATCGTTCCCGTGAAGGTTACGGTTTGACCGTTGATCTCCAGCGTCGGATCGATGAGCCGGTCTTCCCGGATCGGAAGTGCCTTGACGGTTCGAAACCGCAGATTCTTCGAATCCCCGACGATCATCAGGTGAACTTCCGAAATACTGTTGTAATGCACCCTTTCCCGAAACTCGCTGTAAATGTTGTCACACGAAATCGGCCATTTCACGTCCGGACGGGTTCCGTTTTCCGCTTTGGCGAGCGAAAAATAACGCCAACCCTCGAAATCCACGTCGATGAAATGGTCGGTGTGCCCGGAAACGAGGTGGTGCGGACTGTCGAACCGGATATTGATTTGTTGACCGCCGCCGTCTCCGAAAACCCAAACGCCGAAACCAAGATGGCCGGACAGGTCAATCGGTTTCTCAAACTTTTGTGACACCAGTTTGTCCACGACCTGCGTCTCCTCCATCGGGATCAGTTCGATACCAGCGTCGTCGTCAAGGGTTTGGTGCCGGTTTTCGATTCGGATCAACATCGGCACCTGTTTCTCAAACGGATTGTCGTAAACGAAACCGGTTTTCTCTGCGGTCAATACGGCATGACCGTAATTCGCCTCCTTCAACCGCCAGGCATCATCTCCGGTTTTTGCCAGGTGGAAATGCTTGCCCGGTTCCTGAAGCCGGTTGATCGTTTCCGGCGAAAAATACCGTTCCTTTCGCAAGGTATCGTAGTTTTTCAAAATTTCGCCGTTGCGCCAGGTGGCCGGTGTCGCAATGGATTTTTGAATGTCGAGATAGGAAAGTCCGTAATCGTGCCCCATGCTTTTCGCCCCGAGATATTCGACGTCTTCCGAAAACAGGGTGTCATACTGGAAATTGTCAAGGTTGTCCCCGCGTGACGGACAGATCGCCAGCCAACCCATCTGGCCCGGAAGGTAGAGTCGGTCGGCACTGGAAAGATTCGTTGCAATATGCTTGTCGAAAAACGTTTGATAACCGCGATGAGCGGAATCCCAGGCCCCCATGCGGGAACGTCCATACCAGAGGTTCGGGCTGAACGTGCTGTATTCCAGAAGCGGCGGCGTCCCGACGTGCTTCAGGATTTCATTGACGAACAGGGCGTCGTAGTACCACGTCAACTCCTTGTTTTCAACAAGTGACCACGTCCCATCAAGGGCATCAAGATAAATCATCCCAAACCCACCTTCATTGTACGTTTTTGCGGTCTCGCGGGCAACTTCGAGAAACAGCTCACTCTCCGGCTTGGGGGCAAAGAGAAAAAAGAATTGCGTCAGGTGATCGACGGGCGTTCCTTTGGCATGGGCGGAAACTTTGGTTCCGTAAGCCCCACGGGTACACTCGGCGAACCCGAACGGTGCTTCTTTTTGCGGACGGTTGATGAGAATCAGTTCGTCGTCAATGCGAACGACTTTGCTGTTGCGCACAAAAAAGCCGGTGATTTCCGAAACATCCGCCGTACTTTCTTCGACGTGGATCGCTTTCGATTCCCCATCCAAATCCTCGGCCAGCGTAAACGTTCGCATGACATCGAGGTCTTTGCTCGGCACCGGCGTCACAAACCGCGATGCAGGACTCAGGAATTCGGCATACGTGTGCAAGCCGGTGACCATACCGTGCTTTTTAAACGCTTCGGAAGTTTTGCGAAAATCGGCGATTCCGTTCGGATACGCTGTCGCATTAAAATGAAAGTCGCCCTGCCGGAACGGCGTACCCTGGTGAAAATCGACCTGATCGACGCCGAATTTGGAAAGGTGGTCCACCCATTCCTCCACCTGATCTTCGGTGATTGGTTCGCTGGTGATGATGTAGGAGCCGCGATTTTTCGGATTGTCCATCGCATAAGGACCGCCCGCTTTGGAAACGGGCATTTCACCCGGCGGATAGGAATCGACGACGGCTTTCATGGCGTCACGCAGTTTCGCTTCGGGAAGTCCGAGCAGCATGACACCTGCTCCCTCGTATCCGATCACTCGATAACACTGACCGCCAAGCAAGCGGGAGCGACCGGGAAAATCCAGCGTTTTTGTGTTGATTTTCCGGCTCATCGCGGTTGCGGCAAAGTCGCTTTTCGTGTCATCAATGTTGAGTGGAATCTTTGCGAATTGAAGTGAGTAAAATTCGCCGCCTGCCACTTCAACGACATCAAAGGTGAGAAACGATTTTTCCGCCGTAACACGGAGCTTCACGGTCATCGGCGTTTCGGAAAAGGAAAAAGTCAGCAAGTCGCCGTTATGTTTAACACTATGTTCAACACGATGTTCAACATTACGCTCGACATGATTTGCCGGGAAATCCCATCCGCCTTTTTCAAGTTTCAAGATGCAAAAAGGTGTTTTGGTACCGATATGATCGGTGCCGCTACGGCGGTCGAGAAAATGTTCCGCCACCGCGTTTTCGGAAAGCACCAACTGAAAATGGTCGGTTTCCCACTGGTGCGATTCACCGGCGAACAGTGTTTGGCGGCAGGAACAAAGGAGAGCAAGGCCGATCAGTAGTCGTAACATGGCAATCGTCATTAAGAGAGGAAAAGAGAAAACCGAAGAACGGATTTTATCACATTCCACCGGGAAAACCATCGGCTCGACATTTTGATTTAGACCCCGACTGCTACCGTCAGTCGTCTGCTGTCTTTTACTTTTTACCACTAGCGTCCAAAGGACTGAACGCAAAAACGTTTTAAGGTATTGAAATATAACAAGTTACAACTATAATCGACCTGTAAGGACTTGAAAAGGGAATGGGTTCCGAAAAATTTCCAAGTCAGGCAGGTACACATGTACGAA
>CAZNVM010000076.1:0-2058 GCA_964576215.1 uncultured Planctomycetaceae bacterium
CTTCTCCGGCGACCTGGGCGATGGTGGCGGATGGCGAAAGAGCGTGAGCGACGGCTTGGCGGCGAATTTTGGTGGAATAGCGAATGGGCGGCATAAGGAGCAATGGGCGATTGAAACGAAAGCGGCTCGACGCTCGAACCGACAACCCGCCCATTATCCTATGACCACGAATTTACACAACAACGTGGTTCGTGGAGCAGATACTTTGCGGCGGCTTTATTCTGACATGGAGTCGGTGTTCTCGCGTTTAGCAAAATCTCGATTCATTCGGATGAGAAACTTTGAAGGAACGCCACCAGATTTATATCTTATTGAGTACAACATTCGTGGCATCGAAGCGGTGAATGGGGGAAATGTTATCTACCGTAAACAACATTTTGTAGAGATTCGCTTGACGAGTGAGTATCCCAGACAAGCCCCTGCCTGTCGATTGTTGACACCTATTTTTCACCCCAATTTTGAACCAGCGCACATTTGTATCGGCGACCATTGGACTGCACAGGAACGCCTTGTCGATTTAATTATCAGGATTGGCGAGATGATTGCTTACCAATCCTATAATATCAGGAGTCCGCTCAATGGCGAGGCCGCACGATGGGCTGATCTGAACTCGAATATGTTGCCGACCGATAAGTCAGACCTCATTCCGCCAGATTAATCGTACCGCTTCCAGCATGCCGAATTCAGTTGGTCGCCGAAGTTTGTCGTTTTTCCCTCCACCCGACCCCTCAGCTACGATTCCGCCACTCTTCGCCGGGGGCGTGTTAAGCCGTATTTGTCCCGGACCTCTGCGGCGGTGGGTTGTTCAGATTTGAACATTTACTTCTTCGCAGGATCGGCGGGGCGGAAACGCGGAAACGCCCCATCCGCAAAACCCTCTTGTAATTTTCGCCGTTTCCGCTAATATGTAACGAGTCGTTGCCCTCGTTGTCGGCACGACCTTGAGACACATCTCATCTTGTATTTTTCCGATTTGATGCAACACCCTGAACTTGCCAGGCCGCACGATTTACTTGTCCGCCGATTCCTGATTGACCCGGAATTGATGGGGGACCTTCTGCGCCACTATCCGCAGACGGCCACCGATCAGCAAACGGTTGGGTTGCTTGACCTGAAGCAATTGGAGTGCAAATCACCTGTAACGGTTGACGACCAACTCACCGAAGGTATCGGCGACTTACGGTTTTCCACTTCGTTCAAAGGGAGCAGCCGTAAATCAAACGTCTTTTTACTGTTTGAACACCAATCGAAAATTGACACGGACTTTCGGCTTCGAGGACTGGATTACATTGTTCGGACGTACAAAGAATTCAGGGAAACAACAAAGGGAAAGAAGAAGCTACCCTACCCGGTGGTGATCGTGCTTTATCACGGGAAAGTCCCTTGGAAACACCTGCCGGTCATGGACGAGTTGATAGATATAGCACCGGGGGTGAAGACCGGTTTATTGGATTATCACCTCATTTTGATCGATCTTTCCTTGTTGTCAAAGGAACAGTTCAAAGGCCATCCGGTGTTGCAGGTGGTCCTTGAATTATTGCAACTGGCCTCGGAAGGGAGGTTGACGGTTGAGTTTGGCCGGGTAATAGCGGATCGGCTCAAGACGGTAAAGGGCGACCCTCGAATGGGTGGTTGGCTCAAGTCGTTCGCCCGATATGCGATGTCGGTAGCGAAAATCGGCGTGGAACAAGTCGCAAAAGCATTTTCAAAAATCCTCAGCGAAAGGGAGGCAAATGATATGGCGAGAACAACAGCAGAAGAGTTATGGATTGGGGGCGAAACCAAAGCAGGAAGAAATATGGTTTTAACAGCCTTGCGGACAAAGTTTGGCGAAGTTCCGAAGGAGGTAGAGAAAAGCGTTCTCGGAATGTCAGACCCGGTCGCGTTGGAATCATTGCTGGCACAGGTCATACAGTGCGACACTCTGAACGAGTTTGCCGACCTGTTGAAATAACGGTGTCCTGGTAACTGTATTCTGTGGGAGTTTGGCTGTGACGGACTCATGGCCGGGATCAAGAAGGGGAACCAAGTTGAAAAACATCGTTTCGCACCGAGTCG